>NZ_CP066786.1:2547500-2847500 GCF_016598595.1 Martelella lutilitoris
ACGAAAAGATTTCGTTTGCAGCGCCATGCCGTGCGAGCGCGCCGGCCGTGCCGGCCCTGGTCTCCGGATGAAGCCGCTCATAGACCTGTTTCAGCTCATAGAGATGGTGGCAGCGATCGAGCGCGTTCAACTCGTTGCGGCCGAGGTTTTCCATAACCTCTTCGAGCCGGGCTTCATCGTCATTGGCTGCCGTCGACAGACGCACCCGGATCGTCTCCAGCCCGATCAACCTGTGCGCTTCCAGTCGGCGCAGGCCGGTGACAAGGCTGTAACCGTCGTTCGATTTCCGCACCGTAATGGCGTTGATCTGCCCTTGGGCAGATATCAGCTGACCGAGCGCCTGAGCCCAGGCGGGATCAAAATCGCGGGCGCGATCATCGGGGATCGCGATCTGATCAAGAGGAAGTTCGAATTCACCGATTTGCATTGTCATCTGTCTTCTCCGGCAACTGTCGGGTTGCCATTATTGCTGGTATGGTTGCGGTCTCCGGCGGTGGGGGAACATCGCCGGAGACCTGTCATCACCCCGCAACACAGATACGGAGGGACGATTGAAATGAGCGAAGAAACCGAACAGCGCATCGCCATGCTAGAAGCGCGCGTCGCCGATCTCGAACACCTGGTCAGATCATTGGCGGCAAGCAAAACAAACCTCGTCAGGAATTCGGCGCAGGCCGTGCATGGACAGAGGAAACCTCTCGGCCCGAAGCGATAGCTCTCGCAACCTCGACACAAAGAACCGGCTGCAGGGTGTAGGTCATCCAATCGAACATGAGCTCGGAGACCTTCGCAGGCAGCCCGTTCGCCTTCGCGCCCAAAAGGGAGAGAGCGATCTTTCCTGCCTCCGCGTCGATGAGACTGTCGTGGCAGCCTTCCGGTACTTGCTGCCGCAACCAGGTCTTCAGCGCCTCATTGACGATGCCGCCGAGGTTGTCATTGACGCCGGCAAACAGGACTCCATCTGCCCGAAGCGACTGGACGCCCGTGGAGCGGATAAGATCGGCGGCGTCTACAATCACTTTCTCCAATGCATTCAAATCGTTCATTGCCTTAGTTCCTTCTGTCGCAGGTGTTGATCGCCCGCCGCCACACCGCGTCGACGATCCAGATGATGGCGCCGAGAACGGCGACCACCTGCCAAAGCGCGATGCCCGGAGCGACGGGCGTACTGAAAAGGGAAAGGAGGGCGCGCAACATCAGCGCGCACCGTCATCGGTGATGAACCACGCCACCACGGCCGCTAGAACGAACAGCACAAGCACGACGGCCAGTCCGATCCAGATCCAGTCAACAAGGCTCATGACGCGCTCCTGACCTGAAGAACGATCTCGGCCAGGCGCTCGAACCAGATCGAGAACACCAGAATGAAGGCAACGAGAACGATCAGCGCGCAGGCCTCGCGCAGTAGGTCGAGCAGGGTTTCGATGATGGGAACGGAATTCATGCCGCTGCCCTTTCCCGGCGAAAGCGCATCGCAATCGACCGCAGGATCTCGAACTCGAATTCGTTGACCAATGCGACGATGACCTTCTGGTCGATCGACAGATCATCGAATGCCGCCTCGATATCGAAGCCCGGAGAGGAAACGCCGTGGCCGAAACTGAAGATGCCGGGACCGTTGTCAGCACCCGCGTCGAGAATGCGGTGAATCGCGCGGCGCTGCCTGGGGCTGGAGGAAAACTGTTCCGGCGCGATGTCGACGCGTGACGCCAGAGCGATCTCGATCGCCTCGTCGAGCGTCAGAGGCGCGCCGACCGTGTCAGAAACCGGCCGGTCATGGGACAGAAGAGCCGTCATGCCGCCCTCCTGCTGTCAGAAACCGCATCCGATTTTTGACTTTCTAACGGTCCCCACTTTCGGCTATCGTAAATCCGGTGCTTCGTTGAGGTATACCGGTCCGGCCAGAGAACCTTGGCATCGACGCCGATGAAGTCGGCGATGATCTGCTGATCGATCGTGTTCTTCTGGCGTGAGACCTTGCGGAATGAATTCGGATTGCGGCCGTTCAGAAGGGCGAGCTTTTCGAGCGTCATATCGCGCTCATGGATCTGCCAGAGGATTCTCTTCCAGGTCCAGGTGGTCGGTTTACTCATGCGAAACTCCTGCCTGAAAGCGGGCGCGGCAACGCCCGCTTTCTTTAGGTTGGTTTGGAACAACAGCACCCCGCTGCAATGGGGTGCACAGTGAGAATTATTCCAAATTAGGAATTACGTCAATTCCTAATTTGGAATAACTGGATGTGCACGTGGCTAAAAAGGAAGACCCAGAGGAGCTGGCTTTTCGAAAGAGGGTTCGAGATGCCATCCAGGCAGGCGGTAAGTCCGGTGAGATGGCAAAAAAGACAGGTATCCCGGTCGGAACCCTCAACAAATACGTTGCGTTAACTTCGACGCCATCAGGTGTTAACGCCATTAAGATAGCAAAAGCTCTGAATTTGACTGTCGAGCAACTCGCAGATGGCGATATGCAATCAACGGCCAGCCAGTCGCTTCACACTGAGGATATGGTGAGCGTTCGTTTCCAGGATCTCAGGGTTTCGGCTGGTCCGGGTCTCACCGTGATCGATGAACGCAACGCTGAAATGATTGGCTTAAGCCGGCGCATACTGAACGAACTCGGCCTATCGCCACTCCAGACACTGATCATGATGGTCGATGGCGACTCCATGTCGCCTACCATCACTGACGGAGCAGTGATCTTCGTAGACCGAAATGAACGGCAGCTGCGAGAGGGGAAAGTCTATGTGTTGTCGCTGGCAGGGGATTTGGTCGTTAAACGCATCCAACTCGATTTCGACGGAGGCGTAACATTGCTGTCTGACGCAGACGGACCTGCTTTTCCTCCGCGCAAAATTGACCCGGTTGATGTCGAGCACGTAAACGTGGTGGGGCGCGTCGTGTGCGCCATGTCGCCTGTGTAAAATCCAGCTGGGAAAGGCGCAGTATGAAGTGCTTGTCTATCGTGGTTTCGGCGGCCCTACTCTTGCCAACAGTAGGGTTTTGCGCTGATCAACCTACTGCCGAGGAGACCGTTGCGTTTATCCTTTATGGTATCGAGAATGGAAGCTATGTAGATGTCGGCTCCACCTCGCTCGGGACATATAAAAGTGGCATTGTATCCCAGACGAGTTCAGCCCCAGCCGAGTATTCTTTTCCCGCCGGCATGGGAGAGTACAGCAGCATCTCTGTGAAGCAGACTGATCCATGCGTTTTTAGCGTCATTAGCCGCGATAAGGCCGGACAGAACGAAAGCCGCAGTTACGACTTCAACCATTTCGCCACGTTGGTTTTTACCAGCCGGGGTGATGGACGGATTGGCTTCTCTGGAGAATGCCCGATCGTGCGAGAGGACGGCAATTGTGGGAAGAACGGAACGGTCAAGGTCGACAACATAATCTTCGCGGACCGATTGGAAAAAGCAGTCGATTTTTTGAAGCAGACCTATTGTCCGGGAGCGCCGTTTTGAGGTTTGGTATTTCAGTTCGGAGCATACTTCGACTGCCGACCATCCATTTCGATACATCGCGCTCGGAATAACGAAAAATATATTTAAAACAATGCTCTATTAATGGTCGGCAGTTTTCGTTGATGGTCGGCACAGATTGCCGACCTTGACGCCTGCGATTGAAACTACCTTTGGCGCAAAATCCGGCCTGCTCTTGTGTCGGCGATGCGCGGGGCGGATCGGCAAAGCAGCGAAAAGCCTGCAATTCAGCGGCCCTGGTCGGTTTGAGGGCTTTATGCGCAAAGTGAGCGGCTTCCGGCGTTTTCTGATAGCATTCTGATCGAGAATGCGATGATTTTCGCCGTTTTCGATCCGCCTTTTGCATTTTGTGCACCGCAAATCTGGAAGCCGTTAGCGAATATTCCCTTTTAAACTCAGCGAGTTAATCGCTCAGACCCCACACCACCCCCGTGTGACAAAGGTATTACCCCCCTACACCGGCAATCGTGCCAAACCGCTCGTTCGGCACGTCCCAATAGCTGAGGCTGAGCGTCATCAGATAGGGCGCACTGTCGGCAATGTCAGACGGATCGAGCCGCAGCCTCATGTTGCGGATGTCGTTCTCGCCCCGCTCGAAGGAAAGCGCATAACAGGTGCCGCTGATCGTCTCGGCCGTATCCTGTTGCGCAATAACGAATGACGCAGACAAGAGAACAGTCATAAAAACAGAGACTTGTGCGGCTTTTCTAATTTTCATCGCCAGTTCCCCATCAGCATGAAAGGCGCCCAGAAGATCGGGTGATCGAAATCATAGGTGATCGGCGAACCCGGATCGGCGGGAAGGCCGAGGCGGCCAGCGGTCTGGAAGACGACGCTTTCCCTGTCGAGCACATCGCGATCGCCGATCCGGCGCTGGATGAATTCGCGCTGGGCGGTCGCCAGCGCCTCGGCCTTGGACAGACCGCCGAATTCGCGCAATTCATAGAAGCGCTGCATGATCAGCGGCGTCGAAATATCGAGCACCGGCCAGAGGGTCGCCAGCGTCGCCTTGGCGCCGCGCTCGCCGGTGACCTTGGCAAGGCTCTCGATCTCGCGTCCGTCCGAGCCCGGATTGGCCCGGCCCGTCTCGCAGGCCGACCAGGTCAGAAGGTCGACATTGGAGAAATCGAAATCGCCGGCCGTTCCCTTGATCTCGCTCACCGGCAGATGCTCGCCGGTGCCCAGCAGAAGGTAGGAATCGTCCTCGTTGTTGCCGAGCACGAAATGCGAGGCGACATGCACCGTCCCTGCCCCGACAGACGAGGACCCGCCGATCGTCAGCGCCTCGGCAAGGGCTGACCGGTCGAAGGCCTCATCGAGCGCGAGAGCGCCATCCATGAAACCGTAGCGCTCGTCGCCGCTCAAAAGCCCGCCGAATTCCAGCGCCACGCCCGGCAGCTCGGAGAAATCGCCGACCGCACGGGTCAGCCCCAGCCCGGCAAAGGGCGTCTCGGCCACGGCAACGCCGGTGATCTCGCTCTCGCTGCTGGTGAGGCTGGCGATATCATAGCGCTCCACCAGATATTCCGCGCCGTCATAAAGCGCCTGATAGGGCAGATAGCGAAGCCGCCTGTCCTGCGAGAGCAGCAGAAGATCGGGATCAATCCGGGCAAGATCGTCCTCCACCGGCCCGATCAGAAGGTCATGGAGCATCTCGCTCTCGGCGCGCGGATCGCTGAAGAAATCGTTGAACTTGAGATGCAGATCGGCGAGCACCGCATTGAGCGTGGCCTCCGAGAACGGTTCGCCGTTCCAGCTGTCGATCGTGTAGCTCAGTTGTTCGTCCCGCGATGTCAGCAGGATGTTGAGCCGATCCGGCATCACCAGATAATGCAGCGCCACCGCATTGGTTTGCAGACCGGACAGGATGGTCGCCTGGACGGATTGCTCGGCAAGCGGCGTCTCGCTCGCCGGCTCGCTCTCCTCGAGATCGGCAAGCGCCGCGAAGATCGTCTCCAGCCCGGCCTGATACGCAACATCTGCCTCGGCGAGCTCACCGTTCAGAACATTCAGCCGCTCCTGCTCCGCCGCCGTGAGCGTGCCCGCCTCCTGGCGCGAAAGCAGGGCGTCGCGCTCGCGCACATCGGCAATGGCTGGCGGCTGAAGCGCGGCAATGGCCGCCTGAAGCGCCGTCTCCGCCTCCGTCAGCGGCAAGGTCGCGAAGGCATCGCCGGCAAAGTCCAGATCGCGATCGGTAAACTGGAAGGCTTCGAAATCCTTCAGCAGGCCGAGGACGAATTCGGCATCGCTCAGTCGGTCCTGCTGGATGAAGAGGTCGGCAAGCCAGCGATAATTGTCGGCGATCAGATCGCGGAAGCAGCCGCGCAGGTTCTCCGGCAGGGTCGCAAGGTCCGCCCGCACGCCCTGCAGCCGGTTGATCGCCTGCTTGGCGAGCAGAACGGCAAGCGAATCCGAGCCGAGGGCAAAGGCGCGCTCGCTGGCATTGGAGAGATGGCAGACGCGGGTGAGCTCGGCCGACAGCGGCCCCTCGGAGAGTTCGCGCAACCGGTCGAGCCGGAGTTCGGCGGAAAGCGCCGTCAGCTCCATGGCCAGCGCCTGGCCATTATCGCCGGCCGCCTGCAGCGCATCGCCGTAGCGCCTGGCGGAATTGACGAAGCCAAGACTTGTGCCGCCGCGCGCGCGCACCGCCGCGAAGGTCTCGGCAGCCGACTGAAGGTCCGGCAGCGGCGGCTCCGCTTCCGGATCGGCGGCGCGGATCAGGCGGAGAAAATCGGCCGCCGCCTTGTCGCCGTTGGAAGCCATCAGGCCGAGGAAGCCGACCAGCCCGTCCGGCAGCGATTGCAGGTCGCCGGGCGCCCGGTTTTCCACCAGCCGGCGGATCGTGGCGTTGCGGATATTGCTTCCCTCGCGGTCATCGGCAGGGCTGGTCAACGCGCCGAGCTCATAGTCCTTCGCCCGCTCCGCCCGCTCGGCAGCACCGCGAAAATCGCCATAGGCCGCGAGCACGTCGACAAGCTCGATGGAATCGAGCGCCATCAGCCGGTCAAAGCCCACGGCAACAAGATCGGCGCCAAAGCGTCCGGCGGCAAACTGCTTGGCGACGGTCTCGCAACTCTGCCAGTCATCGTCGCAGACGCGCGCCAGCGTGGCCTCGGCCACATCGACGGGCGCTGCGCCATCGTCTGCCGCGCGCGCCATGCGCATGTCATAGGCAACAGCGCCGGCAACCGATTCCCGCCTGATGCTGTCGCGCTCGAAGCCCTCAGGCGCGCCCTCATAACGCTGCTTGAACACCCGAAGGAAATCCTCGGCCTTGTATTCAGAGATCTCCGGAAAGGCATCGAGAAGCCGCGCCAGCTTGAAGAGCGCTTCGGCGTCTCCCTTCTCGGCCGCCTTGGCCAGCCACTTCGCGCCCTCCATCGGGTCGAGCACCGCGCCGCATTCCGCGCAGAGATTGGTCTCGGCAAGCCGCGCGGCAAAGGCAGCGGACCGGTCGGCGGCGGTCGCGATCATCATCGCTCCCGCAGGCGACAGGAGCGCCGGGCTGCCATCCATCATCCGGTTGGCAAGGAAGTCGGCAATCCAGGAATGGGAGAAGGCCCAGTCGGCATCCGGTCCGTAGTCCTCGGCTTTCCGGCCAGCGAGATCGACAAGCGCCTGATACCAGGAAAGTGCGGCCGCAATCGCCTCGGGCGTGGCGCCATCTGCCTGCCGCGCCAGCTGCGCCATGGCAAAGCCTTCGCCGGCTTCAGCCGCCGCCTCGTAGAGCGCGCGGGCGCGCGCAGCGTCCTTTTCGCCGCCCTGGCCATATTCCAACATCAGCGCCAGATGGGCCTTGGCATAGGGAGCACCCTTCAAGGCAGCATCTTCCAGCAGGCGGCGCGCGCCGGCGGGGGATTTGCCGTGGATGGTCGCGCCCTGCAGCATCCGCTCGGCGATGAGATACTCGAAGGCCGGCCCGGAGATGACCGTCAGGGCTTCAAAGGCTTCGGGATGCGCGAGAACGACATTGGCGACGCGGCTCGTCTCCTCGCGGTCGGAGACGGTCAGCACCAGCCCGTAGTCCGACGTGGTGAACATGCCGAGCGGCATGGAAAAGACCTGTTCCTCGCGCATCTGGCTCTGCCGCTGCGCCGCCTCGATCGTGAAGGCGACGCCGGCATCCGCCGTCTCCATCGCGGCAAAATAGGCCGGAGCGCCCCATGCCGGGCCGTCCTCTCCCATCAGTTCGGCCACGGCCCTGGCGCGCTGATCTCCGCCCGGCGCGACGGCCACCTTCTCGGAAAGAAGCGTGAGCGCCGTTTCCTCTTCAAGCGCGCTCCATTCGCCGCGCGCCGCGATCCGGTCAAAGGCGGGGCCGAGCGTTTCCCGAACCCATGGCCGGTCAAGCGGCGGAAGCGCGTGCGGCAGATAGAGGAAGTCGAGAAGCCGGAGGCCTTCTTCATTCGTGGCGAGAACGTTTTCCGCCGTCACGCAAGCCCTGCCCGTGACCGGCATATCGGCGATCGCCGCGACATCGGAAACAGTGGGGGTGAATTCTCCGGCGCGCGGGTCAAGGCCGAGCCCCTCGCGCATGCGGTTCCAGGCCGCCCGGCTCGCCGGGCCGAAAGCCGCGTCCAGCGCACCATCATAGCAGCCATGGCGCTGCATCAGCGATTGGGCGACGCGGAGATAGTCGTGGAATAGCGCATTGAAATCGCGCTGGGCGACGCGCAGGTCGCCGAGGCCGACATAGCCGTAAGCGAGGTTCTGGGTCGTCATGCCAACGACCAACGGACAGAAGCGATTGCCGTAGCGATCGACATCGTCGGCCATCGCCCTCACCGCGCCCGGCAAGGTTTCGGCGACACGCCGCAGATTGGCGTCGGAAAGATCGAGACTGTAGCCATCGTTCTCCGAGATCCCGGCGTCATAGGCGATGTCATCCACCTTGATCGCCGACCAGGCGGAAAAGGCGGTCATCATGAACGCATTGCGCTCATTGGCGTTCATTGTGGCAAACAGGTCTTCGGAAACGCAGGAGAGCCCCGAAAGCGCCTGAACCGCGCGGCCATAGGCGTTGTTGCCAAGCCCGGCATGGCCCGAAGGCGGCGCAAGACCATTATTGCTGCGGATGCTGGCGATCACGTCCGGTGCATCGGCCTCGTAGGCATCGCGCGTGTCATCGGCGTAGCGAAAGTGCAGCGCGGAGAAACAGTCGCAATCGTCAATCAGGATATAAAAGGAGCTCACCGTCTCGCCAGTGTCGGAATTGCGTATTGTGACACTGCATTCACCCTCCGACACAAGACGTTGATCGGCCTCGTCAAAACCGTATTTCTTCCAGTTCGATATGCGCTCGTCGACGAGCGCCGCGCAATCATCATATTGGTCCTGGATCAGGCGCAGATTGCCTTCGACCGGCCCGAGGTCGAACCGACGGTCGACGCCGTCCGCGTCGAACGCCCCGCCGTCCGGCAGCGCGGCATTGATGTCATAGGGCACGCCGTTGCGGTAGATCTCGAGGGCTGCTGCCGGGACAGATGCAAGAAGGGGCGCAAGCGCCAGCACGGCCACGATGACGGCGGCAAGGCCTTGCCCCGGCTTCCTCTGCGATCCCCGACTTCTCATCCCATCCCCGCCTTCCGTCTCATCTGACAAATGTCAGGCCCCACTTTGCCACCGGCCTCTACGGTTGGAAACCTCGGAAACAACCGCGCCGGCGTTTTCAGGCGCCCTCATCACCGTCTCCCTTGGTCAGCGACGACGGGACGTCCCGCTGCCGCGTATAGGAGAAATCGGGTTCCGCCCGGAGCCGCACCTCGCGCGGCGCGATCGAAATGCCCGCCTCGCGGAACATGCGCCGCACGGCGTCATAGACGACCGCGCGCAGGGCAAACTGGGTTCCGGGCCGGCACTTGTAAACGATGCGCAACACCATGGCGCTGTCGTCGATCATGACGATGCCGGCATTTTCAAGCGGCGCGACCAGGTTCCGGCCATGAACGGGATCGGCAAGGAACGCATCATTGAGAGCCCTGAAGCGCGGCTCCAGCCCGTCGAGATCGGTTTCGAGCGGCAGCCGGAACTCCAGCCACATGGCCGCCCAGTCGCGCGACTTGTTGGCGATGGTGCGGATCTCGCCGAAGGGAACGGTATGGATCGCGCCGAGCGGATGGCGGATCTGGACCGAACGGATGCCGGCCCGCTCGACCGTACCGCTGGCGACCCCGACATCGACAAGATCGCCGACGCGGAAGGCGTCGTCGACGAGGAAGAAGATGCCGGAAATGACATCCTTCACCAGCGTCTGGCTGCCCATGCCGATGGCGATGCCGACGATGCCGGCGCCGGCCAGAAGCGGCAGCACGTCAATGCCGAGCGCCGAGATCGCAATGATCGCGGCGATCGAGGCGATCGTGATCAGCAGGGTGTTGCGCACCAGCGGCAGGACCGTGGCCACGCGGCTTTGGCGCAATGCCTTTTCCGCCTCGTCCGTCCCTTCAGCATAGGCCGCCTTCAACAGCATGCGCTGCGAGCCGATTAACACGAGATGCCAGCCGACATAGGCGAGCGCCAAGGTGACGAGAAGTTGGGTCAGCGAGGGCATGATCGCCGTGATGCGCGGGTTGGAAAGCCCCTGCCAGGGGCCGCTCCACAGGCGGATGAGCGCCAGCAGCGCCACAAGCACGGCGGCGGCCTGCCCGAGCCGGGCAAAGAACTGCGCGAAGGTCGGCACGTCGTCCGGCAGCGCCATCTGCGGTTCGGCTTCAAGCGCTGCCCGCCGTCGGGCGCGATCGCGCGCATCCGCCCGCGCCGCCCAGTCATCCATCAACAGGCAGCCGATGACGAGCGCCAGAATGATCATGAAGCTCAGAACCGAAAGCGTTCCTGCCTGCGGTCGGTTGAGCAGCAAAAGCAGCGACGTGCCGAACCAGGAGAGGCAGATGTAGAAGATCGCGAAGAGGTGCCAGACGGCGCTCAGCGATTTCCAGCCAGGCCCGCGGCTGCGCCCGGCCGGATCGGTCGCCAGGATCGCCGCCACGGAGAAACGATTGGTCAGGCAGGCGATGATCAGAAGCAGCGTGACTACCGAGCGCGAGAACAGCGAGAGCGTCAGCGTCTCGTCGGCCGGCATGCCGGCCTGCCTCAGGAGCGAGGTCGTGGCGAGAAAGAAGATTGCCAGCGCGAAAATACCGACGGACTGCCAGTAGAGCTTGCCGGCGGCCGGATCCGAGAGCGCCACGATCCTCAGATCGGCGCGTCCGGGCGACAGCGGTATACGGGCAAGCAGCGCGAAACCGCGGATGGCGAAGAAAGCCGTCAGATAGGTGACGACGAAAAGCTGCGCGCCGGGATCGGCCTGAACGCTCATCAACAGCGGCCAGCCGCCGACCATGGCGAAGATCAGGAGACCGGCAAGATCGACGGCGACATGGATGATCCTCTGGGCGAGGCTCTTCGGATCAAACCCGGCCCTCAGCCGGCGGAAGATCGTCCTGAACACGGCCTCGGCGGCCGCGCCGATGCCGAGACAAAGGATGACCCGCAGGATCACGGCCCCGAGGCTGAAGCCGTCCTCGCTCAGCCCATGCAGGAAACCGGAAACCTCGGCCGGAAAATCATCAAGTCCCAGCATCAGCACTTCAAGCCGCGCTGCCGCCGCCGTCGCATTGTCGGCAAAGAAGGAGAGCACGGCGCCCAGCCGCTCGATCGGCGACAGCTTGTCCGGCGCGTCAGAGACGTCCTGAGCAAGAGAAAGGCGCGGCAGCGCAAGGATAGCGAAGGCAAATGCGGAAAGCCGCGCGGTTATTGCTGTCATCACGACGTCGCGCCCTCGTTGCGGGCAAAGGCGGAGGCGCGCGGCAGATCGCACTGCTTCAGATCCTCCATGCCCTCAAGCGGCTTGAAACCCGCCTCGCCCATTGTTCTGAGCGCCGTCTGACATTCGCGGCGCGGATCGATGGCCGAACCGGGGGCGCCGAGCACCGCGATGGGACTTGGATTGCGCTCCACTTCCACGGCAACGGGCGACGGATTGAAGGGGCTGGCCTCCTCGCCCAGCGCTTCCAGCGTCTGCGCCAGACGCTCCGCCTCAAGCACGCGCGCAAGAAGCGTCGCAAGGCGCTCTCCGTCTCCGGCAAGATCGAAGGCAAGGCCGGTCGGCGTGTCGTCGATCGTTGCGGCGGGACCGAACCAGAGCGTGTTGTCCTTCAGCACGATCTGCCCGTCGAAGACCTCTTCGGGAAAACCGGCGCCGATTCCCGTTCTATCCGACGCGGCCTCGAGCGCTTCGGCGACACGCGTGCCGATCCCCGTTCCGGGCGCAAGCGGCAGCCCGGATTCGATGTCGAAAACCGGCGAGAAGGCGACGGTCAGCGTCACCGGGCTTGCCTCGATCTTGGCGAAACGCGTCGTTTCGGGAAGGCTGCCGGAAAAGACGCAGAGGGCATCGAGGTGCGGAACGCAGTCCTCGGCCACAGGGCGCAGATAGGCCCGGCGCGGCTCCACGGCCTCCGCCTGGGCATAGCCGAGAACGGCGTCTTGCCGGCCGGCGATTTCGGCGACGAGCGCCATCACCGTCCCCTCCTCCAGGCCGTGCGGCCGACGGGCATCGACCGTATCGCCATCGACGAGAAAACGCTCCGGGCCGGCATAGCCTTGCCGACCGAAGACCGGCTCACCGATCATGTCGCCTTCCCAGAGCGGGGTCTGCACCGCGCCCATGCCGAAGCCGCTGCCCCGGTTCAGTTCGGAAAGCACCGACTGGAACAGCTGGCGATAGGTCAGAGCCCGGCCGCTTTCGAGCCTCGAGGCGATCGCGGCGGTGAAAAGACCGAACCATTCGCTATCATCGCCGGCGGTGGGGCCGCGCAGATCGGGAATGTCGGGATCATCATAACCGGCAACGCCGATGAACAGCGCGCGGGGTTCGGCCTGAGCGGCGTTTGCTCCGAGGACAAGTGCCAGCAAGAACAGACGGAACAGTTTTCCCATGCAGAATTCCCGAGCAATAACAACAATATTATACAACCGATTAAAAGAACGATCGAAGCTTGGCTCTTTCCGCGCAGATCGGCTGTTTACTTAGTCAGGACTGACGATAGACTAGCTGATATTCGATCGTCAATTTCACAGGCCTGAAACATGCGTCTTGCGCGAATTGCCCTCCTCTCCCTCCTTCCGCTGTTTGTCACGCCGCCGCTCTTCGCCCAGGAAGCCGCACGCTTCGACCCGATCGCTTTCGAGCTGGAACTGGCTGCTGTCGAGGCTCCGGCGGAGCGTCTTGTCCTGGTTGATGCGGCCATTGCAGCGCTCGAAGCTGCGCCCGATCCGGACCCCGAAATCTATTTCGATCTTTCGGCGCTGAGGCTTGAGATCCTGCGCGAGGCCGGCGAGACGGCGGCAGCGGCAGCGGCAGCCGAGGAACTGGCCGATTTCGCAATCCGCATGAGCGGGCAGCTTGACCGCAATCCGCTCCCCTATCTGGATCTTGCGGCCACGCTCTACACCGAGACGGAAGCCTATCGCGAAGCCTTGCGCGTGCTCGATACCGAGATCGCCTATCGCCGGAATGGCGGTCAGGCGGGTCAGGTGCTGGCGGACCTTCTGAACCGCAAGGCGGAGGTCGCCAGGCTGCGCGGCGACATGGCGGCGGCTGAGGAATTTGCGGGCCAGGCCCAGTTTGCGATCATGTCCACGCGCATGGGCAAGCGCAGCGGTCAGGATGGGGGGTTCAGCGCGGTGGACGTCTTCTACGCCACGGACCGCGCGCGCACCGGCGATGCCGACCCCGCCGAATTCTACGGCTATGGACGCGGTGATCTCGAATATGGCGTCGTCACCGTCACCATTCCCGATACGCATGTGCCGGGCGCCATCGAGACACCCTCCATCTGGAAGCTCGAATTCGGCCCCTCACCCGCCAGACACGTGATGGTGCAGAAGGTCGACCCGATGGAGGCGGATGCCTATTTCTCGAAGATGAGCAGCGATCTTGCGGGGCGCGAGCGCAAGGAAATCGTCGTCTTCATCCACGGCTTCAACACCCGGTTCGATGCCGCCGCCAAGCGCGCCGCCCAGCTCGCCTATGACATGGATTATCGCGGCGTGCCGGTGCTCTATTCCTGGCCGTCCGCCGGCCAGACGGTGCGCTATGTCGCCGATACGGCGGTCGTCCGGCTCAGCGGCCGGCGGCTTTCCATGTTTCTGGAAGACCTGCGCGCCCGCTCCGGCGCCGACACGATCCACATCGTCGCCCACAGCATGGGCAACCGCGCGCTGACCGACGCGCTGGAACTGATGGCGCTGCGGGACGGGATCAAGGAAGGCGACGATCCGGTCTTCGGCCAGGTGTTCTTCGCCGCGCCCGATGTCGATGCCGGCCTGTTCAGGGAGATGATGAAGACCATTCATCCGCTGGCCGAGCGCCTGACCCTCTACACCTCGGAAAACGACTGGGCGCTGGTCGCCTCGAGGAAGCTGCACGGCAATGCGCCGCGCGCCGGTCAGGGCGGCGACAGCGTGACGACGGACGAGTTGTTCGACACGATCGACATGTCCGATCTCGGCGAGGACATGCTGGCGCATACCTATTTCGCCGATGACAGTTCCGCGCTCGCCGACATCGTCTCGCTGATCTGGCGCAACCCGCCGCCGAATGTGCGCTGCGGCATGACCGAGACCGTCACTGAAACCGGCGAGACGGCCTGGAAATACCAGAAGGGCAGCTGTTTCGACAAAACCATGATCGGCCTGATCAGCCATTTGTGGAGCAAGAGCGATATCTCGCGCGCGGATATTTCAACCCTGATTTCCGAGCTCGTCACCGACCAGGCAGCGGCGAGCGAGATCGAAGGCCGGCTCGACGCCTATATCGCGCCCGAAGGGCAGGAGGCGAATTGACGCTGGAGCGCCCGGGTTCATCAGGCCGCCTGCAGCCATTCGCATCCTTCTGCTTGCGCTTCTGCTCAGCGTCGTCCCGGCGCGGGAACAGGAAAACGAAACCGCGTTCCAGGCGCTTCTCCGGCAGTTCTCGACGCTGTTTCAGAGCGGCGACTACGCCGCCGCCCCCGTGATGGAGGAGGCGATCGCCGTCTATGGCCGGAATCCCGGCAATCCGATCGAACGCGCCAGCCTCGCCTATTATCTCGCGCTTGCCCATGTGAATGCCGGAAATGCGTCGGCGGCCCTCAACACGACGCAGGCAGCCTTTGCCTATCGCCCCGAGCTTGTGAGCCGCTATCCGGAATTCTACTGGATAGAAGGGTGGGCCAAGGCAAGGCTCGGCTTGATCGCGCAGGCGGTCGCGTCCTATTCGGCCGGCATCGGCCTGGCGGAAGCCTACAATGAAGCCGAGCCGGGCCGGTTTGCGCCTGAAACGCTTGCGGCCCTCAGGGTTCAGGAGGCCTATCTCTCGGCCCGCTCCTCCACCGTTCCGTCGGCGGCGCTGACGACCGGCGTGTTCGACGCGCTGGCCGACATGCCGGACAATGACAGCGGCGCAAAGGCGCTCCGCCGGTCAATCCTGGCGATGATCGACGATCCGGAACATTCCTCCTGGAGCCAACCCGGCGTCTGGGCGCCCTTCGTCACCGTCGGCTGGTAGGCCATCATCCGTTGGCGGCTTCGCGTCCCGATGACAGTGCCCGCAGGGCATTGAGCACCACGGCGAGATCGATTGCCTCCTGCAACAGCGCGCCGGCGACGGGATCGAGATAGCCGGCGGCGGCAAAGCCCATCGCCGCGATGGAAAGAACTATGCCGGCGATCATGCTCTGGTAGGCGATCCGCATGGTGCGGCGGGCGATTGAGAAGACCGGCACCAGAAGGCCGAGGTCATCCAGAAGCAGCACCGCATCCGCCGCCTCGACGGAGGCCGCAGAGCCGCGCGCGCCCATGGCGACGCCGATGTCGGCCGCCGCCAGCGCCGGCGCATCGTTAACGCCGTCGCCGACCATCATCACCGCGCCGTTCTTGCGCTCGGAGAGCACGCTCAGCACTTTCTGGTCGGAGGAAAGGTTCGAGAGCACGCGGTCGAAGCCGAGACCGGAGGCCATGTGTCGCGCCGCCGCCTCGGCATCGCCCGTCGCGAGCACGATGTTCTCCACGCCATTGCCGCGCAACGTGTCGAACACCGAGCGGGCGCCGGCCCTCACCTGATCGGAAAAATGCAGTTCGCCGGCGCGCGCTCCGTCGACCAGAACATGGACGACCGAGGTGCCGGCCGGCGTCGCGGCCTTCTCCCAACGGCAGGAAACATCGTGGCCGCGCCGGCGCGCCTCGGCAAAGCGCCGTCCGCCGACCACTACATAACGGCCATCGACATAGCCTTCGACGCCTTCTCCCGGCGTCTCGACAACCCTTTCGGGCTGGCTGAGCGAAAGCTCCTTCCGCTTCGCCGCAGCAACGAGCGCGCTGGCCATCGGATGTTTGCAGGCAAGATCCAGCGAGGCGGCAAGCTGAAGCAACGCGTCCTGTTCATAGCCGTCGGTGGGCCGGATCTCCGTCAGTCCCGGCCGGCCGACGGTGAGCGTGCCGGTCTTGTCCAGCACCACGGAACGGACTGAAGCGATCGCCTCGATGACCCTGCCGCCCTTCAGCAATATGCCACGTCGAGCCGCGGAGGAGACGCCGGACATCAGCGCGACCGGCACGGCGAGGATCAGCGGACAGGGGGTCGCGACCACCAGCACGGCGACCACGCGCAGCGGATCGCCGGTAACCCACCAGGTGGCGGCGACGCCTGCAAGCGTCGCGGCCAGGAAGAACAGCGCGTAGCGATCGGCAAGGCGCGCCATCGGCGCTTTCGCGGCCTGCGCCTTTTCCACCAGGCGGACAATTCCGGCATAGGTGCTCTCGGCGGCCGCGCGCCGCGCCGTCATGTCGAAGGCATCGCCGACATTGGTCGCCCCGCTCAACAGGCTTCCGCCGGAGGCCTGGCGCACCGGCTCGGCCTCGCCGGTCAGCGCCGACTGGTCGAGCACGGCCATGCCCGAAAGAAGCTCGCCATCGGCCGGTATGACATCGCCCCGGCGGATCAGCAGGCGATCGCCCGGCAGGACGGTTTCGACCGCAACCTCCTCGGTGTGTCCGTCGCGATAGCGCAGCGCCGTGCGCGGCGCGCGTTCCAGCAGCGCCGTCATCTCGCGGCGCGCCCGGCGGTCGGCGAGAACCTCAAGATAGCTGCCGCCAGCATACATCAGCGCGACGATGGCTGCGGCCAGCGTCTCCCCGAAGGCGAGCGCGCCCGTCATCGACAGCGCCGCCAGGAGGTCGATGCCGAACTCGCCGCGCTTCAGAGAGGAGACAGCATCCGCCAGCAGAAAGGCGAGTACCGGCAGGGTCGCGACGAAGAAGGCCGCGACCGCCAGTTCCGCGGCGCCGGCATAGCGCGCGGCAAGCCCGGCCGACAGGCCGACGAGGGGAAATGCGACGAGCAGTCGCCTGATCTGTTCGCGTGACGTCATGGCATGCGCCTTTCGCGGGCCGTCCGGCCCGACCTCTTGCCGTTCATCGCCACCATTCTTGATGGAAGCAAAAAAACGGCAATGATCGAGGTCATGTCCGGCGCCGGACGGGAAAAATGGAGCATCGACGCCGGAGCGCCGCCGCCCCGCGGTTCAGCCGCCCATCCGCCGGATCGTCCCGCCCGCGATATAAGTGACGCCCTGAACGGCCTTGATGACCGGCGCATCGGGCTTCTCGATCCTGCGGCGCAGAAGCCGGATCGCCTCCTCGGCCATGCCGATGCGGTCATAGCGGATCGTGTCGAGACGCGGCGCCGTCATCGCCGACCAACTGATGTCGTCGAAGCCGATGACGGAGAAGTCGTCCGGCACTGTCAGGCTGTTCTCGCGCGCGGCCTGCATCGTGCCAATGGCCATCAGGTCATTGCCGCAGACCATGCCGGTCCAGTCCCAGCTTTCGTGCTCGCCGAAATAGCGCTTGAAATATTCAAGCGCGGTCTCGTGGCGGTCATGACCGATGACCAGTTGCTCGCCGCTCGCGTCCGGACACTCCGACACGGCGTCGAAAAAGCCGCGCATGCGCTCGCGCGGGCTGTAGCGCAGATTTCCCGCCACGAACAGAAGCCGCCGGTGGCCGGCCTCGAGCATCGCCTCGGTGGCGCGCTTCATGCCGGCGTAATTGTCGACGATCACGCTGTCGAAGCGCATCCTGGTATCGACATTGTTGACCAGAACGAGACTGCCGTTTTCCTGAAAGAAACGAGCAACTTCCGGGATCGGGTCGACATAGAACATAAAGGCGGTGGCGGTCCCGTGCTCTTCCGCCTGGCGGGTGACGAAATCAATATCCAGGTCTTCCTCGGGAAGAAGCTTCGGAAACAGCTGGAGCCCGTTTTCGGCGGCGGCGGCCACCATCCCGTCATAGGTTTCCTGGAAGATCGGATGCAGGCCGCCCGTAACCGGATGCATGGGCAGATAGACCACGGTCTTGATCTCCGCCTCCGGCATGCGCGCGGGCAAAGCCCTTTCGCGCTCGCTGTAGCCCAGTTCCTCGGCAATGCGGCGCACCCTTTCGCGCACCACCGGGCTGATGCGCTGCGCACCGCCGAGCGCGCGCGAGACCGTGCTGATCGAGACATCGGCCCGAAGCGCGATGTCCGCCTGACTGATCTTCTTGCCCCTGGTCGTCATCGAAACCCTCCCCGTTTCGCCTTGCCGACGGCGAAAGCGCTAGAGCGCCGTGCGTCCATTCGGACGCACAAAGGACGCTCTAACCTATTGAATCTACGCATCGTTCTTTCCGAAAATCGATTCCGATTTTTGGGCTGATGCGCTAGCCATGCGCCGCGCCCCGCCGCTTCATCAGCAGCACCCAGACGATCAGCATCGCTGCAATACCGATCAGCAGGGATTGCTGCAAGTCGAGGGTATCGCCGAGACCGCCGAGCGTGACCGCGCCGAGCGCCGGACCGACCCGAAAGATGATGCCGTGCAGCGACATGACCCGCCCGCGCAGATGGGCGGGGCTGCCAAGCTGCAGCACGGTCTGCGAGGCAACCCCGCCGGCGGCCAGCGCGCCGCCGAAGAGGACCGCGCCGATGAGCGCGACCGTGACATTCTCCGTCAGCGCCAGAACCAGCGCCCCGAGAACCGCCAGAAGCGTCCCCCAGACGGCAAGCGGCACCTGCATGCGCGCGCCGCCGATCATGTTGGCGAACCCGGCGATAATGGCGCCCAGCCCCATGGCCGAGGACAGGAGCGCCAGCGTTTCGGCGCCGCCGTCCAGCACCCGGTCGGCAAGTTCCGGCAAAAGCTCGCTGATGGGCCGGATCAGGAAGGCGGCCGTTGCATAAAGCATGAAGACGAAGGCAACCGTTGGCTCCACGAAGATCTGCCGCATTCCCTCGGCAATCTTCAGCCAGATCGAGCCATCCCCGGAAAGCCGCGGCAGGACATTGAAGCGCACGACCATCAGCATCAGGAAAAACAGCCCGGCGAAGCACGCCGTCGCCACAAGCGCGACAGCCCCTCCGAAGGCTGCGATCAGCCCGCCGGCAAGCGCCGGGCCGGCAAAGCGGGCGAGATTGAACAGGATGGAATTGAGCGAGATCGCGGTTCCAAGTTCGGCATTGTCGACAAGCCCGGTGATCGCCGCCTGGCCGGCAGGCTGGGCAAAGCCGACGACAACGCCGTTGACCGCCATCAGCGACAGCAGGAGCGGAATGCTCAGCGCGCCCTGCATGGCCAGAAAGGCCAGCGCGGAATAGATGCAGACCGTTGAGAACTGGACCCGCATGAGGATCGCCCGCAGATCCGCCCGGTCGGCCACGACGCCGGCATAAAGCCCGACGAGCACGGTCGGGATCATCTCCGCCGTCACGGCGAGGCCAACCCAGACCGATTTATGGGTCAGTTCCCAGGCGAGCCACGCGATCGTCGTCTTGAACATCCACTGCGCCAGAAGCCCGGATGCATTTCCGAGCGTGTAAAGCGCGAAATTGCGCCGGGCAAAAAGCGTGCGCAGGTCCGTGGCTGCCGACATGACGCCCCCTATCGCGTCATGCCGCGGGCATCGACGCGCCACTCGGAAACGCCGCCATTCTCCAGGACGAAAATGCTGTCGTGGAGATTGGAAACCGGACAGACATGGTTCGGGATGACCCTGAGCCGTTCGCCGATTTCCGGCTTTTTCGCTGAGGTCGAAAGGTCGACCATGCCGTGCTCCTCCGTCAGCCGCTCGATCACGGCATCGGGGTATTCGCGGATCAGCCCATGGCCGGAACCGCCCTTGCCGGCAGGATCGCTGGTCAGCGATTTGGTGCCGGCATCGATAATGGCGCGATCGGGCGTCGGTCGGCTGACGACGGTCACAAGAACGTCAAATGCGCAATCCTTGAGTTCGGCGTGGCCAACGCCCATCATCATCCGGTCATTGTAGAGGTAGGTGCCGACCCTTAGCTCATCGATGACGCCGAATTCATGGGTTCTGAAGGCATTCGGCGTGCCGCCGCCGGATACTTTCGGGATCGCGAGGCCGGCTGCCGCAAAGGCGTCGCGCGCCCGTTTCACGAAGGCGACCGAAGCCTCGCTCGCGGGATAGGTCATCAACCCGTCGAAGGAGAGATGCGGCGTCTCACCGACCTTTTGCGCCAGCGCCAGCGCCTCCGCCACGGTGACGACGCCGGTGCGGCCAAGCCCGCTGTCGAACTCCACCAGGACGCCGATATCCGCGTCGGCCATCCGAGCCGCCGAAGCCACCGTCTCAAGCGCCGCCCGGCTGTCGATGGCGACGCTCATCTTCGCGCGTCTGGCCAGCGCCGCAAGCCGCCTGGCCTTGATCGGGCCGATCAGCGGATAGGAGATCAGGATATCCTCAATCCCCGCACCGACCATCACCTCGGCCTCGCCCAGCTTCTGGCAGGAGATGCCCTTGGCCCCGAGCGCAAGCTGGCGCTCGGCCAGCTTGACGCTCTTATGGGTCTTGATATGCGGCCTGAGCGCAATCCCGTGGTCGTCGCAATAATCCTGCATCCGCTTCAGATTGGCATCGACGATTGCAAGATCGACGAGGGGAACGGGCGTATCGAGGTCTTCGATTTTCAATGCTTCACGTCCTTTTTTCGGCCCTTGCGGCCACAACACATGCCCGTCAGATGCGCTTGCCGGTGGTCGAATCGAAACAATGCTCCTTGCCCGCCTGCGGCTTGACATAGAGCGTTGAACCGGATTCCGCCTCCAGACGCCAGCGGAAAAGCGCAACGACCGCCTGACCGGCGATCTTCCCGTAGACGTAAGTATCAGCCCCTGTCTGCTCGATCAGGTCGACAACCAGCGGCAGCCCAGCGCCAAAATCGGCAAGCTCGACGTTTTCCGGCCGGATGCCGACCTTTATCGCCTCGCCAACCTCGGCATTGACGGTTTCCGGCAACGGCAGGGAAACCGAATCGTCAAGGACGGCCATGGGTCCGCCATCGGATGAGGCCACGGTGGCCTCCAGCAGGTTCATCGACGGCGAGCCGATGAAGCTGGCGACGAACAGGGTTTCCGGCCGGTCGTAAAGTTCTAGCGGCGTGCCGATCTGCTCGATATGGCCGCCATTCATCACCACGATCCGGTCGGCGAGCGTCATCGCCTCGATCTGGTCATGGGTCACATAGATCGAGGTCCGGCCGACCTTCTTGTGCAGCGCCTTGATCTCGGTGCGCATCTGCACGCGCAACTGGGCATCGAGGTTGGACAGCGGCTCGTCGAAGAGAAACAGTGAGGGTTCGCGCACCACCGCGCGGCCCATGGCGACGCGCTGGCGCTGGCCGCCGGAAAGCTGGCGCGGATAGCGCTCCAGATAGGGCTGGAGATTGAGGATTTCTGCCGCCCGCTCGATCTTTGCGGCGATCTCGTCCGCCTTCTCGCCGCGCAGTTTCGGGCCATAGGCGATATTGTCGCGCACGGTCATGTGCGGGAACAGGGCGTAGGACTGGAACACCATGGCGATGTTGCGCCGTTGCGGCGGCACGCCATTGGAGCGGTGCCCGCCGATCAGAAGGTCGCCATAGGAGATATCCTCCAGCCCGGCAATCATGCGCAGAAGCGTGGATTTTCCGCATCCCGACGGCCCGACAAGCACGACGAACTCGCCATCGGGAATGCGCAAGTCGATGTCGAACAGAACCTGGTTGTCGCCATATTGCTTGTTGATCTGGTTGAGGACGAGATCGGCCATCCTACTGGTCCTCCAGCGTCAGTTCGCGCGACATGGCGAGATTGCCCGCCATCAGCCCGCCATCGACGGGCAGCGTGACGCCGGAGATGAAGCCAGCGTCATCCGACGCCAGAAAGGTGATCGCCTTGGCGACGTCGACGGGCTGGGCGACCCTGAGCAGCGGATACCATTTCTTCAGCCCGTCCAGCACATCGGGCTTTCGCGCGATACGATGGTCCCAGGCGGGCGTCTGCACCGTACCGGGGCACACGATATTGGCGCGGATATTATGCTCGCCATATTCCGTCGCCATGGTGCGGGTGAGCGAGACGAGGCCCGCCTTGGCGGCGCTGTAGGCCGGCTGGCCGAAGGTTGCGAGACCGTTGACCGAGCCGACGATGACGATCGCGCCATGCTTCCTCGCCTTCATGCCATCGATGACGACCCGCACCGTGTTGTACTGGCCGGCGAGATTATCGGCGACATCCTGGCGGAAACGCTCGGGCGAAGTCTTGTCGAGCGTGGTCGTGGCGCCGCCGGTATTGGCATTGGCGACCACGATATCGACCGGACCGAGTTCGGCCACGCCGGCATCGACGGCGGCCTGCAGCGCATCGATATCGGTGATGCTGGCGGCGGCGCCGGCAACCGGATACCCCTCCGCCTTGTATCCCGCGACCGCCGCGTCAACCGCATCCTGCCTGATATCGGCGATGATGACCTTGGCGCCCTCGGCCAGAAAGTCTTTGACGACGGCCGTGCCGATTCCGCCGACGCCGCCGGTGACGAGCGCGACGCGCCCTTCCAGTCTCTTCATGTCAGTTCCCCGTTCTTATAGGCATTCATGGCACGCCCGGCCCATTCGAGACCGCTCCGGCGCACATGTCCGTAATTGTAGAAACCAAAGCCATCGACGCCGGCGTCAGCCAGCGCGGCAACGGTCGCGGCAAACCCGCCCTCCTCAAGATAATCGGGGGCGGCGGGGCGCAACACGGCGCGGATCGAAGCCTCAGGCCCGCAGCGCAGACGGATTTCATCATATTCGGTCAGCGCTGTTTGCCGGGGCGGTCGATAGAAACAGACCTCCAGCCCGTCGGCCGCCTTCGAGAGCCCGGCAAGGTCAGACCCTTCCAGATAGGAAAGACCGAGCGGCTGGTTGACCGAGGGGATGATGTAGACGGCGGCGTCACCGCGCACGGCGGCGCGAATCTCTCCCACCAGCGCGGTGACGACATCGCAGCGCATCTTCAGAAAGTTTGACAGGTCCGGGTCAGTGACGAGATCGCCCTCAAAACGCGCCCGGTTGGCATCCGGGTCCGGTTCGTAATCCGCCTCCAGAGCAAGGCGGATACGGCTTTGAACACGATCCCTAAGTCCGTCGAAATCAATATCGGCACCTTGCGCGTTTTTTGCACATTTTGCGCAAAAACAAAGTCCCAGGTAGTTTTCTGTGCCCGGCATCGACCCGAGCAATGCAAATTCGTGATGATAGCCGTGGCGGAACGGCAGAAAGCCGGGCGTCTCCAGCGACAGTCCGCCAACACCCGGATTTTCGGCAATCTCGCGGCACAGATTGATCGCATATTCCCGGACATCCGGATGAGACGGACACAGCGCATACGGATAGCGATCGCCAAAGGCATTCTCGACCGTGCAATCGGGAAATTTCATGCCGAGATGACTGTTGTGCAGGAGCACCGTCCAGGCATTGAGCGCGATGTCGCCACGCGCCGAAAACCGCTCGAATATGTCGTGTCGCTGCGCCAGATCGCCTGTATCCGGGGCAATCTGACCGTAGTTCTCGCGCCGCGCACGGAAATGAACATGCCCGTCCTGCGGAAAGAATATCTTCGACCCCTTGCCCTCGGGGCGCGTGAACTTGCCCGCGTGATAGGCGGCCGCGAGCGTCAGCGTATTCATGCCAAGCCGATGCATTTCCTCGACAAACGCGTCGTCGGCCCAGTCCGCAAGGTCCCATGTATAGGCAAACATGGCGCGATAGTCCGGTCTTTCTGTTCCCGTCTTCAGTCTCTTCATTATTGTCCCGTCTGGTCGGTCAATTGTTTTTCGAAAAGCTTACACGGCACTTCAGTTTGCGCAATATGGGAATTTGCACTTGTTTGTATTTTTTGCATTGACGCGTTTGGAAACTTCGGAATACGCTTCCGATCGTAGGGGAACACCGGCAGAAAGCCGGGACCAACTGGAGAACAATTATGCATCAGACCAGAAAGGCACTGCCGCGCGCAGTGCGCCTTGCGCTTGCCGCATCCTCGCTTGCCATGATCTCCGCCGGCGCGGCTTCCGCCGATACGGTGCGGGTCACCATTCCGGAATATTCGTCGAAGACCATGCCGTATTTCCAGCAGGCGGCCGACGCGTTCATGGCGGAAAATCCCGATACCACGATCGAGCTCGAAATGGTGCCCTGGGCAAACCTCCAGCAGAAACTGGTGACCGATATTTCCGGCGGCGTGAACGCCGACCTCGCCGTCATCGGCACGCGCTGGATCCTTGACTATGCCGAGCAGGAGGTGATCGAACCGCTCGACGACTATATGGACGACGCCTTCAAGGGCCGGTTCTTCGAAACCTTTCTGACGCCCTCGGTCGTTGACGGCACCACATTCGGCCTGCCGATCGCCGCCTCCGCCCGCGCCATGTTCTACAACAAGGACCTGCTCGAAGAGGCCGGCTATTCCGAGCCGCCGGCCACCTGGGACGATCTGATCGAAGCCTCGAGAGCGATCAAGGCGCTCGAAAAGGACGGCGTCTTCGCCTACGGCATCCAGGGCAAGAGCACGGAAACGGACGTCTATTTCTACTATCCGATGTGGAGCTATGGCGGCACGATCCTGACCGAAGACGGTCTTTCCGGCGTCAACACCGAGGCCGGCGCCAAGGCCATGGACATCTACATGACCCTCATCAACGAGGGACTGACCCAGCCGGGCGTCACCGATTACCAGCGCGCCGATATCGAAAACCTGTTCAAGCAGGGCAAGCTCGGCATGGTGATCACCGGCCCGTTCCTCTCCAACCAGCTCAAGGAACAGGCGCCGGACCTGAACTACGGACTGGCCAAGGTGCCGGCCGGCACGACATCGGCCACCTATGGCGTCACCGACTCGATCGTGATGTTCGAGAACTCCGACGTGAAGGACGAGGCCTGGGCCTTCCTCGACTTCCTGTTCACAACCGACCAGCGCGTCAAGTTCGACGAGGCCGAGGGCTTCCTGCCGGTGAACAGGCAAGAGGCAGCCATGCCGATGTTTGCCGACAATGAAGACCTGAAGGTCTTCACCGATCTTCTCGCCGGTGCCCATTTCGCGCCCCTCGTCGCGGGCTGGGAGGAAATCGCCGACAGCACGATCACCGATCTGCAGGCAACCTATCTCGGCCAGATGGAGCCGGATGCGGCGCTTGCCGATATCGAATCCCGGGTCAACGACATTCTCGAGTAAGGCGGCCCGCAATGCCAGTTTCTTCACAACGCTCCGCCCCCAATCCGGACAGGGTGAACGGCGCTGGCATTGCGGCCACCGCCGAATATGAAGCCGGGCCTTTTTCGGCCTGGCGGAAAAGGATGGTGCCGGTGCTGTTCATCCTACCCGGCCTCATCCTCTCCGCCTTCATCATCATCTATCCGGTCTGGGAACTGATCCAGACATCGCTGCGCAAGGTCACCCGCTTCGGCAAGGTGACCGGCCTCAATGACTTCGCCAATTTCGAAGCGGTTTTCTCGGATACGCTGTTTCAGGAAGCCGCCGTCCGCTCGGTCTGGTGGACGCTTCTCGTGGTCGGCGGAACGCTGATCTGCGCCGCCGGGATCGCGCTGATCCTGAACGAGAAATTCCACGGTCGCGCCATTGCCCGCGTCATCATCATGCTTCCCTGGTCTGTGTCGCTGTCGCTGCTGACCGTCGTCTGGCGCTGGGCGCTCAACGGCGAGACCGGCTACCTCAACCACCTGCTGGAACAGCTCGGCATCATCGACGGCCCTGTCGTCTGGCTTGCCAGCGGCTCGACGGCCTTCACCGTCATGATCCTGATCGGCATCATCGTCTCGATCCCGTTCACGACGACGATCTTCCTCGGCGGTCTCTCCTCGCTTCCGGGCGACCTCTACGAAGCCGCGCGCATGGAAGGCGCGTCCCACTGGCACTGCTTCAGGACCATCACCGTGCCGATGATGCAGCCTTACGTGAACATCGCGATCGTGCTCAACGTGATCTACGTCTTCAACTCCTTCCCGATCATCTGGATCCTGACGGAGGGCGGGCCGGCGAACTCCACCGACATTCTGGTGACCTATCTCTACAAGATCGCGTTCAAATACGGAAAGCTCGGAGAGGCTTCCGTCGTATCGCTCCTGATGTTCGTCTTCCTTCTGGCTTTCGCGGCGCTTTACCTGCGGCTTGTTTCAAAGGACCCGGCCAATGCCTGACAGACGACGCTCGCTCATCTACTGGATCGTCCTTTCGCCGCTGCTGCTGATCAATCTCTTCCCCTTTGCGGTGATGATTTCCACCGCGCTGACGCCGGCCGACGAGGTGGTGTCCGGCGACACGCAATGGATCCCCAGCCGTTTTGCCTGGGAAAACTTTGTGGACATGTGGCAGACGGTCGATTTCGGCACGGCCCTGATGAACTCGCTGGTGGTCGGCATCGTGACGACCGTGCTGACGATCGTCGTTTCGGTTCCCGCCGCCTATGCCATGGTGAGGCTAGACTTCAAGGGCAAGACGGCCTTCCAGACCTTCCTGCTGATCACCCAGATGTTTTCTCCGGTCGTGCTGGTGATCGGGCTTTTCCGCCTCGTCGTCGGCATCGGCGCGCTGGATTCACTCATTGCCCTGTCGATCCTCTATTGCTGCTTCCATATCGCCTTTGCGGTTTGGATGCTGCGCTCCTATTTCGCCTCCATCCCGGCGGAACTGGAACACGCCGCCTGGCTTGAGGGCGCGTCCGCCTTCCACGCCATCCGCACGGTCTTCGTGCCCATGGCAGCCCCCGCCGTTGCGGTCACGGCGATCTTCACCTTCATCGGCGCCTGGAACGAATACGCGCTTGCGCTCGCCATCCTGCGCTCATCCGAACATTACACCCTGCCGCTCAAGATCGCGGCGCTCTCCTCCGGCCGTTACCAGGTCGAATGGCATCATGTGATGGCGGCCACCTTCGTTGCCACCATTCCCGTCGCCATCGTCTTCATGTGGCTGCAGCGCCATATGATCACCGGGCTTTCCGGCGGCGCGGTGAAGGGTTGAGATCCAAAAGACAAAGGAAAACACAAGATGTCCACAATCGAACATTTTCACGCACCCGAGACCTCGCCGAGCGCCGCCCCCCTGAGCCCCGCCGTCCGCGCCGGCGATTTCGTGTTCGTCTCCGGCCAGGTGCCGGTCATGGATGAGGGCTCCATCGCTGCCCATGACATCGAGGCGCAAACGACGCAGGTGATGAAGAACATCGAAAAGGCGCTGAGGCTTGCCGGTTGTGAAATGGCGGACGTCTGCAAGACCACCGCATGGCTGCATGACGCCCGCGATTTTGGCCGCTTCAACAAGGCCTATTCGGCCTTCTTCACGCCCGGCAAGTTCCCGGCGCGGACCACAAGCGAGGCGAAGCTGATGATCAACATTCTCGTCGAGATCGAGGCCGTCGCCTACAAGCCGCTATAGGTTCCGAGCACCACGAACGAACAAGAACGATCCGCCACGAGCAATCGGCGGGCATGATATGGAGTCCTTTGAAATGACAGAAACCGCAGCGCCTGCCGCCTATGACCTTATCCTGAAGGGCGGGCGCGTGCTCGATGAGCGAAACGGCCTGGATGGCTTTTTCGACGTGGCCGTCAGCGACGGCAAGATCGCCGCCGTCGCAGCGGATATACCCGTCGCCGGCGCAAAATCGGTTCACGATGTCAAAGGCAGGATCGTTGCCCCCGGCCTGATCGATCTCCACACCCATGTCTATCACAAGGCCACTTCGCTCAGCGTCGATCCGGATATGATCGCGCGCCGCTCGGCAATCACCACACTGGTGGATGCCGGCAGCGCGGGCGCGGGCAATTATGACGGGTTCCGCGACTATGTGATGGCCAATTCACCCTATCGCATCCTGGCCTTTCTCAACATTTCCTTTCCCGGCATTTTCGGCTTCGACAAGGGGCTCTTCATCGGCGAGGCGACGCTTCGGGACATGCTGCCCGTCGATCGCTGCGTGGCCAAGATCGAGGCAAACCGCGACAGGATCATCGGCGTCAAGGTGCGCATCGGCGGACCGGCCACCGGCGAACTGGCGCTCGGCGCGCTGGAACTGGCGCTGGAAGCCGCCGACAAGGTCGGCCTGCCGCTGATGACCCATATCGGCGGTCCGCCGCCAAGCTATGCCGAAGTCGTCTCGATGCTCCGGCCCGGCGATATCCTCACCCATTGCTACCGCCCCTCGCCCAATTCGGCGCTGACGGAAGACGGCGACATCCTTCCCGAAATCACCGCCGCGCGCAAACGCGGCGTGCTCTTCGACATCGCCCACGGCATGGGCGCATTTTCCTACGAAACGGCGGAACCGGCGATCCGGCAGAACTTCCTGCCGGACATTATTTCCTCCGATGTCCATGTCGTCGCCGTCGAGGGACCGGGCTATGATCTGCTTCACGTCATGAGCAAGCTCTATAATTGCGGCCTGTCGCTCCCCGACGTGATCGGCATGTCGACGAGCCGCCCTGCTCTTTCGATCCGCCGGCCCGACCTCGGCCATCTCGGCGTCGGCGCGCCCGCCGATATCTCCGTGCTCGATGATTGCGAGTCGGATTTCATCTTTTCCGATGTGCGCGGCGAGGAAAGGCCGGGCAAACGCATCCTCCAGCCCGTCGCCTGCTATCTCGGCGGCAAGGCGATGGAGGTCGGGCGGCGTCCTTTCGAGGAACCCTTCCTCACGCGTTGCGGCTGTTGCTGAGGGGCCCGGACGATGGCCATGATCGAGATCTGCGTCGAAGGATTTGAGGAAGCGCTTGCGGCGGAGCAGGCAGGCGCTGACCGGGTGGAGCTTTGCGCGGCGCTTTCGGAGGGCGGGATCACCCCGAGCATTGCCCAGATCCGCCTTGCCACGGCGCGATGTTCAATACCGGTCTACGTCATCATCCGCCCGCGCGGCGGCGATTTTCTCTACACAGAGGCTGAATTCGAGGCGATCCTGGAGGATATCGCCACGGCGAGGACAGAAGGCGCCGATGGCGTGGTCACCGGCTTCCTCACCGAGGATGGCCGCATCGATATCGCGCGCATGAAAAAGGCCGTCGCCGCCGCCCGTCCCATGGGCGTCACCTGCCACCGCGCCTTCGACATGACCCGCGATCCGAAGGAAGCGATCGACGACCTGATCGCAGCCGGCGTCGACCGGGTACTGTCCTCCGGCCAGCGCGCCAATGCGCAGGACGGGATCGATGTCCTCAAAGCCATGATCGGCCACGCAGACGGACGCATCATCGTCATGGTCTGCGGCGATCCGGACCCGCGCCTGCTGTTCGACGGACCGGTCAGACCCGACGCCGTCGACTTCCATTTCGGCGCGACCGGTTACCGCGAGAGCCCGATGCGGTTTCGAAATCCCCACGTCTTCATGGGCAAGGAACAGGACAACCGCGAATATCGCCGCCGCGCGCTCGACGGCGAAGCCATCGCGGCACGGGCTGAAAGGCTACTCCGTCTCGCGGCATCCTGACCCGCAGGCGGGAACCGAAACGTCACTCCGGCAGTTGATCGGGCATCAGTCCAATCATCCGGAGGTACAGACATGACACAGAAGGTGGCACTCGTGACGGGCGCGGGGTCCGGCATCGGCCGCGCTTCGGCGCTCGCCCTAGCAGCCGATGGCATGGCCGTTGGCGTTCTCGGACACACGCCCGAGGAGAACCAGGAAACCGTCGACGCAATCAGGGCGGAAGGCGGCACCGCGCTTTCGCTTTCGGCCGACGTGACCAGCGCCGAAGAATTGGGCGCGACGCTCGATGAGCTGGTCTCCGCCCATGGCCGGCTCGACGCGGTGGTCGCCAATGCCGGCATCAACGGCGTCTGGGCTCCCGTCGACGAGCTTGACCCGGCCGATTTCGACAGGACGATCGCCGTCAACCTGCGGGGCACCTTCCTGACCATTCGGGCAACGGTTCCCTATCTCAAAAAGGCGGGCGGCGGCTCCATCACCGTCATTTCCTCGATCAACGGCACGCGCAAGTTCACCTCTCCCGGCGCCACCGCCTACTCGGCGACCAAGGCCGCACAACTGGCGATGGTTCAGCAACTCGCGCCGGAACTCGGCCAGGCGAAAATCCGCATCAACGCCATCTGCCCGGGCGCAATCGATACGGAGATCGGTGACAACACCGAAATTCGCAACGCCGAGAAAAGCGGCATCGGCGCAGAGGCACACATTCCGCTGACGAACGACAAAGCCGGCTCTTCCGAGGATATCGCCGCTGTCGTCTCGTTTCTCGCCTCAGACAAGGCGAGCCATGTTACCGGAACCCCGATCTGGGTCGATGGCGGCCAGAGCCTCGTGACCTGAACGCTTATGAAAAAGCCCGCCCTTCGAACGCGTCGAGGGCGGGCGCCCACGGCTTGCTGCAATGAGGGGCCAGGGCCGGTTCATCCCTGCCCTCGACGCCCGCCCCGACGTCTCGACAGGCTCGGAGGGCCGCAATTATCAATGCATTTTCGACGTCTGCACGCAGGAGCCTGAAATGTCGGACCCGATCCAATCCGCCACAAGCACGAACCGGAAAGCCAGGGCGCTCAGCAGGTCGACCGGCTTGCGCGATTGCCTTCGATTTGCCGCATATCTGGAGAAGAAGCGGCTCCGGCGGATCGAAAAAACAAGAGCTGGCCGGAAATATCTCACGTGAGCCAGCCCGATGCCGCCGGCTGTTGTTGTTCCGGTGACGGCGCCTTTCTTGGCCGTCGCGAACCTCGTGGATCATCTTCGACAGCCAGCGGCAACGACCAGGGTCAACCACCAGAAGAGGGCCGTTCGCACGGGTTCATTCAACCTGTCGAAGAGGCGACGGACGAAAGGAGACCCGGGCCATGACCATCGAAGCCGAACCGTGCAAGGAAGAACAGCCGATCCCACCCTCGCGATCTGTTTCCTGGGAACACAGGGACACGCTCTGGTGCATCAGCCTTTTCGGAACGGCGGTGGGCGCAGGCATTCTGTTCCTGCCGATCACCGCCGGGCAATCGGGTTTCTGGCCGTTGCTCGCCGTGACGATGCTGATCGGACCGATGGTCTATCTTTCGCACCGCGCCCTTGCCCGGTTTGTCCTTTCATCGCGCGTCGCGACGTCCGACATTACGGATGTGGTCGAAGAGCACTTCGGCCTGGTTGCCGGCAACCTGATAACGGTGCTCTATTTCTTCGCGATATATCCGATCGTGCTGATCTATGGGGTCGGCATCACCAACACGGTTGACAGTTTCATCGTCAACCAGATGCATCTTCAGCCCCCGCCCCGCTGGCTTTTGTCCCTGTCGCTCATCCTGTTGATGATGAGCGTGATGATGGCTGGCGAAAATGTCATGCTGAAGGTCACGGAATTTCTTGTCTACCCGCTGATCGTCATTCTCTTCGGCCTCTCCATCTATCTTATTCCGAGGTGGAATTATGCCGTTGTGTTTGAAGTTCCGTCAGCGAAGGATTTTCTTGTTACAATCTGGCTTACGCTTCCGGTGCTCGTTTTTTCCTTCAATCACAGCCCGGCAATATCCAGCTTTGCCCAGCTGCAGCGGCGCGATCATGGTTCGAACGCCGTCAGGAAAAGCGATGCCATTCTCAGGGTCACGGCGTCCATGCTTCTGGTGTTCGTCATGTTCTTTGTCTTTTCATGCATCATGTGCCTGACGCCGGAACAGTTCATCGAGGCGAAAAGACAGAATATTTCGATCCTCTCCTTCTTCGCGAACGCGTTCGACAATCCGGTCATTTCGTTTCTGGGGCCGGTCGTGTCTTTCGCGGCAATCGTGAGCTCGTTTTTCGGCCACTATCTCGGCGCGCGGGAAGGGATGCGCGGCATCATAAACCAGCAGGCCCGCAATATGGGATTCGAGACAAATTCGAGGAAGCTCAATATTTTCATAGTCCTGTTCTTCATACTGAGCGTCTGGATCGTTGCGATCGTCAATCCCTCAATTCTCGGACTTATCGAGACGCTCATCGGGCCCCTGATTGCGGCGATCTTGTTCCTGCTGCCCATGTACGCCATCCACAAGGTTCCGGCCATGGCCAAATACAAGGGGCGCGTCAGCAATGTCTTCGTCACCGCAACCGGCATTGCCGCGGTGTCCGCGATCTTCTTCCAGATCCTGCGGTAGGCAGAACCGTTGCCGGCACGCCGGGCCACGACCGGACAGGCAAAATGAAGCCCGCCCTCCTGAACATTGGACGGCGGGCGTTCGATGAAGGTTTCAAAGCAGAAGAATCAGGCAAGACTGCCGGCGGATGGCGCGGTCGTTCGCGTCGCTCTCACTGCACCGCCGCGCGGCGCCTGCTGCATGAGACCCGCCTCCAGCATGGCCGAGATAAAGGCCTCGCGGGAAACCTCCAGCTTGCCGTTGTGTGCGGCGGCTTCGGCGCAGAGGCCGGAAGCGCTCAGATAATGCCGGCCTTCCTTCTTGCGGCAATGATCCCGCAGGAAATCCGCGGCCTCCTCGGGACCTTCGATCGTGACGGCATCGCCATTCGCCGTCAGCACATGCACGGGGATGCTCCAATATGTGGCAAGCTTGGACATGTTTTTTCCTCGTCTCGTTTTCCGCCATTGCCGGCAAAAGCCGACATCTGTCACTCAAGAACCAAAAAACCGGCAATTTGTTCCTGCGATTTTCTCAATAAAAACCAATAGTGTGGCGGCCTGGCGGCGGCGATTTGCACAGTCCGGGACGGCGCGCGTTCAGGCAGCAAAGACGAGCCCCGGAGCGGCCCGCGCCTTACCGGCCAGCCGCGGCGGTCGACTGGCGGACGATCAGTTCGGTCGGCAGCGTGATCCGGTTGCTCGGCGCATCGAGCCCGCCGATCCGGGCCAGAAGCGTGTTCATCGCCGAGCGGCCGATCTGGCGCAGCGGCTGGCGGATCGTCGTCAGCGGCGGATGCATCTGCTGGGCGATGGCAATGTCGTCAAAGCCGATCAGCGATATGTCTTCGGGAATCCGCAACCCCTTCTCCCTGAGCGCCTGGCTGGCGCCGAGCGCGCTGATGTCGTTGGCGGCGAAAATCGCCGTCGGCCGGTGTTTCAACGCCAAAAGCCGCTTTGCCGCATCGAAGCCGCTCTTCTGCAGGAAGTCGCCACCGACGACGAGATCCGGATCGCGGTCGAGGCCGAACTGGGCGACGGCATCACGATAGCCGGCGAGACGCTCGCGCGCGGAACGCAGGCGGTTGTCGCCGGAGATGAAGCCGATGCGCCGGTGGCCGAGATCGGCGAGGTGGCGCACGGCAAGCCGCGCCCCCTGATAGCTGTCGCCGTCGACCGAGGGAAAGGGCGGATCGTCATAAAGCGTATCGATCGTCACCACCGGCAACGCTTCGCTGGCGATCTGCTCCAGATAGCTCGCCTCGTAAGGCAGGATGGCGATGATGCCGCCGGCAATCTGCTGCAAGAGGCTTGCCACGCTGCTCGGCGCGGTGCTGTCGCGGTCGGGCAGCGAATAGACGAGCGCCTCGTAGCCGGCGCTTTTCGCCGCGCCGCTGATGCCGAGCACGATGTCGCTGGTAAAGGGCGCATGCAGTTCGGCCATCACCCCGATGATTCGCGAGCGGCCGTTGGAGAGCTTCTGGGCAAAGGGATTGACCGAATAGCCCATCTCGTCGGCGATGCGCAGGATATCCTCGCGCGTTTCGGCCGAAACGCCCGGCTGGTTGTTGAGCGCGCGCGACGCCGTCATCCGCGAGACGCCCGCGACTTTTGCAATTTCGGCCAGCGTGGCCGCCCGCTTCTTCACCGCCAAAATGCGATCCCCCGTCGCGCCCTCAACGGCGTCGCGCGCGCGGCATCGGCTGAAGATACCTGAACGATCAACGCCTTATTCCCCTTGCAGCTTTCCCCAGCGCTCGGCCGGGCAAAGGTTTCGATTAGCACAGTTCCGTCACAATAGCGACACGAACGCACGGGCCGTGCCATCGGCCCTTCGCTCCGCTCGCTCGCACGGCTGATTCCACATCGGAAATCCATCGCTTGTTTACAGATAACGAAACCTGATTGACACATCGTATCGTTACCGGTAACGTACCTCATATCGTAAGATTTACAACTTGTCTTGCATGGGAGGACACAATGCAATTCAAACCGTCCAGAACCTTCACCCGTCTTCTGGGGTCTGCCGCCGTTGCCGCTCTGGTTCCGCTTGCGGCCCAGGCCCAGGAAACCAAGACGATCACGTCCTGGGACCTGCGTTCGGACACGACCACGGCCGGCATCGTCCGTGACGCGATGGACCGTTTCGAGGAGGCCAACCCCGGCTATGTCGTCGAGGATTCGCACTTTGCCAACGACGCCTACAAGACCAAGCTGAAGATCGCTTTCGGCGCCAACGAGCCGCCCTGCATCTTCGCCTCCTGGGGCGGCGGTCCGCTGAAGGAATATGTTGATTCCGATCAGGTCGTCGACCTGACGCCCTATCTCGACGCCAACCCGGAATTCAAGGACCGCTTCGTGCCGGCAAGCTTCGGCCCGGTGACCTTCAACGACAAGATCTACGGCCTGCCGGCTGAAAACACCGCCGTCGCCGTGATCTTCTACAATACCGAGATTTTCGACGAGCTCGACCTGACGCCGCCGGAGACCTGGGACGAACTGATGAACGTCATCAACGTCCTGAACGAGAACAACATCGCCCCCTTCGCGCTTGCCAACAAGAACAAGTGGCCCGGCTCGATGTATTTCGTTCTGCTGGCTGACCGCATCGGCGGCCCGGAAGCCTTCCGCAAGGCGGCAGCGCGTGAAGAAGGCGGCTCCTTCGAGGATCCGGTCTTCATCGAGGCCGGCGAGCGGCTTCAGGAGCTCGTCGAGGCCGACGCGTTTGCCCGCGGCTACAACGGTCTCGATTATGACGTCGGCGGTTCGCGTCGCCTGCTTTACGCCGATCGCGCCGCGATGGAGCTGATGGGTAGCTGGGAAATGGCCACCATCCGCAACGAGAACCCGGAATTCGCCGAAAAGGTCGATTTCTTCACCTTCCCGTCCGTGCCGGATGGCAAGGGCGACCCCTCCAACGTGGTCGGCACGCTCGGCGACAACTATGTCAGCATTTCCTCCGCCTGCCCCTACAAGGACAAGGCCTTCGAACTCTTGACCTACCTCACCAATGACGATGCAGCTGCCGCCCGCCTTGCCGACCAGCGCGTGATGCCGCTGAAGGGCATCACCACCGAGGATCCCTTCCTGAACAAGGTTCTGGAAGTCGTCGGCGAGGCCGGCAGCGTTCAGCTCTGGTACGATCAGGAACTGCCGCCGGCCCTTGGCGAAGTCCACAAGGACACGGTCCAGCAGCTCTTCGGCCTGTCGATCACGCCGGAAGAGGCAGCCGCCGAAATGGAACAGGCGGCCCAGGCCGAGGCCCAGCAGTAAGGCCTGCGCGGCGCCCATCTCCCAAACCTCCCGAGGCGTTCGTGATCCGCACGCGCCCCGCATCGGCCGCCGCCCCTGCCGGCGGCGGCCGTCATGCTGCTTGTGCCGATTTTCCGCATTGACCGGGAAACGTGCGAGAGAAAGGATAAGACATGTCCACGGCGATAACGCGGACGGCTGCCGACCGGCAAAGGCAGCGGAAGAAATGGGTGCTGGCCCAGCGCGCGGCGCCCTTCGTCTTCATGACGCCGGCGGTCATCTTTCTGGCCGTCTACCTGCTCTACCCCCTCGTCTCCAGCTTCCGGCTGTCCTTCGTCAACTGGAACGGGCTTGGCGACACGGCCGTTTTCGTCGGCCTCGACAACTGGGTCCGCCTTCTCCATGACGGCGTGTTCTGGCATTCGGCCTGGAACAACATCCTGCTGGCGCTGTTCTCGATTGTCATCCAGTTGCCGATCGCCCTGGTTCTGGCGGTCGTTCTGGACGAGGCCAGCAAGGGATCGCGGATCCTCAAGATCCTCTATTTCATTCCGCTCCTGATGTCCTCGGTCGCGCTCGGCGTCCTGTTCAAGAACATCTACGACCCGAATTTCGGCCCGATCAATTCCATTCTCGACGCCATGGGGCTTTACGGCTGGGCGCATGACTGGCTCGGCGATCCGCGCTATGCGCTGGGATCCGTCATCGCCGTCGTCTTGTGGCAGAACATTCCCTTCTACATGGTTCTGTTCCTGGCCGGCCTCGCCTCCTTCCCGCGCGAGATCACCGAGGCCGCAAGGCTCGACGGCGCGTCGCAGACCACCATCTTCTGGCGTCTGAAACTGCCGCACCTGCAGGGTACCTTCCGCACCGCCGTGCTGCTCGCGACCATCGGCTCGATGCGCTATTTCGACCTCATCTACGTCATGACCGAGGGCGGGCCGGAAAACGCCTCGCAGGTGATGGCAAGCTATATGTACAAGCAGGTCTTCGCCTCCTTCGAGCTCGGTTACGGCACCACGGTCGCCGCCGCCATGTTCATCATCATCACCGTGATCGCGGCAGTCGCCTTCCGCCTGTCCAAACGGTTCGAGACGGAGGTCTGATCCGATGAAAAAGAAACAAGGATTCAAGGTCGGACGCGTCGCCATTCCGGTGCTCGGCACCTTCTGGCTGGCCGTCACCACCCTACCCTTCATCTTCGTCGCCTTCATGAGCCTGAAGACGCAGCAGGAAACCTTCGTCAACCCGGTCTGGGCGCTGCCGGAGAGCTTCAACCTTTCCAACTATATCGAGGTGCTCGAGGGTTCCTTCCTGATCTATCTGAGGAACAGCCTGTTCGTGATCTCGACCTCGGTCGTCATCATCATCCTGTTGTCCTCGATGGCGGCCTATGCGCTGGCACGGCTGAAATTCAAGTTTTCCGACAGCCTGTTCGCCCTCATCGTCGCCGGCATGATCGTTCCGCTGCACGTCACGCTCGTGCCGGTCTACCTGATGACCCGCTCCATGGGGCTCTACGACACGCCGGCCGGCCTGATCGGCCCCTATGTGGCCATCAGCCTGCCGATCTCCGTGTTCATCCTGACGGAATTCATGCGCCAGGTGCCGAAGGAGCTCGAGGAAGCCGCCATGCTCGACGGCTGCGGCCCGTTCAAGATCTACTGGAAGATCTTCCTGCCGCTCGCCGGACCCGGCATTTCCACGGTCGCGATCTATAACGGGATCATGCTGTGGAACGAGTTCGTCTTCGCCTATGTGCTGACGTCCTCGACCGACAAACGCACGCTGCCGCTGGCGGTCTGGGACTTCCAGGGCCAGTACGCATCGAATGTCCCCGCCATCATGGCCGTCGTCACCCTTTCCGCCCTGCCCTTGATCATCGTCTACGCCATCGGTCAGGAAAAGATCGTCAACGGCATGATGGCCGGCTCGCTCAAGGGCTGATGGAACCGGAGTACCAACAATGACACAGATCCTTCTCGAAAACGTCGAAAAGCGCTTCGGCAAGCTCACCGTCCTGCACGACATCAACCTCAACATCGAAGACGGCCAGTTCTGCGTCTTCCTCGGGCCGTCAGGCTGCGGCAAGTCCACGCTTTTGCGCATGATCGCCGGTATCGAGGAGATCACCGAAGGCGATCTTGCAATCGGCGGCGAAATCATGAACGACGTGCCGCCGGCAGAACGCCGCGTGGCGATGGTGTTCCAGAACTACGCGCTCTACCCGCATATGAGCGTTTATGAGAACATGGCCTTCGGGCTGAAACAGGCGAAGACGCCGAAGGCCGACATCGAAAGGCGCGTCAACGAGGCTGCCCGCATGCTGCAGATCGAGCCGCTGCTCGACCGCCGCCCCAAGCAGCTCTCCGGCGGCCAGCGCCAGCGCGTCGCCATCGGCCGCGCCATCGTCCGCCAGCCCGCCGTCTTCCTGTTCGACGAACCGCTGTCGAACCTCGATGCGGCGCTGCGCGTTCACATGCGTTCCGAGATCGCCAATCTGCACCGCGACTATCCCGAAGCCAGCATGATCTATGTGACCCACGACCAGACGGAAGCCATGGCGCTTGCCGACAGGATCGTACTGTTGCGCGCCGGTCCGGACGTAGTCAGGAAAGGCAGCATCGCCCAGGTCGGGGCGCCGCTCGAGCTCTACCACCGCCCGGCCAATCTCTTTGCGGCGGGCTTTCTCGGCTCGCCGTCGATGAATTTCCTCAAGGTGAGGCTCGAAGGCGCCGATGAAGACGGCGCCAGGGTGAAGCTCGAGACCGGCGAGACCTTGCGCGTGCCTGTGTCGACCGAAGGCCTTTCGAAAGACGCCGAACTGACGCTCGGCGTCCGCCCCGAGCACATGCATCCGGCCGAGGACGACGTCGGCGAGCAGGTGATCCGCCGCAAGGTGCGCGCCGTCGAGAATTTCGGCGAATACAGCCATCTCTATCTCAACGAGAGCACGGAAAAGCCGATGATCGCCAAGGTCGCCGAGGATGTGCTGAAGGTTCCGGAAAAGCCGATGGCCTTCTTCGTCAAGCCCGCGGCCTGCCATCTGTTCGATGCCGAGGGCGAGGCGCTTGCCTACCTGCCAAGCGTGCCCGGCCCGCATGAACTGGGCTCGACCGACGCCGTCTGAACACGAAATACGGGATTTGAATGATGAACACCGTCGCAAGCAATTGCCTGTACAAAGACCCCTCGCAGCCGATCGAGGCACGTGTCGCGGATCTCCTCGGCCGCATGACGATCGAGGAGAAAATCGGCCAGATGCATGCCGTCTGGCTCTTCCTTGAAGAAGACGGCAACCACCGGACGCGCTCCGACCAGTTCACCGGTTCCTCCGATCCCGAGACGCTCAAAAGCATGCTGTCCTCCGGCCTCGGACAGGTCACGCGGCCTCTCGGCACCCGCAGCATCGATGCTGCGGAGGGCGTGCGGGCGCTGAACGCGCTGCAGAAGTTCATGGTCGAGGAAACGCGGCTCGGCATCCCGGTCATGTCGCATGAGGAATGCCTGTCCGGGCTGATGATCAAGGGCGCGACGCTGTTTCCCTCCTCGCTCTCCTTCGGAGCGACGTTCAACCCGGACCTGATCGAGAAGGTGGGCGCGGAGATCGGCCGGGAAGCCCGCGCCATCGGTTGTCACCAGGGGCTCGCCCCCGTGCTCGATGTCGCCCGCGACGCCCGATGGGGCCGCACGGAGGAAAGCATCGGCGAAGACCCCTACCTCACCGGCGTCATCGCCACGGCCTATGTCAAAGGCCTGCAGGGCGCGGATCGCGGCGTTCTGGCGACGCTGAAACATTACGCCGGCCATTCCGCCAGCGAGGGCGGCCGCAACCACGCCCCCGTCCATATGGGCTGGCGCGAACTCAACGACATGTTCATGCTGCCCTTCGAAATGGCGGTGAAGCTCGCCAATGCCGGCTCCGTCATGCCCGCCTACCACGATATCGACGGCGAGCCGGTGCATGCCTCGCACCACTTGATGACCAAGGTGCTGCGCGAAGACTGGGGCTTTGACGGCCTTGTCGTCGCAGATTATGTCGGCGTCAGCCTGCTCTACCAGCATCACGGCATTGCCGAGAACCGCGCGGAAGCGGCCGCCCTCTCCTTCAACGCCGGTCTGGATGTCGAGCTTCCCGGCGACGATTGCGCCAAGGACCTGAAGGAGGCGCTTTCGCGCGGGCTGATCACGCAAGCAAAGATCGACGAGATCGCCGCCCGGATATTGCGCGAGAAATTCCGTCTCGGCCTGTTCGAAAACCCGTATGCGGACGATGGCAAGATCGTGCTCCAGCGCAGGGAGGCCGTCGACGTCGCACGGCAGACGGCGGAGGAATCCGTCACCATTCTCGACAATAACGGCATCCTGCCGCTTAGCCCCGGCAAGAAGGTCGCCGTCATCGGCCCGACGGCGGACGACCCGCTCGCCCTTCTCGGCGATTATGCCTTCCCGGTTCATCTGATCCACAACGAAGCCCAGGAAGAGGTCGAAAGCGTCGTCACGCCGCTTGCCGGTCTGAGGGCGAAGCTCGGCGCGGAAAACGTCATCTATGCCCGCGGCTGCAACATTCTCGACGAGCGCAAGGCGGGCGCCCCGGTCTTCCCCGGCGATGTTGACGACAGCACCTCGCTGGAACAGGCCTCCTCGCTCTCCTCCCGGCTGGACATGATCCCGAGCGCGGTGGAAGCGGCGAAGAACGCCGATGTCGCCATCGTCTGCGTCGGCGACCTGTCCGGCATCTTCCAGACCGGCACTGTCGGCGAAGGCTCCGATGCCGACACGCTGGACCTGCCGGGCGTGCAGCAGAAGCTCCTCGATGCCGTGATCGAGACCGGCAAGCCGGTCATCGTCGTCCTCTCCTCCGGCCGGCCCTACAATCTCGGCGGCGCGGAAGAGAAGATCGCGGCGCAGGTGATGACCTTCTTCTCCGGGCAGGAAGGCGGCACGGCGCTGGCAAGCGTGCTGACCGGCGCGGTGGAACCGTCGGGACGCCTGACGCTGTCGATCCCGCACAATGTCGGCGCCGCGCCCTATTTCTACAATCACAGCTTCAAGAGTTCCGGCACGCCGATCGCCCGCCATTTCGGCAGCCGTTACCCCTTCGGCCACGGCCTCTCCTACACCGATTTCGAATTTTCCGATTTGAGGCTGGAGAGCGAAACCGTCGATATCGAAACGGGCACCGTGCATCTGTCGTTCATGGTCAAGAATGTCGGAGACCGCGACGGCATCGCCGTGCCGCAGCTCTACGTCCGCGACGAAATCGCCACGCTGGTGCGTCCGGTCAAGGAGCTGAAGGCCTTCGGCAAGCTTGCGCTCAAGCACGGGACAAGCGCCCGCGTGACCTTCGAGGTGCCGACGGACATGCTGAACTTCACCGGCTACGAGGGCTACCGCATCGTCGAACCCGGTTTCTTCACGCTGATGGTCGGCGTCTCCAGCGGCGACATCAAGCTGAAGGCGCGGGTTGAAGTGACCGGAGAACGCCGAAAGCTTCCCGCCGACTGGCGCATGCTGAGCGGCTTCGCCGTCGACAAGGCCTGATCGCGTCGGCGCATATGAAGGGGTCTGCCCTGCAGGCCCCTTCCGGGTTGCCGACGGCCCCGGCATGCCGTTTCCCGGCCATGCGCAACGGCCGGCAAGCGCGGCCTCGGGCAGGACATGTTTCCGGCCTTTTGAAGTCCATCGAACGCGGACTGTGCTCACGCCGCCGATCGACGTCGTTTCTTTTTGATTTGCGCCTGTTGCTGCTATTCTCTTGAATAAAGCGTTTCCAGGAAAAGCGGATACCGGTTTTCCGTTCGCAAACGCGCAAAAACAAAGAGATAGAGAGCTTTCGCGATTCGGAGAAGAGCGGAAGCGCTCTAGCGCATCGGTCCGAAAACCGGAATCGATTTTCGGAAAGAATGATGCGTAGATTCAATAGGTTAGAGCGTCCTTTGTGCATCCGAATGGATGCACGGCGCTCCAGGCGGAAACGGAGGCGGCCCATGAAGCGCATCACGATCACCCTGTCCGACGATATCGCCGACGCGCTGGACCACTATATGAACGAAAGCGGCGCGCAGAACCGTTCCGAGGCCATTCGCGATCTCGTCCGCCGCGCCATGCTGGACCTCAAGAACGGACCGGAGGACGCCGATTGCATCGGCGTCGTTTCCTATACGGTGGACCAGACCGCGCGCAGTCTCGCGACCCGGCTCGCAAAACGCCGACTCGACGCCCATGACCGCCATGTGGCCGCGGTTTCCGTTCCGCTCGACCATTCGACCGCGCTCGAGATCGAGGTGACGCGCGGCAAGCTCGGCGAGGTGGGCGCTGCCGCGCAGAAACTGTTCCTCGAGCGCGGCGTCGCCCACGGCGCGCTCTCCGTGGTGCCGGTGGCGACCGGGGGCGCGATGCACGCCCATGAAGGCCAGGCCGAGCCCCACCGCCATCTGCACGTCCGGCAGAGCTTCAATCCGGCAAGGGACGAAGAAGAAGGGCAGGTCTGATCCGAGCGCCTGGTTTGACAAGCGGCGGATTTCGGCTATCACGGCCGGTTCAATGCCAACGCCACCCGAAAGCCGCCATGGCCGTCTATGTCGACGATATGAAATGGCCCTTCAAGGGCATGATGATGTGCCACATGCTGGCCGACACCAGCGAGGAACTGCACGCCATGGCCGAACTGATCGGCATGGAGCGCCGCTGGGTTCAGTATCCGGGAACGGCCAAGGAACACTACGATGTGCCGATGACGCGCCGCGCGATCGCTGTCGAGGCCGGCGCGGTCGAGGTCAACTGGCGTTTCATGGTGACGCTGATCCGCAGCCGCCGATAGAGGATTTCGCAGCCAGATGGAAACATCTGACGCCCGCGAATATGCGTCAAGACAAAGAAAGAGTGCGCTTTCGCGTCCCCTGAGCGGCGGAACCGCTCCGGGGCTTTCCGGTTCTCAGACAGGCAGGGAGGAATCGACGATGCGGATCTGAACCCGCCGCCGCCCCTGGAAATAGTCGCCCGACAGCGCGCCGGCAATGCTGAGCCTGCGTCCCCGCGCCGAAAGAAGCGCCTCGCCGAGCGGCTTGTCGGCGGCGCGGAAGGCGATCCCGTCAAGATGGGCGCCCTCGGCGCTTTCGAGCGTCACCTTCACATGGCCGCCGGCGCCGATCACGCGCGCATCGCGCAGCTTGTGGTCTGGCACGGCGAAGATCGGCTGGGGATGGCCTGAGCCATATGGTCCGGCGGCCTCCAGCCGGTCGATCAGGTCGAGCGTGGCCCCGGAGGCATTGAGCGCGCCGTCGATCTTCAGTTCGGCATCTGCGGTCAGCGCCTCCACGGCATCACGCGCGCGTTCCTCGAAGAACGCCCTGAGCGCCGACAGACGCTCGCGGCGCACCGTGAGGCCGGCGGCCATGGCGTGCCCGCCGCCCTTGACAAGAAGCCCCTCTTCCACCGCCGCGCGCACCATGCGGCCGAGATCGAAGCCCGCGATGGAGCGGCCGGAGCCGGTGCCCTTGCCGTTTCCATCAAAGGCGATGGCGAAGGCCGGACGCGCGAAGCGGTCCTTTAGCCGCGAGGCGAGCAGGCCGACAATGCCCGGATGCCAGCCTTCCCGCGCGGTCACGATGACGCCGACGCCTTCGCCGGTTCCGAATTCGGCGATAGCGTCCGCCTCCGCCTCTTCCAGCATCGCCGCCTCGATCGCCTGGCGCTCGCGGTTGAGCTGGTCGAGCCGTTCGGCGATCGTTTCAGCCTCTTCCGGATCGGCGACGGTCAGCAGCCTGCTACCGAGCGCGGCATCGCCGATGCGGCCGCCGGCATTGATCCTGGGGCCGATCAGGAAGCCGAAATGATAGGGCGTGACCGGGCCCGCAAGTCCCGCCCGCCGGAAGAGCGCCGCAAGGCCGGGATTGGACAGCGCCCGCGCCACGACCAAGCCCTTGACCACATATGCCCGGTTCAGCCCCTTGAGCGGGACAACGTCGCACACGGTCGCAAGGGCGACGATGTCGAGCCATGCGAGCAGGTCGACGCGGCCCGCCCGTATGTCGCCCGCCTGGCGCAAGGCCCGCAATGCCGCGACCAGCACGAGAAAGACGACGCCTGCCGCGCACAGGTGCCCCTGGCCGGAGAGATCATCCTCGCGGTTCGGGTTGACCAGCGCGGCGCATTCGGGAAGGTCGACGCCGATCTGGTGATGGTCGATGACCACGACATCGATGCCGCGCTCGCGCGCAACGGCAAGGGATTCATGGCTGGTCGAGCCGCAGTCGACGGTGACGATGAGTTGCGCTCCGCCATCGATCAGCGCGCCGATCGCCTGCGGATTGGGACCATAGCCTTCGAAGATGCGGTCGGGAATGTAGATTTCGGCCTCGATGCCGAAGGCGCCGAGAAACTTGTAGACGAGCGCCGATGAACAGGCGCCGTCAACGTCATAGTCGCCGAAGATCGCGACCTTCTCGCTCCGCTGGATCGCTTCGACAAGCCGCGCGGCGGCCGGCTCGCAATCGGTCAGCGTGAACGGGTCCGGCATCAGCTGGCGCAGCGTCGGATCAAGAAATTCGGCTGCCTCCGCAACCGGAACATCGCGGCCCGCCAGCACGCGTGCAACCAGTTCCGACATGCCGTGACCCTGCGCCATGGCAAGGGCCCGGTTCTCGCCGGCCGCCCCCAGCCGCGGAACCCAGCGCAGGCCGCGCGCTGACCGCTCGACGCCGAGAAAGGCGCGCTGTCTTGCTTTGCGGCTGGCGGGATTGTCGGTCATCTGGCCTCGCTCTTCCAGGGATAGCACTCACCCCTGTTTAGCGCCAATCAGACCGCAATGTCATGAATTAACTTGAATGCTCTTGCAAGCGGGGCGCGCACGCCACGAGCGCGTGCCGTTCCGCGCCCCGGGCGGACCGGCTGCCTTCAAAGAACCCCCACAAGAAGGACAACCAGCCCGCCCCAGAAGGCGACCCCCGCCAGCACGATCAAGGCAAGCCCGGGGCTGCGCCTGCGGCGCAGCCGGGCCCAGCGCTTCGCCTTCTTTTCGTCGTCCCGCCTGCCCGGCTCTCCATAGGCCCTGATAGCGCTATCAAATCTCAAATTCCAATCTCCCGACTGCCCGTTTTTTGCGATGGTCTTCCAAAACACCAGCCAGACGTGTAGTTCACGCCGGGTGAACCCGTCATGAACGAGACCACGCGGCGCGCATGATTGCATGTTTCAACCGGAGAGGGAAGAGCAGGAGAAAAAATCGTGAAAATTGCCGGCGGACGGGCGCAAACCCGTCCGTCTGATGGAGCACGCAACGGCAGGCGAAGGAACGACCTGCCGCAAAAGGGCCTTACGGCTTCTCGATGCGGATAACCTGCGGCTTGCCGACGATGTAGCCGTCGCTCTCCATCGCCGAGACGGCGTTGCGGACGGACAGCTCGGTCGTCGCATGGGTGACCATGATGATCGTCTTGGTCGGGGCCTCGCCGCCGCCATTGGCGGAATGCTGGACGATCGATTCGAGCGAGATCTGGTTATCGGCCATGCGGCGGGCAATCGCGGCGATGACGCCGATGCGGTCGACCACGCGCAGACGGATGAAATAGCCGCCCTCATGGCTGCGCATGCGCGCCTTCCTGTAGGGCGCCAGCGATTTCGCCGGACGGCCGAGGGCCGCAACCGTCTGGATGCCGGGACGAGACTTGGCGATATCGGCGACGTCGCCGAGCACGGCGGACGCCGTCGCATCGCCGCCCGCGCCGGGACCGACCATCAGCAGGTCGCCGAGAATGTCGCTTTCGATCGCAACCGCATTGGTCACGCCGTCGACCTGGGCAATCACGGTGTCATGCGGCACCATGGTCGGATGAACCCGCTGCTCGATGCCGCCTTCGGTGCGCTGCGCCACGCCCAGTAGCTTGATTCGGTAGCCGAGCTCGGAGGCTGCCCGGATATCCTCCTGGGTGATATTGGAAATGCCCTCCAGATAGATGTCGTCGCAGGAAATCTCGCAGCCGAAGGCAAGCGCGGTCATGATGGCGAGCTTGTGGGCGGTGTCATTGCCTTCGATGTCGAAGGTCGGATCGGCCTCGGCATAGCCGAGACGCTGCGCCTCCTGCAGGCAGTCCTCGAAGGAAAGCCCCTCCTTCTCCATCCGGGTCAGGATGTAGTTGCAGGTGCCGTTCATGATGCCGTAGACGCGCGAAATCGTATTGCCGGTCAGCGATTCGCGCATCGCCTTGATCACAGGAATGCCGCCGGCAACCGCCGCCTCGAAATTGAGCAGCAGCCCCTTTTCCTCAGCCGCGGCTGCCAGCGCCACGCCGCTTTCGGCCAGAAGCGCCTTATTGGCCGTGACCACGTGAACGCCGCGGGCAAGCGCGGCCTCGACAGCCTCGCGCGCCGCGCCGTCTGCTCCGCCGATCAGTTCGACCAGAACCTCGATATCGCCGCTCTTCGCCATTTCGACAGGATCATCGAACCATGTCGTGCCGGAAAGGTCGATGCCGCGATCCTTGTCGCGGTTGCGCGCCGATACGGCTGTGATCTCGATGGCGCGTCCGCAGGAGACCGCGAGGCTTTCCTGCCGGTCGTGAATGATACGCACAAGCGAAGCGCCGACGGTCCCGAGACCGGCGACGCCGATTTTCAAGGCATCTGCCATGGGGGTATTCCTAGTGGCCCGGATTTCAATGTCGGGCGCCATTTCCGGCGCCCGCGCTTCATTTAGATCGTTTCACCGCGAAATGAAACATCGGGCAGCGGAATTTTGGCGAAGCGGATGGCAGCGCTCCAGGCCTCAACGATGGGCGTTGAGCGCCACGATATTGTCCGGCGCGACATCGGCGGACGCGAAGAAGCGCTTCAGGTTGCGCGCGGCCTGGCGGATGCGGTGCTCGTTTTCGACAAGCGCGATGCGCACATGCTGGTCGCCATGCTCGCCGAAGCCGATGCCCGGCGCGACGGCGACGTCGGCCTTTTCCACCAGAAGCTTGGAAAATTCGAGCGAGCCGAGCGCCTGGAAAGGTTCGGGTATCTTGGCCCAGGCAAACATGGTCGCCGCGGGCGGCGTCACGTCCCAGCCGGCCTTGCCGAAGCTCTCCACCATCACGTCGCGACGCTTATGATAGATCGAGCGCACTTCCTCGATATCCTTGCCGTCGCCGTTGAGCGCATGGGTGGCGGCCACCTGGATCGGCGTGAAGGCGCCGTAGTCGAGATAGGACTTCACCCGCGCCAGGGCCGAGATCAGCCGCTCGTTGCCGACGGCAAAGCCCATGCGCCAGCCCGGCATGGAGAAGGTCTTCGACATGGAGGTGAACTCGACGGCGACATCCTTGGCGCCCGGCACCTGCAGGACGGAGGGCGGCGGCGCGCCGTCGAAATAGATCTCCGAATAGGCAAGGTCCGACAGCACGATGATCTCGTGCTTGCGGGCAAAGGCGATGACCTCCTTGTAGAAGTCCAGCGTCGCCACATGCGCCGTCGGGTTGGACGGATAGTTGATCACCAGCGCCAGCGGCTTCGGGATCGAGTGCTTGATCGCCCGCTCCAGCGGCGGAAAGAAACTGTCGTCCGGCTCGACCGACAGCGAGCGGATCACGCCGCCCGCCATCAGGAAACCGAAGGCATGGATCGGATAGGTCGGGTTGGGGCAGAGGATCACATCGCCCGGCGCGGTGATCGCCTGGGCCATGTTGGCGAAGCCCTCCTTGGAGCCGAGCGTCGCCACCACCTCGGTCTCGGGATTGAGCTTGACGCCGAAGCGGCGGGCGTAATAGCCGGCCTGTGCGCGTCTCAGGCCCGGAATACCCTTGGAGGACGAGTAGCGGTGGGTGCGCGGGTCGCGCACGACCTCGCACAGCTTGTCGACGATGGATTGCGGGGTGGGAAGATCGGGATTGCCCATGCCAAGGTCGATGATATCGGCACCCGCCGCTCGCGCGCTCGCCTTCAAACGGTTGACCTGTTCGAAAACGTATGGCGGCAGTCGCCTGACCTTGTGGAACTCTTCCATTTTCTTCCTCTTGGAATTGCAAAAGCTATGATCCGCGCTTTTCGCAGGATCATCGAAACGAGAGCAGCATAACGCGCCCCAACGCAAGAATCATCTGCACTTGCGTCAATTTTGGGGCAGAAAAGCTAACACTCTGTTTCATCATTGCCACAGAGGGCGCGCTGCGCTCGACCCGCGCCGAATGAAAAGTCCAAAACGTGCTATTGGCGGGACGATACCCCGGCGAGCCCGTCCAACTTCTCCGTCATCGCGGAAACATCCTCGTCGCTCAACTGCTGATAGGCCGGGCTGATCTCGGTGCAGACATCAGGGTCCCCGCAGGTGGTGGAGCAGGACGACAGGCCGAGCGATGCAAAGGCTGCAAACAGAACGGACAGAGCGACGCGGAACTTTTTCACGGTTTCAGACCCCCGATTTCGGTCCGGCGCCATCGGCATGGCACCAGGACCCTTTGATGCGGCCCGAAATCTGCCCGCTTTGGCCCCGATGCGCAAGCGCTTTGCCGATTGCGCGTTTAGAGGCCGGCACAGCGGGCAAATGCCGGAAGGTGCTTGTACTCGGAGGCATCCCGCAGCGCCTGCATCACATTGACGATATCCGGATAGGCGCTGGAGACGGGAATCAGTTGCCCGTCATAAAGCGTGCGGTTCTCGAGTTCGGCATCGACGCCGATCTGACAGGCTTCGGCAAGACTGCCGGGAACGGCGGCCGCGATCTCCGCCGAGCCGAGCATGGCGTTTTCCGGAACCGCCATGCCATAGGCGTCCATCAGCGCAGCGACCGCGCTCGCATGCTGCTGTTCCGCGGCGACAATGTTGACGAAGGGACGAACCGGGCCGTAGACGTCAATGACGGCCGTATAGAAGGCCTCCGCGTGGTACTCGTCCTCCAGCGCGCGCGTCAGCGCCGCCTGGACATCGTCCGGCAGGGCCGGCGCGGCCATAGCCACGGAGACGTTGCCCATGCCTGCGGCAAGCGCGAGGCCCGCCAGAATTGTTGTCGGAACTTTCATCGTTTCATCCTCCCGTTTGGTGGTCTCGGCGACCGCCGACATGGCCTGTCGCTTGGCTATTATACTAATATTCGTAGTTACGAATACGAGTTAATTGTTGGTAAGGTTCGGCGCGCCGCCCCAAAATCGCAGCGGGACGGTTGCGCCCCCGTCCAGAGGCCCTAAAACGGAAGCCATGAAGTTCGCCCCGCCCCTGCAGCCCGCCCGTCTCGTCCGCCGCTACAAGCGGTTTCTGTTCGACGCGGTGCTGGAAGATGGCTCCGCGATCACCGGCTCCTGCCCGAATACCGGCTCCATGCGCGGGCTGACGACGCCCGGATCGGTGATCTGGCTGTCGCGCAATGACGACGGCAAGCGCAAATATCCGCACCGCTTCGAACTGATCGAGGCCGATGGAACGACGGTCGGGGTCAATACCGGGCTACCCAACCGGCTCGCCGAGGAAGCGATCCGCGCCGGGCTGATCGCCGATTTCGCCGAATACACCGACATCCGCCGCGAGCAGAAATATGGGCGGCAGAGCCGAATCGACCTGCTTTTGCGCGATGACCGGCGGCCGGACCTTTATGTCGAGGTCAAGAATGTCCATTTCATCCGCACGCCGGGCCTTGCCGAATTCCCCGATTCGGTCACAGCGCGCGGCGCACGTCATCTCGCGGAACTGGCCGACATGGTCGCCGCGGGACATCGCGCGGCCATGGTCTACGTCATCCAGCGCCACGACTGTGACCGCCTGAAGATCGCGGGCGACCTCGACCCGGCCTATCTCAGCGCCTTCAGCGCCGCGCGGGCCGCCGGCGTCGAGGCTTACGCGATAAAATGCAAGGTGGCCTGTGACAGCATCACGCCAGATGCTACAGTGCCGATTGAAGACAGTTAGGCGCGGCACACGGATGACGCGCAGACGGTGAAGAAATCATGGTGACTTATGTTGATGCGGCCAGCGCGCCGCTGAAGAATGACGGTTCGATCCGCCTTTATGACGCGGAGGCCTTCGAGCGAATGCGCGAGATCTGCCAGGTCACGGCGGCCTGCCTTGACGGGCTTACCGATCTCATTGAACCCGGTGTCACGACCGAGGCGATCGACCGTTACGTGCTCGAATTCGGCCTCGACCACGGCGTCGTACCGGCAACGCTCGGCTATCGCGGCTACAAATATTCGAGCTGCACCTCGATCAACCATGTCGTCTGCCACGGCATGCCGAACGCCAAGCCGCTGAAGGAAGGCGACATCGTCAATGTCGATGTCACCTTCGTGCGCGACGGCTGGCATGGCGATTCAAGCCGCATGTATCCGGTGGGCGAGATCAAGCGCGCGGCCGAACGGCTTATGGAAGTGACTTACGAGTCGCTCCTGCGCGGCATCGCGGCGGTCAAGCCGGGCGCGCGCACCGGCGCCATCGGTGAGGCGATCCAGACCTATGCGGAAAGCGAGCGCTGCGCCGTTGTCCGCGACTTCTGCGGCCACGGCGTCGGCCGTCTCTTCCACGACACGCCGAACATTCTCCACTACGGCCACGCCAATGAGGGCCCGGTCATGAAGGAGGGGATGATCTTCACCATCGAGCCGATGCTCAACCTCGGAAAGCCGCATGTGAAGGTCCTGAACGACGGCTGGACGGCGGTCACCCGCGACCGATCGCTCTCGGCCCAGTACGAGCATTGCGTCGGCGTGACCAAGGACGGCTGCGAAGTCTTCACGCTCTCGCCCGGCGGACGCGACAGGCCGGGCCTGCCGGACCTTGCCGGCTGACGGACCGCCCATGACGAGACCGCCACGCAAAGATCGAAGCGAAAGGCAGGAGCCCGCCGGCATGCAGGAAGAAGGCGCCGACGAACGCTCCTTCTTCGCCGATCAGCCGCCGGAACGGCCGCTGCGCGGCAAGCGTCAGGATGCCGCGGGCGAAAAGGACGCGCGCCACGTGCACGGCCACCGCGACCGCCTGCGCACGCGGTTCCGTGAAAACGGCGCCAACGCGCTCGCCGATTATGAAATCCTGGAACTCCTGCTGTTCCGCCTCATTCCGCGCCGCGACACCAAACCGATCGCCAAGGCGCTGATCGACCGCTTCGGCTCGCTCGGCGGCGTCTTCGGCGCGCCGCCGGACCTCTTACAGGAGGTCTCCGGCATCGGCGAGAGCGTCGCCTTCGACCTGAAGCTGATATCGGCGCTTGCCCAGCGCAGCCTCAAGGCCACGCTCATGGAACGCCCGGTGCTTGGCTCATGGTCATCGGTCATAGACTATTGCAATGCCGCCATGGCGCACGAGACGCGCGAACAGTTCCGCATCCTGTTTCTCGACAAGCGCAACAAGCTGATCGCCGACGAGATCCAGGGGATCGGCACGGTCGACCACACGCCGGTCTATCCGCGCGAGGTGGTCAAGCGGGCGCTCGAACTCTCGGCGACCGCGATCATCCTCGTCCACAATCACCCCTCCGGCGACCCGACGCCCTCGCGCGCCGACATCGACATGACCCATATGATCATCTCCAGCGCCAAGCCGCTTGGCATCACGGTGCACGACCACATCATCATCGGCAAGGACGGCTATGTCAGCTTCAAGGGCCTGAAACTCATCTGAACCCGGGATGGACATCGCGCACAGCCTGTGGCTGTATTTAGTGAAACCATCACATTTGGCGTCTAGAGGTGGATTTCGCTGTTGCGTTCAGCCGGGCGCCGACGGACTGTTTTCACGCGAGCGCAAACGCTTTATGACTGTCGAGATCGCTCAGGGTCTTCACATCCGGAATTTCAATAACCAAATCGGGGTAGTTTTATGGATTCTTACGATCTGGTCGTGATTGGCAGCGGTCCCGCTGGCCGTCGCGCCGCGGTTCAGGCCGCCAAGCTCGGCAAGACCGCGCTGGTCATCGACAAGGGCTCGCAGGTGGGCGGCGTTTCCGTCCACACGGGCACCATCCCCTCGAAAACGCTGCGCGAAACGGTCCTGAACCTCACCGGCTGGCGCGAGCGCGGCTTTTACGGCCGCTCCTACCGGGTGAAACACAAGATCACCGCCGATGACCTGCGCGCCCGTCTGATCAAGACGCTCGACTACGAGATCGACGTTCTCGAATGGCAGTTCGAGCGCAACCGGGTGGACCAGGTGCGCGGCTTCGCCCATTTCGTCGACCCGCACACGATCGAGATCGAGAAGGACACCGGCGAGATCCAGCGCGTCCATGCCAAGGCCGTTCTCGTGTCCGTCGGCACCCGCCCCTACCGCCCGCCCGAGGTGCCCTTCGACGGGCAGGCGGTGATGGACAGCGACGAACTGCTCAACATCAAGGAAATCCCGCGCTCGATGATCGTCGTCGGCGCCGGCGTCATCGGCATCGAATACGCGACGATCTTCTCCGCGCTCGACACCCAGGTGATCGTCGTCGAACCGCGCGACAGCATGCTCGATTTCATCGACCGCGAAATCCGTGACAATTTCGCCGCCCAGCTGCGCGACCGCAATGTGAAGCTCCTCTTCGGCGCGGGCGCCGACAAGGTGGAAAAGGCCTCCAACGGCAAGGCGCGCGTGACGCTCTCCAACGGCCGCGTTCTGATGGCCGAATCGGTGCTGTTCGCCGCCGGCCGCCAGGGCGCGACCGACACGCTGAACCTGGAAGCCGTCGGCCTGAAGGCCGACCATCGCGGCCGGCTGAAGGTCGACCCGATCACCTTCCAGACCGACGTGCCGCACATCTATGCCGCCGGCGACGTGATCGGCTTCCCGGCCCTTGCCTCGACATCGATGGAGCAGGGACGCATCGCAGCCCGCCATGCCGTCGGCGCGGAGGCCCAGGAGCCGCCGCAATTCTTCCCCTACGGCATCTATGCCGTGCCGGAAATGTCGACCTGCGGCATGACGGAAGAGGAAATCCAGGAGCGCGGCATTCCTTACGAATGCGGCGTCGCCTTCTTCCGCGAGACGTCGCGCGGCCACATCATGGGCCTGCAGAACGGGTTGTTGAAGATGATCTTTTCGCTCAAGACCCACCGTCTGCTCGGCGTCCACATCGTCGGCGAAGGCGCGACCGAGCTCATTCACATTGGCCAGGCGGTGCTGAACCTGAAGGGCACGGTCGAATATTTCGTCGAGAACACCTTCAACTATCCGACGCTGGCCGAGGCCTACAAGATCGCCGGCCTCGATGCCTCGAACCGGATGGCGATGCTGGAAAGCGCCGATCAGGGCGAATAGACGATGAGCGATGCGCCTGCCGGACGGAACGCTTCGGCAGACGCAAAGTTTGCGCCCTGGATCGCCCGCTGGCAGCTTGAACCGCATGGCGCGCCGATCCAAACGGCAACGGGCGCGCTGCTTCCCGTACTCCGGGGAACCAAGCCTGCCATGCTGAAGCTCTTCCTGGACGAGGAGGAGAAAACGGGCGCAACGCTTCTTGGCTGGTGGGCAGGCGATGGCGCTGCTTTCGTCATCGAGGCCGATGACGGCGCGCTCCTGATGGAGCGGGCCGCCGGCCGCCGCTCTCTCACCGAAATGAGCGCCGCCGGCAGGGATGACGCGGCCACGGACATTCTCTGCGCCGTTGCCGCCGCGCTTCACCGCAAGCGCCCTCACCCGCCGCCCGACAATCTCATTCCGCTTGAAACGCGCTTCCGGGCGTTGTTCGCCAGGGCGTCAGATTTCGGCGGCATCCTGCCGGCCTGTGCCGGCCATGCCCGCAACCTGCTTCAAAGCCAGACGGACATCCGTCCCCTCCACGGCGACCTCCACCACGACAACGTGCTGGATTTCGGCGACCGCGGTTTTCTGGCCATCGATCCCAAGGGCCTGACTGGCGAGCGCGCCTTCGACCTCGCCAACATCTTCTGCAATCCCGATCTCGCCGACCCGGCCCTTCGGATTGCCCGCGACCCCGTGACGTTCGAGCATCGTCTCCGCCGGATCGCGCGACAGGCCAGGCTCGAACCCGAGCGCCTGTTGCGCTGGATCGCCGCTTGGGGCGGGCTTTCAGCCACATGGTTCATACAGGACGACGACCCGCGCGCGGACATACCGCTGGAAATCGCGGAGCTTGCGCTTGCGCGCATCGAAGATCCGCCGGCGCCCTGAAACGAAAAAACCGCCCGGCGATGAACCGGGCGGCTTTGATATTCAAACGAGAAGAGGACATTATTCCTCGGTCTTGCCTTCAGCATCGTCGGCGGCCTTGGCCGGCGCCTTCTTCTTCGGTGCGGCCTTCTTCTTCGGAGCAGCCTTCTTTGCAGCAGGCTTTTCCTCGGCGGCAGGCGCTTCCTCAGCGACCTCAGCCTTCTCCTCGGTCTTGGCGGCAGCCTTTTTCTTCGGCGCGGCCTTCTTCTTCGGAGCCGACTTTTCCTCGGCCTTCTTGGTGGCTTCGGCGACCTCGTCCTCGTCGTCAGCCATCAGCTCTTCCTTGGAAACGGTGACGTCCTTGACGTCGATCTGCTCCAGAAGGTGATCGACAACCTTTTCCTCGAAGATCGGAGCGCGCAGCGAAGCGGCGGCGCCGGGGGTTTCGCGGAAGAATTTGAGGATCTCCTGCTCCTGACCGGGATACTGGCGCATCTGGTCGTAGAGCGCGCGCTGCATCTCGTCCTCGCCAACCTCGACGCCGGCCTTTTCGCCGATCTCGGAGAGAACGAGGCCCAGGCGGACGCGGCGTTCGGCGAGCTTGCGGTATTCCGCGCGTGCTTCTTCCTCGGTCGTTTCCTCATCCTCGAAGGTCTTGCCGCTGCGTTCCAGATCAGCATTCACCTGACGCCAGATGTTCTCGAACTCGGCATCAACCAGCGAGGCCGGGGCTTCGAAGGAATACTGTTCGTCGAGCTGGTCGAGGATCTGACGCTTGACCTTCTGGCGCGTGAACTGGTTGTACTGGCCCTCGATCTGCTCGCGGACGAGACCGCGCAGGCGCTCGGCCGATTCCAGACCCAGCTTTTCCGCCAGTTCGTCGTTGATCTCCAGTTCGCCGGCGGAAGCGACTTCCTTGACGGTAACCTCGAAGACGGCTTCCTTGCCGGCCAGATGTTCAGCCGGATAGTCTTCCGGGAAGGTGACCTTGACCTGCTTTTCATCGCCGGCCTTGACGCCGACAAGCTGGTCCTCGAAGCCGGGAATGAAGCGGTCGGAGCCGAGCACGAGCTGCGAATCGGTATCGGTTCCGCCGTCGAAGGCCTCGCCGTCGATCTTGCCGACGTAATCGATGGTGACGCGGTCGCCGTCTTCGGCAGCGCCATCCTTGGTCTCGTATTCGCGGGCGTTTTCGGCAACCGCCTTGACCTGTTCCTCGACCTCCTCGTCGGAAATCGAAACCACCGGACGCTCGACCTTCAGGCCGTCGGTCGGCTGCAGTTCGAATTTCGGCAGGATTTCGTAAGCGACGGTGAATTCGAAGTCGATCTCGCCGTTCAGGACGCGGTTGGCCTCGCCTTCATCCTCGGTCATGTCGATCTTCGGCTGGCCGGCTGCGCGCTCGCCGCGCTCGGCGATCACGGCCTGCGGCTTTTCCTGCAGGGTCTCGTTGATCAGCTCGGCCATGATCGACTTGCCGTACATCTTCTTCAGATGCGCGATCGGCACCTTGCCGGGACGGAAGCCATTGATGCGAACCTTGTCCTTGGCTTCCGCCAGGCGCTCGTTCATCCGCGCCTTCAGATCGTCCGCAGGAACTGTGATCTTGATTTCGCGCTTCAGCCCTTCGGCGAGCGTTTCGGTTACCTGCATATCCATACCTTCATTTCATCTCGGCTCTAAAAGCCGTTGGGTTTCATGCGCACAACGGGCCGGCATCGCCGGGCGCGACTTCATGCAATATCCTCGGCATTTTGACAAGCTTTTCAGGGCTTGAGCAAAACGGCGCCAGGGTAAGCGTGCGGAAAAGACGTTCTCGAAACGCCCGGCAGCGATTACCCTGAAAGCGACTTGGTGCCCCCGGCAGGATTCGAACCCGCGACCCTCTGATTACAAATCAGATGCTCTACCAACTGAGCTACAAGGGCATTGGGCATGCCCACTAGCAGATTTGCCCTCGCTGTAAAACGAAAAAATCAACACTATGGCCTGTATTTTCGCAAGCTATCACACGTTCATCGCGGCTTTGGGCTTGCAAATGACGGCCCTCTCGGGTGATCTGGCGCGGCGAAAGACCTCGTCCCGCAAACGGAATTATGCAATGCCCGAGAAAGCGCCCTCACTTTGCTTCCTGTCCTCGGAAGCGGACGATGCCAAGAAAGCCAAGGCGGAGCTGGTCGGGCGTTACGGCAACGTGCCGGCCGGGGAAGCCGACTATATCGTCGCGCTTGGCGGCGACGGCTTCATGCTGCAGACCCTGCACGAAACGATGAATTCCGAAACCCCGGTCTACGGCATGAACCGCGGATCCGTCGGCTTCCTGATGAACGAATATTCAACCGAAAACCTGCATGAACGCCTTCAGGCCGCCGACATGAACGAATTGAGGCCGCTCAGGATGACGACCCGCAATGCCGACGGGACGTCGTCCATCGCGCTCGCGATCAATGAAGTCTCCATGCTGCGCCAGTCGCACCAGGCGGCAAAGCTGAAGGTTCGCGTCGATGACCGGATCCGGCTGCCGGAACTCGCCTGCGACGGCATTCTGGTGGCAACGCCCGCAGGCTCCACGGCCTATAATCTCTCCGTTCACGGGCCGATCATTCCGCTCGAGGCCCCGCTTCTGGCCATCACCCCGGTCAGCGCCTTTCGCCCGCGCCGCTGGCGCGGGGCGCTTTTGCCGAACCGCTCGGTTGTCGATATCGAGGTGCTGGAGCCGGAAAAGCGCCTCGTCAACGCCTTCGCCGACCACACCGAGGTCAAGCACGTGCTCCATGTGCGCATCGAGCAGGACCCGGAAGCCCGCGCCAAGGTGCTGTCCGACCCGAACCGCTCCTGGTCTGAACGGATCCTCGCCGAGCAGTTTTCGGATTGAGTGGCGAATGCCCGCAAAGTTTGCGGGACATCAAGGACACAACCTCGAGTTCCGGCACTATTCGAGCCCGGCATCATGGCAGATGAAGTGCGGGAGGAACGAATGTCGAGAGGGAGGAAACTGATCATTGCGCTGGGCCTGGTCGGCGTCGCGGCCGTTCTGGCCGCCTCGGCCTTCGTTGCCTTCGAGGCAAACCGGGTCAAACAGATCTTTGCCGCCAATGCGGCGCTGAAGGAGGAAGGTTACTACCTCTCGCCCTTCGAGTTCGAACTGCTGAGCGTCTCCTATTACCTCGACCACGGGCAATATCTGAAGGGCATTTCCCGCCTCAACCAGATCCACGCGCAGATGACGACGCGCGAAGGGCTGGTCAGGATTCCCGAATTCTCCGATGCACAGGAAGAACTCGCCTTCTTCAAGGGCCTGCAGAACCCGGACACCGGCGCCTTCTACCCCAATGATGACGATCCGGTGGTCACCAATATCGGGGTTACGGCCAATATGATCAATCTGATCGAAGCGCTGAGCGCCGAGGCTGGCGAGCCCTTCGCGCTCGAATACCCGCTCGCCTTTCTCGACAGGATCGACACCGAGGAAGAGCTGACGGCCATGCTGGACGATGCCTCCCGCGTCGGCTGGATCGGCACCGTGATCAAACCGGCCTTCGTCAGCGCGGTCGAGTTGCAGGACCTGATCGAACAGGATGAGCGGCTCGGAATCTACGGCTTCCCGGAAGACTGGAAGCAGTCGTACTACCGGTGGTTCTATGACGACCAGAATCCCGAGACGGGCCTGTGGGGACCGCGCGTCCGGAAAACCGGCGAAATGCTGGAGGGCGGCGATATCGGCGACAGCGGCAAGATCATCAAGATGTTTGTTGATGCCAACGGCGACAATATTCGCCCCGGCATGCCGCTGCGGTATTCCGACCGCATCTTCGCATCGGTGATCGCCGGCCTCTCAAAGCCGATGCCGGAGGCCCCCGACCGGCAGCATCGCTGGATCATCGATCAGGATCGCGGCTTTCGCTTCCTGACCAAATATGTCTGGAAGAATGCGACACCGGCGGAAAGAGAGGCGGTGCAGGGCCTGCTCGAGCACTTCATCACGACACGCTTCGCGCTCTTTTATCTGCCCGATGAAGGCGCTTTCTCGCTCTATCCGAACGCCGCCCATGCCGATCTGGACGGCACCAGCGAGGCCGCCGGCATGCTCGACTATGCGGGAGAACTGTCGGCGGAGCGGCAGGCGGCCCTCTGGGGAAGCCCGGAGGAGACGATCCGGCCTCTCGGCGTTCTTGCGGCCGAGACATTGGACGAGAATGCGATCTCGAAGTTGAGCAAAGCGGACGATCTCATCTCCATCCGCTTCTACGCCGAGGCGCCGACCGAAGATTTCACTGCCACGCCGCTGGCAATCTACTATCCCCGCGCGCCGGTCGTTCGCGATACGGTCGACCTCCTGGTCCGCCTGCGCCTTTGGCTCGAGGCAACCACGCAGACCATGGGCAATTGGGGTCGCCGCGACGCCATCATGGCGCGGATCTCGGCAACGCCCGTCACTCCGGATGCAGTCGTCCTCGAAGCCGAGGACACAGCCTTTCTCGATGCGCTCCTGCAGGAACGCGGAAAACTGGTCGCCATCGGCTTCGACACGCTTCAGGTGCCGCGCTACCGCATTGATTTCGAGACCCCGTAGTCTGCCAAACATTACAGACCGAAAACATGGCGGTTCAGCGCCGCCCATTGCAGCATCACCACCGTCTTGGCGTCCGAAAGCGCACCGTTCTCGACCATCGCCATGGCCTCGTCGAAGGAGAGGAAAACGAGTTCGATATCCTCATGCTCCTCGTCAAGCCCGCCGCCGGTCCCGACCCGCATCGTCTCATCGACGATTGCGGCATAGCAGTGGACCTTTTCGGTCATCAGGCCGGGGGCGGAGATGATGGAGCGCAACGGCAGCAGATCTTCGACGTGATAGCCCGTTTCCTCGCGCGCCTCGCGGATGGCGGCCTCCTCCGGCGTTTCGCCCTCGTCGATCAGCCCGGCCGCCGCCTCCACGAAGAAACCGTCCCCCTCGCCCATGGCGTAGACCGGCACGCGAAACTGGCGAACGAGCACGAATTTTCCGGCAGAGCGGTCGAATACCAGCACCGAAGACGCCGCCGGTCGCTCGCAGACTTCCCAGGAGCGGGCCGTCACCGTGCCGTCGCTGAACCGATAATCGAAGGAATAGTCGACCAGCCGGCTCCAGCCGTCGTGAAGCGTGGTCTTGGCCAGGTTGGAAATGCGGTCGCCCTGATCGTTCGTCATCGAAAATCCCTTGAAATATCCCGGCCCGCGTCGAGGCGGCCGGTTGTAAAACATGATCGAGACTCATAATAACTTCTCCGGCAAACACAATGCGGAGCCGCAATGAACTATCGCCACATCTACCACGCCGGAAATTTCGCGGATGTGCTCAAGCATGCGGTCTTCGCGCGGCTGATCGCCTATCTGCAGAAGAAGGACGCCGCCTTCCGCATTCTCGACACCCATGCCGGCACCGGGCAATACGACCTCTCCAGCGAGGAAGCGCAGAAGACCGGCGAGTGGCAATCCGGCATCGGCCGGCTTCTTTCCGCGAAAATTCCGCAAGATGCGGAGGCGCTGCTTGCCCCTTATCTCGATGCCGTGCGCGCGCTCAATGCCACGCCGGAGATTGCGACCTATCCCGGCTCGCCGAAACTTGCCCGCATGCTGATGCGCAGGCAGGACCGGCTGTCGCTGATGGAGCTGCACGAGGCGGACTTCGCCACGCTGCAGGCGCGCTTTGCCGGCGATCACCAGGTGCGGGCAACGAAGCTCGACGGCTGGCTCTCGCTCGCCGGCCATCTGCCGCCGAAGGAGCGGCGCGGGCTCGTTCTGGTCGATCCGCCCTTCGAGAAGGAGGGCGAGTTCGAGCGTCTTGTCGACGGCCTTGCCAAGGCCCACCGCCGCTTTGCCGCCGGGATCTACTGCCTCTGGTACCCGATCAAGAAGGGCGCCAACGTCAAGGCCTTGCACGCGGCGCTCGAGGGGCTCTCCATTCCAAAGGTCCTGTGCGCGGAACTCGTTGTCAGAAGCGACCGGGAGACCGACGGGCTGACCGGTTCGGGCCTCATCATCGTCAACCCGCCCTACACGCTGAAAGAGGAGCTCGCCATCATGCTCCCCTTTCTGAAGGATCGGCTGGCCCAGGACCGTTTCGCCAGAGAACGCTCGTTCTGGATCGCCGGCGAACAGGGCTTCGACGGCTGAGGCGAAACGGAACAACGCTTCACGAAAACGCGGTTCCGGGTTATCGATCGCTCAGCACGCATCGTCGCGAATGTCAGGCACTCCGCCCGACTGCGACGTGCGCTTGAGGGAGTGACTTGTGAAACTGCTCTATTCGCCTGCCTCGCCGTTTTCCGCCAAGGTGGTCATGGCCGCCCGCTATCTCGAGATCGACCTCGATCTCGAGCCAGTCGATACGGTCGCCCCGCCCGAGGCGCTGCTTGCCGCCAATCCGCTGGGCAAGATCCCGACGCTTCTCACCGATGACGGACTGACGCTTTATGACAGCCGCACGATCATGCACTATCTCGACAGCCTGGCGGAGGAAAAGCGCCTTTATCCGCGCAAGCCGGAGAAGCGAGCCGTGGTCGAGCGCATGGAGGCGCTCTGCGACGGCATCTGCGATGCCGTGGTGCTGGTCGTCTATGAGAAACGCTATCGCACGCCCGAAACCTGGCACCAGCCCTGGGTCGACCGGCAATGGGACAGGATCCGCCGCGGCCTCGACTATCTCGACGAGAACCCGCCGGCGTTCAGGAAGAAGCTGAATGCGGGCCATTTCGCCCTTGGCGGGCTTCTCGGCTATCTGATGCTCAGGTTTCCGGGGGAATGGGAAGAACACCGGGTCCGGCTCGCCCGCTGGCCATCGGCTTTCGAGGAAGCATTTCCGGCATTCCGGACGTTGAAGTCACACGCCTGAGCCATCTGGTGCCGGCCGAACGCGAAAACCCGCCACAGGGGCGGGTTTTCAAAGTCACTGCGGGGTTCCGGCGATCAGAAGTGGACGCCGAGACCGACCTTGACGGTGTTTTCCTGGAAGCCACGCTCATAGGTGTTGCCGTTGAGCTTGAAGTCCCGCTTGCCGTAGTCGGTGTAGCGGTATTCCACGCGCGCCGAGATATTCTCGGTGACCATGGCTTCCACACCGGTGCCGACGGTCCAGCCCCAGCCCATCTGCGTGTCCTTGTCGCCAGCCTGCTTGGCGACCAGCTTGGACCCGGCGAGACCGGCCGTGCCGTAAAGCAGAACAGGATCCATGGCATAGCCGACGCGGCCGCGCAGCGAGCCGTTGAAGCCCTGCTCCATCTTCAGGCCGGGATTGATATTCTGGCTCTGGTTGGACGTGGCGAGATCGCCTTCCACGCCGTAGACGATCGAGCCCGACTGCATGTTGTAGCCGCCGAACAGCGTGCCGCCCCAGCCGTCTGCCTTGAAGTCGCCTTCATCGAACGTGCCCCAGTCCCAGTTGGCCGCGCCGCCGAGGTAGAAGCCGCTCCAGTTGGAGATCGGCGCCGGAGCCGCATAGGTGGCCGGGCTCGGTTCATAAGGCTGGGAAACGATGGCATCGGCGGCCTGAGCCGCACCGGCGCCCATAAGTACCGCGGTTGCGGCAGCAAGTGTCTTGTTCATGGTCCGCATCTTGTCTCTCCTTCAGTCGATACCGGCTGCCGGATGCCCCGCGAGGAGCGATCGCCGCGCCGTATGCGCTTAAAAGATGAATTAGAACGAGGAACACACCTTTTCAATACTCAAAAAATACCTGTACTTTCCTTGGTTAACGAAATATTTACGCCCGAGTACGGTGTTTATATTTAGGTTAATATTCAATTTAATCGATATTTATATGTATTTAAACTATAGAGTGTTCACCAAGAACGCTGACAGGAGGGAGCAGAACCGCCAATTTCCATTTGGCAGTTCTGCCTGTCGGGCGATATAAGCTTGCCGCCGGAACGAGGGGACATCACGATGCAGCAGAAGACGCCGACAGAAACCGCGCTCGTAACGGGCGGTGCGAAAAGACTTGGCCGCGCGATCGTCGAGGACCTGGCCAATTGCGGCATCAATGTGGCGATCCATGCCCACACCTCCCTTCCCGAGGCCCGCGAACTGGCGCATTCGCTCAGCCGGGCTGGCGTCCGGGCCGAAGCATTCGGCGCCGATCTTCTCGATTCGAACGCGACCGGCAGGCTGTTCGATGCGGTCAATGCCGCGATGGGGCCGGTTTCCCTGCTCGTCAACAATGCCTCGCTGTTTCGCGCCGACAGCGCCGCTCACTTCGACGAGGCGCAGTTCGACCAGCATTTTGCCATCCATGTGAAGGCGCCACTCATACTGGCGGAACATTTCGCCCGGCAATTGCCCGAGGGAGAGAACGGGCTGATCGTCAACATGATTGACCAGCGGGTCTGGGCGCCGGTTCCGAACTTCCTCACCTACGGGCTGTCCAAAAGCGCCCTGTGGGCGGCGACGCAGATGCTGGCGCAGGCGCTTGCGCCCAGGGTGCGCGTGAACGCCATCGGCCCGGGGCCGACGCTGAAAAACAGCCGGCAGAGCGATGAGGATTTTGAAAGCCAGGTCGCGGCCCTTATCTTAGGGAAAGGACCGGAGCTTGGCGAATTCGGAAGGACGATTCGCTATCTCCTCGAAACGCCCTCGATCACGGGTCAGATGATTGCGCTCGATGGCGGGCAGCACCTGGCCTGGGAAACGCCGGACGTAGCAGGGATCAACGAATGACGCGAAAGACGCCGCCCGATGGCGGCATAATCTATGACGAAGACGACAGCGATCTGCCGGACGTGGCCGAGACGGGCGCTTCGCTTGAGGCAAGCGAGATCGTCTGGAACGACGCCGCGCGCGAAAAGCATGCGCTGAAGGGCGCGGCCCTGATCGGCGAGTTCGTCAAGCATCTGCCCAACAGCCCCGGCGTCTACCGCATGTTCAACGCCAAGGGCGATGTGCTCTATGTCGGCAAGGCGCGCTCGCTGAAAAAGCGCGTCACCAATTACGCCCAGGGGCGCGGACACTCGAACCGCATCACCCGGATGATCACCCAGACGGCGCATATGGAATTCGTCACCACGCGGACGGAGACCGAGGCGCTGCTTCTGGAGGCAAACCTGATCAAGCGGCTGAGGCCGCGCTTCAACGTTCTGCTGCGCGACGACAAGTCCTTTCCCTATATCCTGATCACCGGCGATCACGAGGCCCCGGCGCTGTTCAAGCATCGCGGCGCGCGCGCCCGCAAGGGCGACTATTTCGGCCCCTTTGCGTCCGCCGGCGCAGTCGGTCGCACGATCAACGCCATGCAGCGGGCCTTCCTGATCCGCTCCTGCACCGACAGCGTCTATGAAAGCCGGACCCGGCCCTGCCTGCTTTACCAGATCAAGCGCTGCGCCGGTCCCTGCACTGGCGAGATCTCCACCGAGGACTATGGCGAGCTGGTGAACGAGGCGAAGGCCTTTCTCTCGGGCAAGAGCAAGCAGGTCCATGCCGAACTCGCGGACGCCATGAACCAGGCCTCCGAAGAGCTCGATTTCGAGCGCGCGGCGATCTATCGCGACCGGCTGTCGGCGCTTTCCCATGTGCTCGGCCACCAGGGCGTCAACCCGGCGGGGATTGAGGAGGCCGATGTCTTCGCCATTCATAACGAAGGCGGGCTCTGCTGCATTCAGGTGTTCTTTTACCGGACCGGCCAGAACTGGGGCAACCGCGCCTATTTCCCCAAGACCGACCCGTCGCTTCCCGCCGCCGAAATCCTCAACGCCTTCCTGGCGCAGTTCTACGACGACAAGCCGATCCCGCGCGACATCTTCCTGTCGGAGGAGATCGAGGAACGGGCGCTGCTCGAACTGGCGCTTTCCGAGCGCGCCGGCCGCAAGGTGAACATCGCCGTGCCCAAGCGGGGCGAAAAGCGCGAGGCGGTCGATCATGTTCTCGCCAACGCGCGCGAGGCCCACGGCCGCAAGCTTTCCGAGACGGCCACCCAGTCCCGCCTGCTGCAGGGCTTTGCCGAAACCTTCGGGCTCTCTTTGGCTCCACGGCGCATCGAGGTCTACGATAACTCCCATATCATGGGCACCAATGCGGTCGGCGGCATGGTCGTCGCCGGACCGGAAGGCTTCGTGAAAGCGCAGTACCGCAAGTTCAACATCAAATCGACGGAGATCACCCCGGGCGACGATTTCGGCATGATGCGCGAGGTGATGACGCGCCGCTTCTCCCGCCTCGTCAAGGAACACGGCATTCCCGACCGAAGCCAGCCGGTCGAGGTTGACGACGACGCCCCCTTCCCCGCCTGGCCGGATGTCATCCTCATCGACGGCGGCCAGGGGCAGATGTCGGCGGTGCGCGCCATTCTGGAAGACCTCGGCATCAAGGATGCGGTGACCGCGATCGGCGTCGCCAAGGGCGCGGACCGCGAGGCCGGGCGTGAGCGCTTCTTCATGGAGGGAAAGCCCGATTTCTCGCTGCCGCCGCGCGACCCGGTGCTCTATTTCATCCAGCGCCTGCGCGACGAGGCGCACCGTTTCGCCATCGGCTCGCACCGCGCCCGGCGCAAGAAGGAAATGGTCAAGAACCCGCTCGACGAGATCGCCGGCATCGGCCCGTCTCGCAAACGGGCGCTGCTGCAGCATTTCGGCTCGGCCAAGGCCGTCTCGCGCGCAGGGCTGACCGATCTCAGCGGCGTCGAGGGCATTTCGGAAGCGATGGCCCGGCAGATCTACGATCACTTCCATGACGGAGGCGGCAAATAGGTGACCCTCGCCGGCCAGGGGCGATATGGCACATGATTAATCCGTGCCGGCATTGACCTTGACCATGCAATGGAAGCAATTTGCGCCTACATAGAGCGGACTGCCGGCACGGGCAGGCCGAGTACACGGAATGAGGCCATGGCATCAAAAGCGTATAACATCCCAAACCTCCTGACCTATGGCCGCATTCTCGCAGTGCCCCTGATCGTCCTGTGCTTCTTTCTGGAGGGCAAGCTCTCCAGTTCGGATCCGGCCCGCTGGGCCGCGCTGACAATCTTCGCCATTGCCTCGATCACCGATTTCTTCGACGGCTATCTGGCGCGGGCCTGGAACCAGCAGTCCAATATCGGGCGCATGCTGGACCCGATCGCCGACAAGCTTCTGGTCTCCACCTGCCTGCTCTTGCTCGCCGCCGATGTCGAGCGGACAATTGCCGGATGGTCGCTCTGGGCCGCGATCATCATCCTGTGCCGCGAGGTGCTGGTCTCCGGCCTCAGGGAATATCTGGCCGGCCTCAAGGTTTCCGTGCCGGTGACGCGGATCGCCAAATGGAAGACGACCTTCCAGATGATCGCGATCGGGCTTCTGCTTGCCGGCCCTGCCGGTGACACGATCTTCCCCTACACCACCAATCTCGGCATCGTGCTGTTGTGGATCGCGGCGATTCTGACGATGTACACCGGCTACGACTATTTCCGGGCCGGGCTGAAACATGTTGTAGAGGCTGAGAAATGACAAGACTCATCTATTTCGCCTGGGTGCGCGAACGGATCGGCGTGGCCGAGGAAGAGATTTCCCTGCCGGACGCGGTGACGGACGTCGCCGGCCTGCTGACCTTTCTCAAGGGCCGCGGCGAAGGCTACGAGAGCGCTCTTGTGGAACCTGACGTTATCCGCGTGGCGCTCGACCGGGTGCATGCCGAGCATGACGCTCCGCTTGAAGGCGTCCGCGAGATCGCCCTTTTTCCGCCGATGACCGGGGGCTGAGGCCATGACAGAGGCCATGGCCGTCGCCCCCGATATCCGCATCCAGGCGGACGATTTCGACATCGCCGCCGAGCAGGCGGCGCTTGGCAGGGGCCGCGCGGATATCGGCGCGCTCGTCAGCTTCACCGGGCTTTGCCGAGACGAGAACGGACGGCTGGACGCGCTTGAACTCGAGCATTATCCCGGCATGGCCGAAAGCGAGATCACCCGCATCGCCAAGACCGCCATCGCCCGCTTCGGACTTCTCGGCCTGACCGCGATCCACCGCTACGGCCGGATCAGCCCCGGGGAAAACATCGTGCTGGTAATTGCGGCCGCCCCCCACCGGCAGGCCGCCTTCGACGGCGCCGCCTTCGTCATGGACTTCCTGAAGACCGACGCTCCCTTCTGGAAAAAGGAGCATCTTAAGGGCGGCGGCGACAATGGCTGGGTCGAGGCGCGCGCGGCCGATCTTTCCGCCCGCGAGGACTGGCAATAAAAGAGACATGAGCCGGCCTTAAGATAGCGCTTGTCGAACGACCCGGACGGCCTATTCTTGTTTGAAATTTCAATCGATTTGGCCTTGCGGCTTCACCACTGAACGAGGACAACATGCCTTCCAGTTCCGACTCGCTTACCGTGGGCTTCATCATGTATCCGGGCCTCACGCAGCTTGACCTTTTCGGGCCCGCAGACGTCCTGAACCGGATGCCGGGCACCGAGATCAAGTTCCTTTGGAAGAACCTCGATCCCGTGATCGTCGACCGGGGCATGCGCATCCTGCCGAACACGACCTTCGGGCAATGCCAGAAGCTCGACATCATCTGCGTTCCGGGCGGGCCCGGCCAGATCGCCCTGATGGATGACGACGAAACGCTGAACTTCCTGCGCCGCATCGCGCCCGGCTGCAAGCTGGTCACATCGGTGTGCACCGGCTCTCTGGTGCTTGGAGCCGCCGGGCTTCTGAAGGGCTACAGGGCCACCTCGCACTGGTCGTCGATCGACCAGCTGTCGCTGTTCGGCGCCATCCCGGTGGAAGAGCGCGTCGTCATGGACCGCAACCGGATCACCGGCGCCGGCGTGACCTCGGGCATCGATTTCGCGCTGCGCGTGGTCGAGAACCTGATGGACAGGACCACGGCCCAGCAGATTCAGCTGCAGATGGAATACGACCCCGAGCCGCCCTATCGCTGCGGCACGCCGAAGACCGCGCCGCCGGAAATCCTCGACAGCGTGCGCGCCCGCCTGCACATGTTCCTCTCCAGCCGCCGTTCCGCCAGCGAACGCGCCGCCGAGCGGCTGAACAGCAAGAAGAGCGGCTGAGCCCGAAAAAAGGGATCGGCATGCGCCGTTCCCCGCCGCCCCGGTGAGGCCCGCCGCTACTGAAACTCGAAAATCTTGCGGAAGACGCCGGGCGCGATGGCGGACAGCGGATTGACCACGAGATCGGGGTCCGTCGTCTTGCCCGTCAGCTTGAAGGTGATGCCGAACAGGCCCTTGTCGTTGCCATTGCCGAGCAGCGGGCCGAAAATCGGAATCTCGGCGAAGATCCGGTTGAGGCCGTAGGCGGGCATGAAGGTGCCGGTCATGTCGATATTGCCGGCGGCATCGCGCACCACGCCCTTGAAGGTCGCGCCCACCTGGTCACCGCGCACGAATGCGTCGGAAACCTGCAGCACGCCGTCGGAAACATCGATCACCGCCTGGGCGCGCTGAAAGCGCTGCTCGCTTTCGTTCAGCTGGTTGCGATAGGCCGCATTCAGGCTTTTGCCGTTGGCAGCGGCCGGCGAGGACAGAAGCTGCTTCAGCTGCTGGTCGTTGATCAGACGGAATTCGGCAAGGTCGAGCATGCCGTGCCAGCCGGTCGCGGTCTCCGTCAGGTTCAGGTCGAGCGTGCCGCCGGACATTTTCTGATAGACGCCGAGGAAACGCAGCAGCGCCCCGGTTCCCGACGTGGAGAGCGAGACGGTCTTGGCGCCGCCGTCATTGCCGAGTTTCAGCGTCAACGGCTGGCCCGTGGCCGTCGTCGCCGAAAGGGTCCCGGTCGCGAGATCGCCCTTTCTGACCAGAAGATCGCCGGAGACGGAAGAAAGCTGCCGGCCGCCCTCGCCGGTAACGCGGGCGAAATCGAAATGAACGCGGGCGTTGCCATTATCGTCGGACGAGCCGCTGTCGTCCCCTGCCGAACTGAGATGACCGAGAATCGGGCTCGCCATGAAGCTTCGGCCTGTCACGACGACATCGAGGCCGTTCTGTTCGCGCTGGATGGCGATGTTGACGTCGTCGCCCTCGCTCAGCGCGACATGGGTCAGCGTCGTCGACAGGAGACCGTCCTTGTCGAGGGTCACGCTGCCGTGCGCGGCGAGCCCGCTGCCGGAGAGCGTCAGATCCTCGAGAACCGTCAGCCCGTCTTTGCTTTCGGTGTCCACCCGGAAGGAGAGCGTCGCCGGAACGCCGCTCGCCTTCTGCCAGCCCAACCACGGCAGGGAAAGCACCGTCTTGTTGAGGTCGAGCGTGATCCGGCTGCCCTCTGGCTCGTTTTCAACGGTCATCGAGATGGGCCCGTCGACATAGCTGCCGAGACCCGGCGCCAGTTTCTCGCGCTCGGCATCGTCGAGGTCGGCGGCAAGCCAAAGCACGGATTCCGCGGCCGATTCCGGTCCGAGCGGCTCGGCCCATTCGATATCCAGCGGCACGCCGTCGGCGCTGCCGCTTCCCTCGAAGGCGAGCCGGTCGGGGACAATCTCCAGAAGACCCGCAAGGTCGGCGACCGCATAGCCGCTGACCGGCTTTGCCAATTTCCCTTCGCTGATATCGGCGACAACGCTCCAGGTCGGCGGCAGCGGTCCCGGTTCGTCCAGCGGGAACCGCGCCTTGACATTGACCTCGGCGTTACCGGCGAAATCGTCGGGCGCGAAATCCATGCCCTTGAGCGCGTTGATCGGCGGTGCGGCGGCAAGTTCAACGAGATCGCCGATGCTGCCGGCGAGCATCACGTCCACTTCTCCCGTCAGCGGCTTTGCATAGGTGTCGGCTATCGCAAAGGTGCCTTCGGCAAGCCGGATGGTCCTGCCCTTGGCGATGTTGAGCGTTCCTTCCTCGATCTCGACATCGACGCTGCCGCCATTGATCTCCACCCGCGCATCGCTGCGGTTCACGTCGGGAAACTGATCGTTGAGCGTGATGCGGGTATCGTCGATATCGAAGGCGATCTTGAGCTCGGTCTCGTCGAGGTTGACGGGAATGCCCTGCCCCTCGATCCGCCCGGCGGGAAGATAGACGGCGATATCGCCGTCGGTCACAACGCCGCCATGCAGGTTGCGGCTGACCCATTCGCGCGGCTTGCGCGCGATCCAGAAGGGCCAGAGCTGCTTGACCGCCTCGGTGTCCATGCGCTCGATGCGTGCGCCGAAGGAAAGCTCCGGCGAAGTCGCGTTGCCGAACACGGCCTTGAAAGAGGCGGCCATGATGCCCTGCGGCGAACTCACGGCGATATTGTCGAGAAGCAGGCGCGGATTGTCCGTCTGGTATTCGCCGGTGAATTTTGCGTCAAAGATCAGCGGCGGCAGCCCGGGCTCGCGCGATTTGAACCGCCCGCCGCGCACCAGAATGTCGAGCGCGTAGCCGGGCTGCTCCGCGCCGGGCCGGAAGCGGTCTATATCCATGATGCCGGCGGTGAAGGGAAAACGGCTGCCGTCGAACTCGATCGAGGAATCCGTCAGTTCGAGCGATTGTTTCGCCGTGTCATAGGTGAGGTTGAGCCGCGCATCGGAAAAGGCGCGCGCAATGGAATCGGCAACGAAGCGCCCCTTCGCAACATCGAATTCCGCCATCACCTCCGGCAGTCCGCCGGGCGCGGCGCGTGTCAGGGCGATCGCCATGTCGGCCGTGCCCTCGACGCCCATCATTGCCTCGCCGTCATCGTTTTCCTGCAGCAGGAACGGCGTCAGCCTGACATTGCTGACCTCGGCCTGAAGACTTCTGGTGCGGCCGCGATCGGCGAGCGCCTCGAGCGTGAAACCCGTCGTCGTGCCGTCGAGAGAGACCGCGCCGTCGACCCGCAAAACGCCGTCCGGCAGGAGGTTCAGGTTGACCTCGCGGATATCGACGGAGACGGTCTTGCCGGGCGAGGCGCTGCCGACGGGAAACTGGATGTCGCTGAGCTGGATCGTCTGCGTTTCCGCGGCGCTGAGGATACCCCTGGCGAAATCGGTCTGGGTGAATATCTGCTCCACCAGGATCGGGAGGCTGTCGACGCGATGGTCGGTCAGCCTGAAGGTTCCCGTCGAGGGCAAGGCGGACGAATCGACGTCGATATTGTCCGCCTGCACCGCGTTGACCGAGATCTGCCCGCGCGCCAGGCTCATCGGGTCGACGGCGAAGCTCAGCACGCCGATTGAGGCGATCTGTTTCTCGCCGGGCCCGATCAGGTTCACGCCGCTGACATTAAGCCTGAGCGACAGGCCGGAGCCGACGCGCAACGCCGCCGCATCGATGCGGGCGTGATAGCCGTCCGGCATGGCGGTGCGGATCTGCTCGTTGGCCTTCTCCGCAAGGAACCGGTCAAGCGACCCGCTTTCGATGATGTAGAAGATCGCCGCGAAGAGGATGGCGAGACCGAGCACGAAAAACAGGAACAGCCGCGCGCAGGCGTGAGAAAACCGGTGGTGCGGGCGCGTATGGACGATATGCGGATCATGCGTCTGGGCGGAGGGCAAACGATGAAGCGCGATGCGCTCGCGACGGTTGAACCGCGTGCGCTCACCGCGAATGTAGGTCTCTCTATCGTTCCTGTCTTTCAAATCCGCCCCGACGAATACTATATTCGTGATCAAGGAGATATCCGGCGCGAATCCCCTCAGACACGGGTATGATAATCATGATGACGCGCATGGCTGGCAAGCAGACAATCAGCGCGAACAGCGTTTGCCCAAGGCCATATATCCGGAATTCGACTTGAACATGGTATGAACGAGGAGTGTTTGGAGATGAGCGACGTGAAAGAGGGCGAAAAGGCCCCTGATTTTACCCTGCCGGTTGCCGAAGGGCAGGTTTTCTCAGCTGCCGATGCGAAGGGCAAGTGGCTTGTGCTTTATTTCTATCCGAAGGATGACACCAAGGGCTGCACGGTCGAGGCCGTCGCCTTCACCGCCCTCGCCGACGAATTCGAGAAGGCGGGCGCGGTCGTTATCGGCGTTTCGCCCGATACGCTTCAAAGCCACGCCCGCTTCGCGAAGAAGCATGACCTTGCCGTGCTGCTCGGCTCCGACGAGGACCACAGCGTCGCCAAGGCCTATGGCGTGTGGAAGGAAAAGAGCATGTATGGCCGCAAATTCATGGGCATCGAACGCTCCACCTTCCTGATCGGGCCGGACGGCGTTCTCAAAAAGATATGGCGCAAGGTCAAGGTCGACGGCCATGCCGAGGCCGTACTTGCCGAAGTCGGGGGAGAAGGCTGAGGCCAGCCCCGGACACTGCCCGAAAAGCGACGCGAAAAGAGCCCGCGAGCCCCCATGCTTCCGGGCTTTTCTTGACTCTCGCGCGGTTTGGTACTATCCCGCCCTCGTAAACGCGAAGGCGGCCAAGGATCCGTCTATTTGTCAACGACAACACGGAACACGTTTCCCTTTGACCTCATTTTCAGATCTTGGGCTCAGCCCCAAAGTACTTTCCGCCGTAACCGAGGCCGGTTACAGCGAACCGACGCCCATCCAGGCGGGCGCGATACCGCACGCACTGACCCGCCGCGACGTTTGCGGCATCGCCCAGACCGGCACCGGCAAGACCGCCTCTTTCGTGCTGCCCATGCTGACGCTTCTGGAGCGCGGCCGCGCCCGCGCCCGCATGCCGCGCACGCTGATCCTCGAGCCGACGCGCGAACTCGCGGCGCAGGTTGCGGAAAATTTCGAGAAATACGGCAAGAAACACAAGCTCAACGTCGCGCTCCTGATCGGCGGCGTCTCCTTTGACGAACAGGACCGCAAGATCGAACGCGGCGCCGATGTGCTGATCGCCACGCCCGGACGCCTGCTCGACCATACCGAGCGCGGCAAGCTTTTGATGACCGGCGTCGAGATTTTCGTCATCGACGAGGCCGACCGCATGCTCGACATGGGCTTCATTCCCGATATCGAGCGGATCGCCAAGCTCATTCCGTTCACGCGCCAGACCCTGTTCTTCTCGGCCACAATGCCGGCCGAGATCCAGAAGCTTGCCGACCGGTTCCTGCAGAACCCGGCCCGCATCGAAGTCGCGCCGCCCTCCTCCACGGCCGCGACGGTGGAGCAGAAGCTCGTCGCCTCGAAGGCGAAGGACTACGAGAAGCGCGAGACTCTGCGCGCGATCATCGACCAGCAGGACGACCTGAAGAACGCGATCATCTTCTGCAACCGCAAGAAATCGGTCGCCGACCTGCTGCGTTCGCTGCAGCGCCACGAATATGCCTGCGGCGCGCTGCACGGCGACATGGACCAGCATTCGCGCACCACGATCCTGCAGAATTTCCGAGACGGGAAGCTGCCGCTGCTGGTGGCCTCGGACGTCGCGGCCCGCGGGCTCGACATTCCCGATGTCAGCCACGTGTTCAACTATGACGTTCCGATCCATGCGGAAGACTATGTGCATCGCATCGGCCGCACCGGACGCGCCGGCCGCAAGGGCAAGGCCTTTACCATCGCCACGGCGAAGGATGCCAAGTTCGTCGACGCGATCGAGAAACTGATCGACCGGAAGATCGACTGGGTGGACGGCCCGCCCTCTTCTCACGCCGATGCGGAAACCGACGAAAAGCCGGCGCCGCGCGCGCGCCGCGGAGCCAGGAAGCAGACGTCCGCCGCCGACGGCAAAAGCGAGGCCAAGGCGCTGCCCAGGTCCGAGCCGAAGGCTGCGCCGCAGCAGGACAACCACGCCGCAAGGCCGGCCAATGCGGCGAATGCCAAACCCGCCGGCGGCAGGCCCGCCAATGACGACCGGAAGCGCTCGCGCCGCCGCGACCGGGACGACGAGCCGACGCCCGTCGGCTTCGGCGACGATATTCCCGCATTCATGCTGATCGGCGCAAAAAACTGAGAAAGTCTGGGTGATTGATCCCAATCGCCCCGCTTTGCCGCGCGTGCCGCAGCCCGCATGAAATGCCTAGCGCATCGGCCCGAAAATCGGAATCGATTTTCGGGCCGATGCGTAGATTCAATAGGTTAGGGCGTCCTTTTTACGTCCGAATGGACGCACGGCGCTCTTAGCAAAACAGGCATGCCAAACGAGAAAGAGCCGCACTTCCTGGGAGTGAAGCGCGGCTCTAATTGTGCAGGAAAACGGTTCGTTTGATAAGAATTCAGTAGGAATTGAGTGAATTCACCTTCATTCAAAAGAGATTCATCAAAGTTTCGTAATAATCTTGCAATATGCAAATATTCTTATATCACGCTTCTTTTTTGGTCAAGCCTATTTTTTAGACAATTTGATGACGGTCAAAGAGTCCGGTATGCGCGGCGGTAATACATCAGCGCCTCGTCATCTTCGCCGCACTGCGTCCTGACGACCTCCCCGATGAGGATCCAGTGGGTCGACACCTCCTTCGCCTCGACGAGGCGGCAGTCGAAACTGGCGAGCGCGTCCTCCAGAACCGGCGCGCCGGAGCCGCCGAAATCCCACGCGCCCCTTGCGAATCGCTCTTGCGCGGAAAGGCCGCCAAGCCCGGAAAAGGCATCGGCAAGCGGCTTATGGCGGGCGCCGAGCGTGTTGACCGCGAAATTACCGCTTTCGAGAAAGACCATGTTCTTTGCGTTCAGCCGGTTGACGCAGGCAAGCACCGTTGGCGGCGCATCGGAAACCGAGCAGCAGGCCGTCGCCGTCACGCCGCGCAGCGCGCCGTCATGCGCTGTGGTCACGATCTGGACATGGCCGGCGAAGCGGGCCATCGCATCGCGATAGGCACGGGTAAAGGGCTGATCATCATGCATGGCGAGAGCGATACCGCTGGTGTGGTGAAATAGACAAAAACCGTCCCTTCATCTCTTGGTCCGGGTACTTACGGCGTTGCCCCTCACTCTGGCAAGGGGTATGACTCCGTTAACGCGCCTGAGTGAGAAACAGACCTGCCATCATGAGATCTTTTAAGGCCTGCCTTGTCCTTGCCGCGCTGATCGTCAGCGCCGCCGCGCCCGCAAATGCCCAACAGGTCGGCGTCGTGGCGCCGCTGAACGGCGACTATGCCGTGCTCGGCGCACAGATGCTCGACGGTGCCGGGCTTGCCGCGCGCAATCTGGACATCGACCTGACCGTCATCGACGAAGACTGCGAAGGAAACAACGGCGCATCTGTTGCGGAGGCGCTCGAAGACGCGGGCGTCGGGATTGCTGTCGGCTTCTTCTGCAGCGAGACCTTGCGCACTGCCCTGCCCGTCCTCGCCGAGGCCGGCATTCCCGCCATCACCGTCTCCGTCCGGTCGCTGCCGCTGATGACCGATGCGCTTGCCAACGGCTGGCCGCTTTTCCGCCTGGCGCCGAACCGGCAGGACCAGGTGGACGCGATCGTCGCGCTGATCATGACCGAATGGGTCGACCAGCCGGTCGCCCTTGTCGATGACGGCACGATCTACTACCGGGAACTCGTCAACGCCGTGCGCAACGAAATCGAGGCGCGCGGGCTCGAACCGGTCTTCACCGACACGTTCCGCCCGGCCCAGCAGCAGCAATTGTCGCTTGTGCGCCGCCTTGCCCAGGCAGGCGCCACGCGGGTTCTGGTCGGCGGCACGCGCGGCGATGTCGCCATTATCGGCCGGGACGCGCGCGAACAGGGCGTTGCGCTGACGCTGCTTGGCGATGACGGCCTGCGCGCGATGGAATCCAGCCCGCCGCTCGAAAACGGCACGCTGGCGATCGCCCTGCCTGACTATGGCGCGCTGCCGCCGGCCGCCGAGATCGCCGATGCGGCCATCGCCGCCGATATCGTGCCGGAAGGCTATGTCGTGCCGGGCGCGGCCGCCGTTCAGGTCGCAGGGCAGGCGCTTGCCGCCGCCCGGGCAGACGGCGGGATTGACGAAGTTCTCGTGAACAATACCTTCGACACAGCGATCGGCCCTGTGCGCTTCACCGAGCAGCACGAGCTGGCCGACAACCCGTTCTTTCTGCTGCGCTGGCAGAACGGCGAATTCGTTCCCGTCTTCGACAGCGCGCGTGAGTAAGGCCGGCCGGCATCGCCTGAGAGCCGGCAAGACGTGAGAAAATGGCCTTCGGGCCCCGCATTGAGGAACAAGCAAGTGAAACGTCCGCTCCGTATCGCGCCGTCCATCCTGTCGGCCGACTTTTCCAATCTTGGCCCGGAGGTCAAGGCCGTCGTCGATGACGGCGCCGACTGGGTCCATCTCGATATCATGGATGGCCATTTCGTGCCCAATATCACCTTCGGCCCGCCGGTGGTGAAGGCGCTGCGCCCCCACACGGATGCGATCTTCGACTGCCATCTGATGATTGCGCCCGCCGATCCCTATATCGAAGCCTTCGCCAAGGCCGGCTGCGACATCATCACCGTTCACCAGGAGGCCGGTCCGCACCTGCACCGCTCGCTGCAGACCATCCGCAATCTCGGCAAGAAGGCGGGCGTGGCGCTCAATCCGGCAACGCCGGTCTCGATGATCGAACACGTGATCGACGATCTCGACCTGATCCTGATCATGACCGTCAATCCGGGCTTCGGCGGCCAGAAATTCATTCCCGCCACCTTGCGCAAGATCGAGCAGGCCAATGCGCTGATCGGCGACCGGCCGATCGATCTCGAAGTCGACGGCGGAATCGCGCCTGACACGGTCGGCGCCGTGACCAAGGCGGGCGCCAACGCGCTCGTCGCCGGTTCGGCGATCTTCGGCAAGGCGGAAAACGGCAGCTATCGCGCCCCGATCGAGGCTCTGCGCGCGGGAGAAGAATGAAGCAACGACCGGAGGCGACCAACAGGAGAAAGACAATGCCCCGTTTCATGCCGCTGACCATGCTGGCCGCCGCCATCGGGCTTTCGGCGCCGATGGCCGAGGCCGGCGATTTCGCGACCTTCACCCCGCTCGGCTTTTCAGATGATGGCGGCGTCTTCGCCTTCGAGGAATTCGGCGTGGAAGACGGCTCCGGCTTCCCTTATTCCAACATCTTCTTCATCGATACCGAACGCGACGCCTTTCTCGACGAGACCCCTTACCGCGTGCGGGAGGAGGACGAAAACGCGACGATCAGTTCCGTGCGCGGCCTTGCCGTCGGCGAGGCCCTGCCGCTGATCCAGGAATACAACCTGCTTGCCCATCCCGGCTGGCTCGCAGCCTTCAATCCGGTCACCGAAGAGGTCGCGGGTGACAGCCAGACGATCCGCTATCGCGCGCACCCTAACCTTTCGCCGGTCGGAACGCTTTCGCTTGAGACGTTCGCGCTCGATCCCATTTCGGCCTGCGCGGCGGTCACGCCGGATGCGCAAGGCTTTCGCCTTGCCTATACCGATCCGGAGGGCGAAACCCGCACGATCCACGAGGACAGCCGTATCCCCACGAGCCGGAACTGCCCGACGGATTACCGGCTCGGCGGCGTGATGACCTATGGCGGCGGCGGGGCAGGTGCCGTCCACGTCGCGCTGGTCACCGTGCTCTCGCATGGCTTCGAGGGACCGGACGGCCGCTGGATCGCCGTTCCCTTCAGGCCCTGAGGCTGTTTCTAGGCGCGCGCCGTTTCCTTTGCGGCAAAAATGATCTAGAGCATTTCGCAATCAGGTGGATACACCTGACGTCCGCGAAAATGCGGCATGACAAAAGATAGTGCGGTTCAGCATTGCCGTGAAAAGCTGAACCGCTCCAGGGCGTGTCAGGCCCGAAACTCCAGCCGGCACGACGTTAAGAAGGATCCCTGCCCCGATGATACCGCGCTACTCCCGCCCGCAAATGACAGACATCTGGTCGCCGGAAACCAAGTTCCGCATCTGGTTCGAGATCGAGGCCCATGCCTGCACCGCGCTGGCCGAGATCGGTGTGATCCCGAAGAGCGCCGCCGAGACGATCTGGGAAAAGGGCAACGCCGCGACCTTCGACGTCGCGCGCATCGACGAGATCGAGGCCGTGACCAAGCATGACGTCATCGCCTTCCTCACCCATCTGGCGGAAATCGTCGGCCCGGATGCCCGCTTCGTCCATCAGGGCATGACCTCCTCGGACGTGCTCGATACCTGCTTTAACGTCCAGCTGACGCGCGCAAGCGACCTGCTGCTCGCCGATCTCGACGGCCTGCTCGCCGCGCTGAAGCGCCGCGCCTTCGAGCATAAGGACACGGTCACCATCGGCCGCTCGCACGGCATCCACGCCGAGCCGACAACCTTCGGCATCAAGCTTGCCCAGGCCTATGCCGAATTCGACCGCTGCCGGGCGCGCCTTGTCGCCGCGCGCGCGGAAATCGCCACCTGCGCCATTTCCGGCGCTGTCGGCACCTTTGCCAATATCGACCCGCGCGTGGAAGAACACGTCGCAGAGGCCATGGGGCTGAAGGCCGAGCCGGTCTCCACCCAGGTCATTCCGCGCGACCGTCACGCGATGTTCTTCGCCACGCTCGGCGTCATCGCTTCTTCGGTCGAGCGGCTGGCGACCGAGATCCGCCACCTGCAGCGCACGGAAGTGCTGGAGGCGGAGGAGTATTTCTCGCCGGGCCAGAAGGGCTCGTCCGCCATGCCCCACAAGCGCAACCCGGTGCTGACGGAAAACCTGACCGGCCTTGCCCGCATGGTGCGCGGCTATGCATTGCCGGCCATGGAAAATGTCGCCCTCTGGCACGAGCGCGATATCTCCCATTCCTCCGTCGAGCGGATGATCGGACCCGACGCCACGGTAACGCTCGATTTCGCCCTGGCGCGGCTGACGGGCGTGATCGACAAGCTTCTGGTCTATCCCGACCACATGATGGACAATCTCAACAAGTTCCGCGGCCTGGTGCATTCGCAGCGCGTTCTCCTGGCGCTCACCCAGGCCGGCGTCTCGCGCGAGGATGCCTATCGTCTGGTCCAGCGCAACGCCATGAAGGTGTGGGAGGAAGGCAAGGACTTCCTCGAGGAACTGCTCGCCGACAAGGAGGTGACCGACGCCCTGTCGGAAGAGCAGATCCGCGAGAAATTCGACCTCGGCTACCACACCAAGCATGCCGACACGATTTTTCAGCGCGTCTTCGGCGAAAGCTGAGCGTCGCCGTTACCTGCAGAACGATCCGCAGCGTCCGGTTTTTTTTCCGGGAGCTGCGCCCCTGAAATGTCATGTGAAGCGCCATGAAGATTTCCGAAACCGAAATCCTGATTGTTCCCGGCTACAAGAATGCCGGTCCCGACCACTGGCAGAGCCGTTGGGAGCGCAAGCTCTCGACTGCGCGGCGCGTGGAGCAGGAAGCCTGGTCGAAGCCGGAGCGCGCGGACTGGACGGCGCGCCTTGCCGAGGAGGTCAACCGCGCGGAGCGGCCGGTGGTGCTCGTCGCCCATTCGCTTGGCATTCCGACCGTCGTCCAGGCCCTTCCGGATTTCAGGAACCGGATAGCCGGAGCCTTCTTCGTCGCGCCGCCCGAGGTCGACAATCCCTCCGTGCGGCCAAAACACATGATGACCTTCGGCCCCTATCCGCGCGAACCGCTGCCCTTCCCCACGATCGTGATTGCCAGCCGCAACGACCCCTTCGGCCGCTTCGAGCCCGCGCGCGACATCGCAGGCGCCTGGGGCGCGGATTTCTACGACATCGGCGAGGCGGGACACATCAATGACGAAGCCGGCTTCGGCCCCTGGCCGGAAGGCACGCTGATGTTCGGCCGTTTCGTCTCCGGCCTGCGCTGAAGGTGCGGTTGAAAGCGCTGCGGCGCGGATCACGGCAGCCTTGCGCTAACCCTAATATCATCCTCAGCTAATGGATAGAATTGACATTCTCCCTTCATTCATCACACTAACACCTCTGGAGCACGTAAATTCTCGTGCCCGGCGGGCAGTATTGACATGACGGAGCGCGGACCGGGTTGTGGCGGCTCGATCCATTCGAAAAGCGGAACAAACCGTATCGAATGCCCGTTATCCCCGAAAGGATGACCGTTTGGCGAGGGAAACGAGGAGTTCATTTTTGTCAGGGGAGGCCGAACTGGCCTTCGCAGTACTCGAGCAATCGCCCATGGCGGTCGCGGTCGTGGAACTCGATGGCCAGACAATCACCGCAACCAACGCGAACTTCGAAACGCTCGCGCCCGGAACGAAGGCGCAGGGCCGCTCCATTCTGGAGTGGATACACGCAGACGACCATCCGCTTTTGCGCAATCTTGTCGGCCCGACCTCCGGCGTTTCCGGACGGGAGCAGAAATGCGAGATGCGCATCGGTCGGCGTCCGGACGGGCCCTGGCGATGGATGCTTGTTGCGGCGACCGTCCTTCCGGTAAATGAAACAGGCGCGCGGCGACGTGCGCTTTTCTATTTCATCGATATCCACACCCAGAAAAGCCACGAATTGCTGGAGAGCGAACGCGCGCGGCGCTGGAACTACGCGCTTGTCAGTTCCGGCCTCGGCGTGTGGGATCACGACTACCGCAGACAGGAATACTTCTACTCCCAGACATGGCGGGCCATGCGCGGCTACGCCTCGACCGGCGCCACCCCTTTCGCCAGCACAGAGCAATGGCTGCAGCTGGTTCATCCCGACGACCGCGATTTCGTCGCCCACGCCATAGAGCGCCAGAAGGCCGGCGACCTCAAATATATGAATTTCGAATATCGCGAGCGCCATTGCGACGGCCACTGGATATGGATCGAGTGCCGGGGCGATGCGGTGGAGTATTTTCCCGACAACCGGCCTTCCCGCATCATCGGAACCGATCAGGACGTGACAGACCGCAAGGATGCCGAAGCCTTGCTCGCCCATACGCGCCAGCGCCTGGAAATGGCGCTCACCACCTCACGAATCGGCGTTTTCGAGCACGACCGTGCGACCGGCACCGTTTATGCCGACTCCCGCATCTGCGAGATCTACGGGTTTGACGACCAGCCGGAGAGTTTCGACATCCAGCGCGTTTTCGACCTCGTTCACCCCGAAGACCTGAAGCGGGCGGCCGCCGGCTCCACCGGACTGGCCCCCGGCGGCGCTCCGGCTTCCTCCGAGTTCCGCATCCACCGCGAGAATGACGGGTCGCTGCGCCATATCCGCCATCTCGTGCGCCTTCACATCGGCGAAGACGGCCAGGAAACGATTGTCGGCATCAACTGGGACGTGACGGAGGAAGTGCGCCTCCGGCAGGATCTGGTGACCGCAAAGCAGCTCGCCGAGGCGCGCAATTTCGAACTCGACCGCGCCAAGTCCGACATCGAGTATGCCGCGCTGCACGATTACCTGACCGCCCTGCCCAACCGGCGCTTTCTTGAGGACGAACTGGAGCGCCGGGTGTCCATCGCCGCCGCATCCGATGTCAATGTCGGGCTGCTCCAGATCGATATCGACGACTTCAAGGGGATCAACAGCGCCTACGGCCACGGCGCCGGCGACCGCGTGCTCAGCCACTCGGCGCAGACCCTACTCGACCTGTCGAAGCACAATGACTTCGTTGCCCGCATGGGCGGCGACGAATTCGCCATGATCATCAGCTATGACGGCGGCTGCGACAGGCTTGAACAGACCGCGAAACGAATCCAGCTCGAACTCGCCAAGCCGGTCGTGCTCGATGACGGTCGCGTCCGGCTTTCCGCCAGCATCGGCATCGCCACGCTTGAGAGCGAAGGGGCCGGCGGCGCCGCCGCCATGCTCAGAGACAGCGATCACGCGCTGAAGCAGGCCAAGTCAAAGGGCGCCGGCCAGATCGCATTCTACACTCCGGGCATCCGATTCTCCGACGCGGTCGACCGCAAGCCTTCCGACCGATTGATGCAGGCAATCGACCAGAGCGAGTTTGTGCCGTTCTACCAGCCGCAGTATGACGCCGAGACCCTTGATATCCGGGGCATCGAAACGCTCGCACGCTGGCGGCAGGCCGACGGCTCCTTCAGCGAACCGTCAAGCTTCATCCCGCTTGCCCAGTCGCTCAACATCATGAACATGATCGACGCCAGCATTCTCTCGCAGGCGCTCGAGGATCACCGCCGCTGGCGGGAAGACGGGCTCGCGCCGCCGCGCCTGTCGCTCAACCTGTCCCCGCACCGGCTCAGCGACCCGGCGCTGGTGCCGGAGTTGCAGCGCACCGAGCTTCCGGCCGGCACCCTCACCTTCGAACTGCTGGAATCGATCTTCCTCGACCAGCAGGACGATGTCAGCGCCTACAATCTGAAACAGATCCGGCGGCTCGGCATCAATATCGACGTCGATGATTTCGGCACCGGCTACACGTCGATCACCGGGCTGCTCAAGGTCGCGCCGAACGGTCTGAAGATCGCGCGCGAACTGGTTATGCCGCTGCCCCGCTCATATGACCAGCGGGCCATTGTGAAGTCGATCGTCGATATCGGAAAAACCTTGAATATCAAAGTGATAGCAGAAGGCGTTGAAACGCGGCAACATGCCCGGATCCTGACGGAACTTGGCTGCGACGCGCTTCAGGGCTACTGGCTCGCCCGGCCGATGCCGGCAGACGCGATGGAAATGCTGCTGCGCCGGAAGATGGCCGAAGCTTCCGCCTGAGACAGGCTCAGGCGAAAGGCGCGAAAGCGCCCGTCTCTCACACGAGACGGCTTTGCTCGAGAGCGGCCGCGATGAAGCTGGAGAACAGCGGATGCGGCTCCAGCGGGCGGCTCTTCAGCTCGGGGTGATACTGCACGCCGATGAACCAGGGATGATCGGCATATTCGATCGTCTCCGGCAGGACGCCGTCCGGCGAGGTGCCGGAAAACACGAGGCCGCAGGCCTCGAGCTTTTCACGATAGCCGAAATTGACCTCGTAGCGGTGGCGGTGACGCTCGGAAATCTCCGTCGTGCCGTAGATCTCGGCGATCCTGGTGTCCGCGCCCAGATGTGCCTTGTAGGCGCCGAGCCGCATCGTGCCGCCGAGATCGTCGCGGTCGCTGCGCTTTTCCAGCGTATTGCCCTTGACCCATTCGGTCATCAGGCCGACGACGGGCTCACTGGCGTTGCGGTCGAACTCCGTGGAAGACGCATCCTTGATGCCGGCCAGGTTGCGCGCCGCCTCGATGACGGCCATCTGCATGCCGAAGCAGATGCCGAAATAGGGCACCTTGTGGGTGCGGGCAAAGCGGGCCGCCTGGATCTTGCCCTCGGAGCCGCGCTCGCCGAAGCCGCCCGGCACGAGAATGCCGTGGACCTTTTCCAGATAGGGGGAAGGATCCTCCTTCTCGAAAATCTCCGACTCGATCCATTCCAGATTGACCTTCACCCTGTTGGCGATGCCGCCATGGGTAAGCGCCTCGATCAGCGATTTATAGGCATCCTTGAGGCCGGTATATTTGCCGACGACGGCGATCGTCACCTCGCCTTCCGGCGTGCGGATGCGCTCGCAGACGTTCTTCCACGCATCCATGCGCGGCACCGGCGCGGGATCGATGCCGAAGGCGTGCAGCACTTCGTCGTCCAGTCCCTCGCGGTGATAGGCAAGCGGCACGTCGTAGATGTTGGAGACGTCCAGCGCCTGGATGACGGCGGACGAACGCACATTGCAGAACAGCGACAGCTTGCGCCGCTCGGCTTCGGGAATCTCCCGGTCGGCGCGCACCAGAAGAATATCCGGATGGATGCCGAGCGCCTGAAGCTCCTTGACCGAATGCTGGGTCGGCTTGGTCTTCAGTTCGCCGGCGGCCGGGATATAGGGCATCAGCGTGAGATGGACATAGACGGCGTTGCCGCGCGGCAGGTCATTGCCGAGCTGGCGGATCGCCTCCATGAAGGGCATCGCCTCGATGTCGCCCACCGTGCCGCCGATCTCGCAGAGCACGAAATCGAAGTCGTCATTGCCCTCGAGAACGAATTCCTTGATCTCGTTGGTGACATGCGGAATGACCTGGACGGTGGCGCCGAGATAGTCGCCGCGCCGCTCCTTGTCGAGAATGTTCTTGTAGATGCGACCCGTGGTGATGTTGTCGGTCTTGGTTGCAGAGCGGCCGGTAAAGCGCTCGTAATGACCGAGGTCGAGATCGGTCTCCGCCCCGTCATCGGTGACGAAGACCTCGCCGTGCTGGGTCGGGCTCATCGTGCCGGGGTCGACGTTGAGATAAGGGTCGAGCTTGCGCAGACGGACCCGGTAACCCCGTGACTGCAACAAAGCACCCAGTGCTGCTGCGGCGATCCCTTTTCCAAGTGAGGAAACCACGCCGCCGGTGATGAAGATATATCGCGCCATGGGCTTATTCCGATACCGTTTCCTGGCCGATTCTGCCAGAGGCTTTCCATAAAAAAGCGCCGGCAGCCGGTTCATTGCCACAAGAATGCCCCTCCGTGCGCTCAGCGTCTGCGGCGGCGCAAGGTTGGGCCCAAAGAAAATCCGGCGGACGATTGTCTTCCGCCGGATAGATTTTTCAGATTTTCGGCGATCAGTCGCCGGTGGGAACGCCCGTCGCGTTCGAATCCGCCGCCGGCGTCGAAACCGCGGGCTGCTGGCCGTCGCTGGCCGGCGCCGCGCTATCACCGGTGGTCGGCACGGCCGAACCGCCGGCATTGCCCGCTGCGGGTGTCTCGGTGGTGATCGAGCCGCCAAGCTGGTTCAGGATGCCCTGTCCGTCGCTCTCGGCATTCTGTTCGATCCGGTCGAGAATGTCCGACGGATTGCCCTGGTAGCGGGCCAGGATGCCCAGACCGAGCGATGTGATGAAGAACAGCGTTGCGAGGATGGCGGTCGTGCGGGTCAGCGCATTCGCCGTTCCGCGCGCCGTCATGAAGCCGGATCCGCCGCCGATGCCGAGCCCGCCGCCTTCCGACCTCTGAATGAGGATCACACCGGCAAGCGCAACGACGATTATCAGGTGAATTACGATCAGTACCGTCTGCATGAATGTCCAATCCGGCCCCGCCCGCGAGGTGCAAACGGGGCAATCCAAGAATATCTGGCGTTTCTCTACATGAGGCGCGCTGTCAATCCAACCCCTTTTTCATGCCTGCCCGGCAAAGCCGCGACGGCCCGATTGCGGCTTTGCCCCTGGCAGGCTCGCCGCAAGCCGTGCCGGACCCCGTCCGCCGCCGTGCCGCGCCATGCCGCCAGGCACGCGAACATCACCCGAAAATCCGGACCGAAAGCCACTATTCCGGTTTTATTCCAGCATGTTGGAAGGATGGATGAAACCTACGCTCAAAGAACGGCCCTACAGAATATCCTCATAGGCATGGTATATCGAGAGGAAGTCCGCAGCCTTCAGGCTTGCCCCGCCGATCAGGGCGCCGTTCACGTGCGGCACGCTCATCAGTTCCTTGGCATTGCCGGGCTTCACCGACCCGCCATAGAGCAGGCGGAAGCGCTCGCCGGCGTCGCCGAAGCGTTCGATGAGATCGCGCCGCATGGCCGCGTGAACGTCCGCCACCTGCTCTGGACCGGGCGTCTGGCCCGTGCCGATCGCCCAGACGGGCTCATAGGCGATGATCGTGTTGTCGCCCGTGGCATCGTCCGGCATGCTTTCGAAGAGCTGGCGGTGCAGCACGTCCATGGTGCGCCCGGCCGCGTGCTCCGACCGCGTCTCGCCAATGCAGACGATCGCCGTTAGTCCCTGGTCATAGGCGGCCCGTGCCTTGGTCGAGACGACCTTGTTGTTTTCCCTGTGCTCCTTGCGCCGCTCGGAATGGCCGACAATGACGTGGGTGGCGAAACAGTCGCGGATCATCTCCGCCGAGATGTCGCCCGTATGCGCGCCGGTGCGCGCCTTCTGGTGGCAATCCTGCGCGCCGATCAGGAGCCTGGTGTCCACCGTCAGCGTGGTTGCCACATAGAGCAGCGTCGCAGGCGGGCAGATCAGCGCATCCACTTTCCGCGACAGGGGTCCGCTGACGCCGTGGGCGATCGCCCTGATCTGGTCAAGCGATGCCCGGGTGCCGTTCATCTTCCAGTTCCCGGCGACCAGCGGTCGGATCTCGGATGTCATCTGTCTTTTTCTCCCAATCTGTCTTGCGTCAGCCAACGTGGCTTATCGCTCCTTCTTCCCCTATTCGAAGCCGGGGCGCAAATGCCGCGATGCCGGCTCTCCTCATGCGCCGGCCTGAACATCGCCGTCTTGTCCCAGAACAAACCGCTGGAACAGGGCCGAGAAACTTGTGGCTGCAACCGCCGCCTAATCGGTTTGACGCCCGCTTAAATCGAATCGTCCCGCACGGACCGCCCCTTGGCCGCAGCCCTTTTGCCATGCCGCCGCGCCTTCATCCACAGCCGGACTGCGACAATTTGGCACGGCATCGCCTAACGGCCCATTCTTTGCCAGAATAGAGCACTGATTCGCCTATAAGGCGCATGCAAACCAACCTCAACATTCTGCCGGACCTTATGGATAACAGCAAAGACCTCTTCGCCGATCTTTCGGGCAACAGCAAGAAGCCAGCCGATGACGAGGCGGCGCCGCGCCCCGCCCGCAAGGCAGCCGGAAAGCCGGCCGCAGGCATCAAGGCGGCCGACGGAGACTACGGCGCGTCCTCGATCCGCGTGCTGGAAGGGCTGGAGCCGGTGCGCATGCGGCCGGGCATGTATATCGGCGGAACCGACGACAAGGCGCTGCACCATCTCTTCGCCGAAGTCATCGACAACTCGATGGACGAGGCCGTTGCCGGCCATGCGGATTTCATCGAGGTGCATCTCGACGCCGAAGGCGTGCTGACCGTCACGGATAATGGCCGGGGCATACCGGTGGAGAACCATCCCCAGGTGCCGGGCAAGTCGACGCTCGAAGTGATCATGACCAAGCTTCATGCCGGCGGCAAGTTCGACGGCAAGGCCTACGAGACCTCCGGCGGCCTGCACGGCGTCGGCGTTTCCGTGGTCAACGCGCTGTCCGACATGCTGGAAGTGGAAGTCGCCCGCGAGCGGCGTCTTTACCGGCTGGCCTTCTCGCGCGGCGTGCCGCAGGGCGAACTACAGGACCTTGGACCGATCCAGAACCGTCGCGGCACGCGCGTGCGCTTTCACCCCGACGCCGAGATCTTCGGACCGCGGGCGAAATTCGATCCGGCCCGCGTCATGCGCATGGCCCGCTCCAAGGCCTATCTCTTCGGCGGCGTGGAGATCCGCTGGTCCTGCGACCCATCACTGGTGGAAGGCAATGACGACGTACCGGACAAGGCCGTGTTCCACTTCCCCGGCGGGCTGAAGGACTATCTGGCGGCCACCATCGGCAAGGATTTCACCGTCACCCGTGAAATCTTCGCCGGCAAGACGGAGAAGACCGGCGGCCATGGCGCGGTCGAATGGGCCGTCTCCTGGTATGGCGGCGATCCCGACGTTCACTCCTACTGCAATACCGTTCCCACTCCCGAGGGCGGAACGCATGAGGCGGGTCTGCGCCAGGCGCTGATGCGGGGCCTGAAAAATTATGCCGAGATGATCGGCAACAAGCGCGGCGCGCAGATCACCACCGACGACGTGATGATCTCGGCGATCGGCATGCTCTCGGTCTTCATCCGCGAGCCGGAATTTGTCGGCCAGACCAAGGACAGGCTGGCAACCGTGGAGGCCCAGCGCATTGTCGAGAACGCGCTGCGCGACCCCTTCGACCTCTATCTCTCCGCCAATCCGATGGAAGCCGAAAAGCTTCTCGACTGGGTGATCGAACGCTCCGAGGAACGGCTTCGCCGGCGCAAGGAGCGCGAGGTCAACCGCAAGTCCGCCGTCAAGAAGCTGCGGCTTCCCGGCAAGCTTGCCGACTGTTCGCAGAACACGGCGGCAGGGGCGGAGCTGTTTCTGGTCGAGGGCGATTCGGCCGGCGGCTCGGCCAAGCAGGCGCGCAACCGCACCAACCAGGCGATCCTGCCGCTCAGGGGCAAGATCCTGAACGTGGCGAGCGCCGGACGCGACAAGTTCACGTCCAACCAGTTGCTCGCCGACATGATCCAGGCGCTCGGCTGCGGCACGCGGACGAAATACCGCGAAGAGGACCTGCGCTACGAGCGCATCATCATCATGACCGATGCGGACGTCGACGGCGCCCACATTGCCTCGCTGCTGATCACGTTCTTCTACAAGGAGATGCCGGAGCTGATCCGCCAGGGCCACCTTTATCTGGCCGTGCCGCCGCTCTACAAGATCACCCAGGGCGGCAAGACGGCCTATGCCCGTGATGACGCTCACCGCGCCGAGCTGATGGAGAGCTATTTCACCGGGCGCGGCAAGGTCGAGATCAGCCGGTTCAAGGGTCTTGGCGAAATGCTGCCCGCCCAGTTGAAGGAAACCACGATGGACCCGAAGAAGCGCATGCTGCTGAGGGTCGATATCGACGCGGTTGACTTCGAGGGCACCAAGACCGCCGTCGACGACCTGATGGGCACCAAGGCCGACGCCCGTTTCCGCTTCATCCAGGAAAACGCAGCCTTCGCGGAGAACCTGGATATCTAGCGCATCCCGCCAGGAGCCGATCGGCTTTGACGGGCCGCCGGTGGCGTTCAGGCCATGCCTCCCACCCCAAGACGAGATCGCCGCAACTCCGCGAAGCAGGTTTGTCCGCGCTGCGTTCGTTTCATGCTCTTGCCTCATGAGCATGAAGACGACGAGCCAAGGTCAAAATCTGCGATAGAATATTTTTTCACATAAATTTCATCAACTTATATGGTTAACTTCACATCACTAGGCTGAAGTTCATGCAGAGGATTAACGGTGAATACCCGTCATTGGCACCTTTGCTTGCCTGCCAAACCCGGGCAAATTATAGTCCGCACAAGCGCCTTCAAACGGAAAGAGCCATGGTCCAACGTCGTAACTTCCTGCTTGCCGCAGGCGCCGGTCTGATGGCCGGATCCGCCCGGGCGCAAGCGCCGCTGTCAAAGGATCCCGCCATGGCCGACATCGCCGAGGACGATTCACGCGAGAAAGAAGGGCTTGCGCTCGCCCTTGGCGGCGGCGCGGCGAAGGCCTTCGCCCATATCCCCTATCTGGAAAGCCTGGATACGCTCGGCATTCGCCCGAAAGAAGTCGCGGGCACCTCGATGGGCTCGATCCTCGGCGCGCTCTATTGCGATGGCATGAGCGGCCGCGAGATTCGCGACTATGTCATTGACCTGTTCACGCGCCGCCAGTCCCTTCTGAAGAAGCTCCTGATCGATACCGGCGACACCTGGGGGTCGCTGATCAACATCTTCCGGCCAGCCGTCGTGGAGCCCGAAATCCTGTTCGCGGCACTGTTTCCCGAGGGCATGGCCCGGGATTTTGCCGGGCTCGAAATACCGCTGACCATCGTCGCCACCGACTTCTATCGCCAGAACGAATATGTGATGCGCGAGGGACCGCTTCTCTCGGCAATTGCCGCCTCCTCCTGCCTGCCCGTGCTTCTGACGCCCGTCCGCCGCGACGGGCGGGTGCTGATCGACGGCGGCTTCGTCAATCCGACGCCCTTCGATCTCCTCGACAAGGCCCGCTACTTCACCGTCGCAATCGACGTGACCGGAACCGATGTCGAGGACACCGGCGAAATTCCGGGCTCGTTCGAAACCTGGGCCGGCTCCTTCAGCATCACCCAGCGCTCGATCGTCGCCGAGAAGGTGAAATGCGCGCGTCCCGACATCTTCATCGAACCGGCGGTCGGCGGCTTCAATCCGATGGATTTCTTCGAGGTCGAGGACATTCTCGCCGCCGCGGGTTCCGATCAGGACGCCTTCAAACGCCGAATTGAAAAAATATTCAATTAAACAAATAATTATAACAAAGAACAGAGAGACGGGTTGAACGAGATGGAACAGGATGATCGCCAAGGCCGGCGCTGGTACAGCATCAGCATTTTTGCCCTTTCTCTGGGCTTGGTGTTTTTCGCCGCTTCGCTGACACCGTCGCTCATTCCGCGCGGCTGGCCGCTGCAGGGCGTGCTGGCCGGCCTGGTGATGGCGCTTGGCTACATGATCGGCCGGTTTCTGCTGGCGCTCTGGCGCGCGCTGCAGATCCCCGAGCCGCGCGGCACCTGGCGGCTCGTCGGCCGCGCCATTGTTCTTGCGGCCTCGCTTGTCCTGCTCGTCTTCTGCCTGTCGATGTGGACCGAATGGCAGAATTCCGTGCGCTCGCGCGTCAACATGGAGCTTCTGGAAGGCGGCGCGGTGCTGGCCATTCTCGTCATCGGACTTGTGACCTTTGCCGTCCTGTTCGTGATCGGCGCGCTGTTCCAGTCCGCATTCGACGCGCTCCGGCGCCGGCTCTACCGGGTCATTCCGCCGCGCGCGGCCAATCTGCTCGGTCTGGTGATCGTGCTGCTCGTCATCTTCGTCGCCTCGCGCGACTGGGTCCTGCCGTCGGCCATCGAGTTCCTGGACGAGACCTATGAGACGGCGCAGGACCTGTTCGAAACCGCGCCGCCCGCGCCGACGGACGCCTTCATTCCCGGCAGCCGCGAATCGCTCGTCAGCTGGGAGGCGATGGGGCAGCCCGGGCGCAACTTCGTCACCGGCGCGCCCTCGGCGGCGGACATTGAGGCCTTCAGCGGCGTTCCCGCCGAACGCCCGATCCGCGTCTATGTCGGCCGTTCGCAGGACGAAGACCCGAAGGAAAGAGCCGAAATCGCGCTGCAGGAACTGATCCGGCTCGGCGCATTCGACCGCAAGATCCTGCTGATCGCCAGTCCCACCGGCACCGGCTGGCTCGACCCCGGCGCCCATGACACGCTGGAATTCATGCAGAACGGCGATGTTGCGACGGTCGCGGTGCAGTACTCCTTCCTTCAGTCGCCGCTGGCGCTGATCTTCGAGACCGACACGGGCCTCGAGCAGGCGACCGCGACCATGAATGCCGTCTACCACCACTGGCTCACGCTGCCGGAGGACAGCCGCCCGGAGCTTTACATGCACGGCATCAGCCTCGGCGCCTGGTCGTCGATGCATTCCTTCAACGTTTTCCAGATGCTGGACCAGCCCGTGGCGGGCGCTGTCTGGGCTGGCCCGCCCTTCCCGTCCTATCTGTGGCGCCAGACGGTTTCGGCGCGCAACGAGGGCACGCCCTATGTCCTGCCGATTGTCGATGACGGCGCGGTCGTCCGCTTCTCCTCGCAGTTCCGCAAGCCTTCGCAGAGCGGTGACGCGTGGGGTCGAATCAGAATAAACTTTCTCCAATACGCCTCTGATCCCATTGTATTTTTCGAGCCGAATTCCGGCTTCCGCGAGCCGGAATGGATGAAGGAGAAACCGGCGCCCGACGTCTCGCCCTACCTGCGCTTCGTGCCGGTGGTGACCCAGTTCCAGCTTGCCCTCGACATGGCGTTGTCAAAGGCGCTTCCGGCAGGCTTCGGGCACAATTACCTTGCGCGTGACTATATCGACGCCTGGGTCGCCGTTTCCAATCCCGATGACTGGAGCCCGGTCCGCACCCAGGCGCTGAAGGACATCTGCAATCTCGGCAGGGATACCGGCTGCGCGGTGGAATAAGGCCCCGGCAGGAGCAGGCGCGGCAAAACTGCGTGTTTTCGGTCACACCTGCCCGGCCAAGCAACCCGATGGCGCAATTGTGACCGGGTGACGCTATCAAGGTGGAACGCGCTCGGCTAAAAGCCGTTTAGGACTAGACTTTTCCAATGATCAAGAGGCTTGAATGCTCGTTGACAAGACGATGGCGCGCCGCACCTTCCTTCTCGGCGCCGTTTCGACCACCGCAATCCTCACCGGCTGCGTGAGCCAGTACCCGGCCCAGCCCGTGGCCCCGGCGGAACCGCTGATCGGCGGCACGCCCTACACCGCGGCGGAGCTCGACGCGATGTACGGTCCGCTGGAGGACAATGGTTACATGATCCCGGCCGTTCCGTGGCGTCAGATCGACCCGCTCTACTACCGCCAGGAAGTGCGGGATCCGACCGGCGAAGCGCCCGGCACGGTCGTCGTCGATACGCCGAACCGCTTCCTTTACCTCGTCGGCGAGAATGGCATGGCCATGCGCTACGGCGTCGGCATCGGCCGCGCCGGCTTCTCCTGGGGCGGCAACGGCGTGATCAAGTGGAAGCAGGAATGGCCGAAATGGTTCCCCCCGAAGGAGATGATCGAGCGCGACCCGAAGCTTGAGAAATACTCCAACGAGAACGGCGGCATGGAGCCGGGCCTGATGAACCCGCTCGGCGCGCGCGCGCTCTACATCTTCGAAAACGGCAAGGACACGCTCTACCGCGTCCACGGCAATCCGGACTGGACCTCGATCGGCAAGGCCGTCTCCTCCGGCTGCATCCGCATGCTGAACCAGGATGTGATCGACCTGTACAACCGGGTCAACAACCTCCCGACCCCGATCGTCGTCTATCAGTAAGGAGAAGCGGTCGAAACCGGCCAGCTCTCCTTGTCAGCCAAGCCTCACGCCTCGCCTTCCGGCGGGGCGCAAATGTTTTTTGATCGCTTGCGGTTACCGGCGTGTGACCTGGTCTCATCTCTGCCCTCCCTTGCCTCGCTCATCTCACCCCCCTATTTTCCTCACGTGTTGATTTGAGACCGGCGGGCCGTCTTGCCTCCGGTCTGTTCTTTCGTAATTTGGCGCAGACGACATGTCCCTCGCGCCGCGGCCAGGAGAATTCCATGAAGCTCAACATCATCATCGGCAGCACCCGCCCGGGCCGGGTCGGCCCGTCTATTGCCAAATGGGTCGGCGATTTCGCCCGCGACCATGGCAAGTTCGAAGTCGAGGTCGTCGATCTCGACGATTTCAAGCTGCCCTTCCTTGATGAGCCGAAGCATCCGCGGCTGCAGGAATACGAGCATGAGCATACCCGCAAGTGGAGCGAGAGCGTCGCTTCCGCCGACGCCTTCATCTTCGTGACCCCGGAATATGACTTCTTCGCCCCGGCAACGCTCGTGAACGCGCTGCAGGTGGTCTACAAGGAATGGGGCTACAAGCCGGCCGGCGTCGTCAGCTATGGCGGCGTCTCCGGCGGGCTGCGCGCCGCTCAGGAGCTGCGCACGCTGATCGTCAACCTCAACGCCCACCCCCTTCCCCAGGTCGTGCCGATTCCCTTCTTCCCGAAATTCCTCGGCGAAGACGGCAAGCTGACGCCGAATGACGAGATGAAGGCAGGCGCGACCGGCCTGCTCGACGAACTCTACAAATGGGCCGGCCCGCTGGCCGAAATGCGCAAGTCCGCCTGATCGATGATGCCGGGCAGGATACCTGCCCGGCTTTTTTGCGCGCGGGCGACGCAAAACTGTCATATTACAAGTGGAAAGGCGCAGAACGCCGTTTCCAAGCGGCCCGCATTCGGTCATCCTGCCTCCTGTGGGAGACCCGGTTGGAGGAATGACGATGGACATTCGCCGCATGAAAGTCTGGCTGCTCGGCATGGCGTCAGACGACCCCCTTCCTTTCGATCCGCAGGCAAACCGCCCCGACTGTCTGTGTCTTCCCGCCAAGGGCGAGGAACGGCTTGAGGAGCGAATCGCGTCGCTCAGGAGCGTGTTGCCTTCGCTGCCGATCTTCCTGATCTGCGAACCGATATCAAAAGCCTATAATGTCGACGATTTTTCGCGCGCCGCCCGCGCCGCGCCCGACGGCATCATCCTGCGCGGCGTGGAAAGCGCCGCCCGCATCCAGATGGCCGAGACCCTGCTGCGCGTCGTCGAGGCGCGCGAGGAGTTGGAAGAAGGCTCGATCGCGCTGATCGCCATGATCGGCGACAATGGCGGCGGGCTCCTGAATGCCCGCCATTTTCTCCACAGGCACCGCCGCCTGATCGCGCTCGGCTATGACGGAGACGCGCTGGAGCCGGCAGACGGCGAGATTGCCCGTCAGGGCGCCGTCGCGACCATGCTCGCCGCGCGCAATCTCGGCGTGCCGGCCATCGATTTTTCGGCGGCACGTTCTCCGGCAGAGGCATTCGAGAGCTCGTGCCACCATGCCGCGCGCACGGGCTTTGCCGGCAAGCTGACCGAAAACCCGGACCATATCGGCATCATCAAGAACGCCTTCGGCGCGGCCTGAGAGGCATTCCGACGGGGAACAATTCCGGCGTGGAGCGGTTGAACCGGCAGAACCCTTTCCATGAAACATCCCGCCGGATACCATGACCGAAGTCTTCCATGTAGTCGGGCTCTCAGCGCTGGTCGTCATCGTGCTCGGCGCGCTTTCGGCCCGCATCCAGAACTCCCTCATCTCCATGCCCCTCATTGCCATGGCGGCCGGCATCGTCGCCGGGCCCGCCGTTTCGGGCTGGATCACGCCCGAAGCCTGGCCGCATCAGGAAGTCATCGTGCGCGAAGTGGCCCGTTTCACCATCGCCATCAGCGTTGTCGGCATCGCCATTCGGGTTCCGCCTCACGTCTGGCGCACCATGTTCGGTCCGGTCTCCATCATGCTGACCCTCGGCATGGCCGGCATGTGGGCCGCTTCCACGCTCGTCTCCTGGGCCACGCTCGGCCTCGCCTTCGAACCGGGTCTGGCCGTGCTCGCCCTGATCGGCGCGGCAATCACCCCGACCGACCCGGTGACCGCCAGCGCCATCGTCTCCGGCCCGGTCGCCGAGCGGCTGCTGCCGGAAAAGATCAGGGGCATGCTTTCGCTCGAATCGGGTGCCAATGACGGCCTCGGCTATCTCTTCGTCATGCTGCCGCTGATGGCCCTCACCCGCGAAAGCGAGGGACCATCGCTGCTTGGCGACTGGCTCGTCGAAACCCTGCTGATGGATGTGGCGCTTGCCATTGCCGCCGGCCTCGTCATCGGCTGGCTGGTCGCGAAACTGCTGGAGATCTCGGACCGTTACCAGCTGGCCGAGGTGCACTCCTACCATGCGATCACCATCGCGCTGGCAATCGCCGCCCTGGCGGCGGGACGGCTGATCGGCGCCGATGGCATCCTGACGGCTTTTGCCGCGGGCGGGGCTTTCTGTTTTTCAGTCAACCGCCACGATGCGATCGAGGAGGAAAAGACCCACGAGACCATCAGCAAGGTCATGGACCTTCCGGCCTTCGTCATCTTCGGCCTCGTCATTCCCTGGGAGGGATGGGGCAAGCTCGGCGTTCTCGCTGTCCTCTTTCCGATCGCCATCCTTCTGTTCCGTCGCCTTCCGGTCGTCTTCGCCCTGCAGCCACTGTTGAAGAGGAAGCTCACCGGCGCGGACCTTGCCTTTGTCGGCTGGTTCGGCCCCGTCGGCATCGCCGCGATCTTCTACGCCATGGACAGTCTGGAGCGCACAGGAGACCCCTTCGTCTGGCACGCGGTCAGCACCGTCGTTGCCGGATCGATCCTGGTCCACGGCATCACCGCCATCATCGGCATGAAGCAACACAGGAAGAGGACAGAATGATTACGGCAGTGGCAATCGGTCTGGCAGCGCTTCTCGCAACGGCGGCGCTGCACCACACGCTGCTGATGGCGGCGACGCGGACGGTTCCGGGCGCGGTGCGGTCGCATCGCGGCCTGCCGGTCTGGGTCTTCGGTCAGCTCGCGATCATCCATCTCGTCGAGGTGGCGCTGTGGGCCGGGTTGTTCGTTCTGGTCCACAAGACGCTCTGGCCCGCGGCCTTCGGCGGATCATTCGCCGGCAGCCCTGCCGACTACGTCTATTTCGCCGGCATGGCCTTCACCACGCTCGGCCAGACCGGGATCGCGCTTCACGGGCCGATGCGAATTCTGGAGATGAGCCTGTCGCTCGGCGGTTTCATGCTGCTCACCTGGTCGGCGAGCTATCTCTTCACCACCTGCCGCACGCATTTTTCCGAATGACGGATCGGCGTCTCAGCCGGGTCTCACCATCTCGAACACGTCGCCGCCGTCGCAATAGTCGCGATAGCCGAGGCGCGCGAGCGGCCGGACCTTGGCCATGTCGAGGCGGCCCTCGGGGGTCAGCGCCTCGTCCCTGATGTGGACCGCGACGACCTGGCCGAAGACCATGCGGCTTTGCGTGACCGCGCCCTCAAGCGTCGGCGGCGCCATGATTGCCGTCATCCGGCACTCCAGCACAGCATAGGCCTCGCCAACATAAGGCGCATCGACCAGCCGGCCGGTGACCGGGGTGAGCCCGGCCGCCTCGAATTCGCTCGCGCCGCGTTCCAGCGAGGCCGACGTGGCATTCATCTTTTCGGCGAGATCCCGGCTCACGAGATTGACGGTGAAGACGCCGGTCTCGTCGACGTTGCGCAGGCTGTCCTTGACCGTGTCGGAGGAGAACATCACCACCGGCGGAACCGAAGAGACGGCGTTGAAGAAGGAATAGGGCGCGAGATTGTCCTCGCCCCTGCCGCTGCGCGAGCCGATCCAGCCGATCGGCCGCGGCGAGACGATCGCCTTGAACGGATCGTGCGGCAGGCCGTGCGCGTTCCTGTCGGTGGTGTAGAACATCTCAGAGATCCCCGCGCCAGGTCACGACATCGGCGAGCTCCGGCCGGACGCGCTCGAAAGGCGCCTCGCTGCGCGTGCCGATATGGACGAAGCCGGCCACGCGCTCGCCCGCTTTGACGCCGAGTGCCGGAAAGGCGCGCTCGTCGAAGGCATACCACTCGCTGAGCCAGGTGGCGCCGTAGCCGAAGGCATTGGCCGCAGCGACCAGATTGTAGCAGGCGGCGCCCGCAGACATGACCTGCTCCCATTCGGGAATTTTCGGATGAACCGCGGCGCGGCTGATGACGCCGACGACCAGCGGCGCGCGCGTCAGCCGTTCGCGTTCGAGCTTGAGGCGTTCGGCCGAGGCCGTTGCATCGTCGGCTAGGGTTATCTCGGCAAGCGCCTCGCCGACCTCGGCGCGCGCCGTGCCGGCATAGACGATGAAACGCCAGGGCGCGAGCTTGCCGTGATCGGGCACCCGCGCGGCGATCGTCAGGATCTGCTCAAGCTCGGCGCGGGAGGGTCCGGGTTCTGCAAGCTGCAGCACCGGCGTGGACCGGCGGGTTTTCAGAAATTCGACGACGGCTTCATTCTTCTCGTTCAACGCAAACCTCATTGGTTCGAAAACAGCGGCCCTTGCCCTTGAAAAGGCCACGATAATCAGGCCAAAACGCTTTTTACGAATTTGCAGTGAACGCTTGCGCACCGCAAGTCAACCGGCGAGAAACATGTCTCTCTTTGCTCATTACCGAACGCTCCCCCTGCGGCTTACTGCCGCCCTCTTCAGCCTCCTGATGCTCTCCGCCCTGCCGGCCGCGGGACAGAGCGCCGGCGAAGACCCGTTCTCGCTGATGCGCGGCACGCAGGAGCCCGGCGTCAAGCGGACGGTCTCCTTCGAGGCGCGCCTGACGAAGGATGGCGCGGTGATGCGCGAGGGACTGACCTGGCGCGTGTTCAAATCGGTTCCCGACAGCAACGGCCGCCTGGAACTGGTGGCTTCCGCCGAAGGCGGCAGCAAGTCGATCGAACTGCCCGCCGGCGAGTATTTCGTCAACTGCGCCTTCGGGCGCGCTTCGACCACCCGCAAGATCTCGGTTCCGCGCACCGGCGAGGACAAGGTGGACGTCTCCCTGGTGCTCGAGGCCGGCGGCCTCGTGCTCAACGCCACGCTCGGCGATCACAGCCGCGCCGACCCCGACCTGCTCCGGTTCACCATCTATGAGGACCGGGGTGAAAAACGCGAACTCGTCATCGAAAACGTCAAGCCGGAGACGATCCTGCGGCTGCGCGCCGGAACCTACGAGGTCATCTCCTATTACGGCGATCTCAACGCCGAGGCCCACGCCCGGCTCAAGGTCAGGGCCGGCGAGATCACCGAGGCGACGCTGAAGCAGCATGCCGCCACCGTCACGCTCACGCTTGCCGCCGAAAAGGGCGGCGAGGCGCTTGCCGACACGCTCTGGACCGTGCTCGGCGCCTCCGGCGATGTGCTGACCGAGAGCCGCAGCGCCTTTCCCTCGATGATCCTGGCGGAGGGCGAATACACCGCGATCGCCCGCAACAAGGACACCGTCTACGAGAAGAATTTCACCGTTGCGCCGGGCCAGTCGACGCAGGTCGAGCTGCTGCTTGACGAGGACAAGGCCGACCTGCCGGACGAAAGCGTGGATTGAAACCGGACCGAAGCGAGACTAGCCGACCATGAAAATCTACCTGCTCAACCTCGAAGACGACCGCGATCGCCTCGCGCACGCAACCGCTGTCTTCGCCGCCAAAGGCCTCGCCTTCGAACGACTTGCGGCCGTCGATGGGCGCAAGATGACGGACGTCGAACGGTCCGAACGCCTCGCCTTTCCGGCAGCCGGAAGCTTCGATCTCAGTCCTTCGCAGGTCGGCTGCTATCTCAGCCATGTTCATGCCTGGGAACGGTTTCTGGAAACCGATGCCGCACTCGCTGCCATCTTCGAGGACGATGTGCATCTCGGGGAGGATATCGACAGGCTGTTCGATGCGCCGGAGCCGTGGATACCGGATGATGCGGATATCGTGAAGCTCGAAACCTGCCTGCAGAAAGTCCCGCTGCCGGAAAAAGCCGAAAGCGCGGTTCTCGGCCGGAAGCTGGTGCGATTGACCGGACGCCATCATGGCGCGGCGGGCTACATCGTTACCCGCAAGGGCGCCGAGAAGCTGCTGGCCAACAGCCGCAAGCTTGCCGTCGGCGTCGATGCGATGATGTTCAGCCCGCAGGTCGCCGTCGAAAGCCGGCCGATTGTCTATCAGCTGGAACCGGCGATCTGCATCCAGGACGATATTGCGGAGCGCACCAATGTCGACCGAGCCGGATTTCCGTCGCATAATGTCCCGAGCGGCAGGAAGTCTTACGGCGAAAATCGGTTGGCGCAGCTTCGGTATCGCCTTCTCGACCGGTCAAGGGCTTTCTATCTCAAGGCGCGCAATGCTCTGCGCGGCTATCGCAAACGCATCGTCGCCTTCCGGTGAGCATAGAGGCTTCCGGCGCGACGACGTTGTTTTCCCTGTTCCCACCGGCCGGAGTTCCGCTATATAGCCGACGACCGGAAGCGGTCGTTCCCCTTGTCCATGAAAGCCAGCCCTTGCTCACATTCGTCATCAACCTCGACCGGGATACCGAGCGCCTCGCCGCGATCACGGCCATCATGGCGGCGCGTGGGCTGGACTTCGCCCGGCTTGCGGCAAGCGATGCCCGTCTGCTCGGCGATGACGAGGCCGCCCGGCTTTCGGCCTTTCCCGCCCCCTTCAGCCGGGAGATGACGCGCGGGGAAATCGGCTGCTACCTCAGCCACCGCCGCGCCTGGAGCGCGCTTGTGGAAAGCGGCGCGCCGGCCGCCGCCATTTTCGAGGATGATGTCGAGATCAGCGCGGCGACCCGCGCCGTGCTTGACGGCCTCGCAAGCCGGCTTCCCGCCAACGTCGACATCGTCAAGATCGAGACCAGCATGAAGCCGGCGGAACTGGCGCACAAGACAGAGGTCATGCTCGGCGATCATGCGGTCAAGCGCCTCGTCGGCTGCCATATCGGCTCCGCCGGTTATGTCATCACCCGGCAGGGCGCCGAGACGATGCTGGCCCGCAGCGAAAAGCTGTTCGTTCCGGTCGACGCGGCCCTGTTCGATCCGAGGGCTGGCATCCGCAACGATCTTTCCGTGATGCAGGTCGTGCCCGCCCTTTGCGTGCAGAACCGCTACGTCGCCGGCGGCGCCGGCGCGGAAGATGTCACGACGTCGATTGAGGAGCGCGGCAAGCGCAAATCCTACGGCCGCTCGGCAGCGGAAATCGCGCTGAACAGAACGCGGGACAGAATCGCCGTGATCGCTCGCAAGGTTTCGGCCGTCATCGGCCGCCGCCGCGCCGCGATCGTCGAATACCGACCCTGAAAGACAAAACGGCGCGACCAAAAGACCGCGCCGTCCTGTTTTCCCTTACGCCAGAGCGCGCTTGCGCTTAAGGTCCGGCGGCGTTGCCTCGTCGGTCAGCATGTCAATCGCATCGGCGAGCGCCATCGACTGCTGGTCGCGCGAGCCGAGGCGGCGGATATTGACCGCTTCCTCTTCCGCCTCGCGCATGCCGCAGACGAGAATGACCGGCACCTTGGCCAGCGAATGTTCGCGGACCTTGTAGTTGATCTTCTCGTTGCGGAAGTCGGTCCCGACCGTAAGCCCGGCGGCGCGCAGCTTCTCGGCGACCTTGCGACCATAGTCGTCCGCCTCGGAGGTGATGGTCGCGACCACCACCTGCTGCGGGGCGAACCACAGCGGCATATGGCCGGCATGGTTCTCGATCAGGATGCCGAGGAAACGTTCCAGCGAACCGCAGATGGCGCGGTGGATCATCACCGGTTGCTTCTTCTCCGAGGTCGAGTCGATATAAAACGCGCCGAAGCGTTCCGGCAGGTTGAAGTCCACCTGGGTGGTGCCGCACTGCCATTCCCGCCCGATCGCGTCCTTCAGCGTATATTCGAACTTCGGACCGTAGAAGGCGCCCTCGCCCGGCAGGATGCCGGTCTTGATGCGCCCGCCCGACTGTTGCTCGATGGTCTTCAGCACCTCGGTCATGATCGCCTCGGCGTGATCCCAGTTCTCATCCGAGCCGACGCGTTTTTCCGGCCGGGTGGAAAGCTTGACGACGATTTCCTTGAAGCCGAAATCCTCGTAGACCGACAGGATCAGGTCATTGATCTTCAGGCATTCCTCGGCAAGCTGTTCCTCGGTGCAAAAGACGTGGGCATCGTCCTGGGTGAATCCGCGCACGCGCATCAGCCCGTGCATCGCGCCCGATGGCTCATAGCGATGCACGACGCCGAATTCCGCATAGCGGATCGGCAGTTCGCGATAGGACTTCAGACCGTGCTTGAACAGCTGGACATGGCCGGGGCAGTTCATCGGCTTCAGCGCGAAGACGCGCTTGTCCTCGGCTTCCTCGTCGGCGCAGGCGACCGCGAACATGTTCTCGCGGTACCATTCCCAGTGGCCGGACGTCCGCCACAGCGCGGTATCGAGCACCTGCGGCGCGTTGACTTCCTCATACTCGCCCTCGAGACGGCGTCGCATATAGGAGGTCAGCGACTGGAACATGCGCCAGCCCTTGGAATGCCAGAACACGACGCCCGGGCCTTCTTCCTGGAAATGGAACAGGTCCATCTCGCGGCCGAGTCGGCGATGGTCGCGCTTTTCAGCCTCCTCAAGAAAGTTGAGATAGGCATCGAGCTGCTGCTTCTCCGCCCAGGCCGTGCCGTAGATGCGGGTCAGCATCGGGTTGTTGCTGTCGCCGCGCCAATAGGCGCCGGCCACCTTCATCAGCTTGAAGGCGTCGCCGATCTGGCCGGTGGAGGTCATGTGCGGGCCGCGGCAAAGGTCGAACCAGTCGCCCTGGGAATAGATCTTGACGTCCTGGTCTTCGGGAATCGCGTCAACGAGCTCGACCTTGTAGACCTCGCCCTTTTCGGCGAAGACCTGCTTCGCCTTCTCGCGCGACCAGACCTCCTTGGTGAAGGGGGCGTTGCGCTTGATGATCTCCTTCATCTTCTTCTCGATCTTCGGAAGATCGTCGGGCGTGAAGGGCGTTTCGCGGGCGAAATCGTAGTAGAATCCATTCTCGATCACCGGACCGATGGTCACCTGCGTTCCCGGCCACAATTCCTGCACGGCCTCGGCCATCACATGGGCGCAGTCGTGGCGGATCAGCTCCAGCGCGCGGTCATCGGTACGGGTGACGATCTCGATGCGGCCGTCCTCGACCGGATCGGCGAGATCGCGCAACGCGCCGTCAAGGGCAATGGCGACGGCTTTCTTGGCGAGGGATTTGGAGATTGACTCGGCAACATCCCGGCCGGTCGTGCCGGCGGCGTAGTCGCGCTTGGAGCCATCGGGGAAAACGAGGGAAATCTGATCAGACATATCTTCTCCTTAAACCAGTCCCGCCAACGAATGCGGGTGGACGAAAGGCCGTCCTGCACGGCCAGTTCAACGAGGCCGCTCAATAGTAAAAAAACGGCCCTGCGTAAAGCCGCAAGGCCGTCTGATCGTCGCCGCCGAAGGAAGATCGCTAGAATTTAACACCAAGACCTGCGGTGACGGTGTTCGAGGACGTCTCCTGATCCGCCGTGTTGCCCTTGCCGAAATAGCGGGAGAAATCGGCGCTCGGATAGCCGGTGTAGCGATATTCAAGCCGGGCGAAGACATTCTCCGTAAAGGCATAGTCGACGCCGGCGCCGACCGTGTAGCCGTAGATCACCTCATGCGGGCGCTTTGAGCCCGTGCCGAGATAGAAGTTCGCGACCGCGGCGCCGGCCGTGCCGTAGATCAGCGCGTTGCCGAGGGAGTAGCCGATGCGGCCCCTCAAGGATCCGCCCCAGTTGATGCCGTGGTTGCGCGAGACGCCGCCGGCAACATACTGGCTCATATCAAAGGTATAGTCGCCGTCGACCTCGGCGCCGGCCACGAGATTGTTGTCGAACTGGAAATTATAGCCGGCGAAGGCGCCGACGATCGGTCCCGCAATACCGTTGGACCACGAGGAACTGCCGGACGCGCCCGAAATCGTGCCGCGGACCTGTGTCCAGTCATACCCGCCCCTGAGGCCGAGATAGGGGCCGTCCCACGGCAATTCCTCTTCCTCGACATAGACTTCCTGATAGACCGGCGCCGGCGCCGTGACCGCAAGGTCCGCCGCCAGTGACGGCCCCCCGGCCAGGACGACCAGAAAGGCCGTCGCAACTGCTCTCGTCATAACGCAATCCTCACGAATTATGCTTTATGACTGTTTAACAGCGAATGCTTAACAAATGGTCACATCACCGGGAAGAGCGCAACTTCTACTTGGTGCCGCGCAGTCCGGCGGGCTCAGTCTCCGGTCCTGGACGGCTCCACCACCATATAGTCGAGCGGCAGTTCGGTCGAGAACTTGATCTGCTCCATGGCGAAGGACGAAGAAACGTCGCGGATCTCGATCTTGGCGATCAGTCGCTTGTAGAAGGCGTCATAGGCGGCGATATCCGGCACCACGACCCGCAGCAGGTAATCGACGTCGCCGCTCATGCGGTAAAACTCGAGCACTTCGGGGAAGTCGCCGATGACCTCGGAAAACCGCTTCAGCCATTCGACCGAGTGGGAATTGGTGCGGATGGCGACGAAGACCGTGACATTGGCGTTGACCTTTTCCGGATCGAGCAGCGCCACGCGCCGCCTGATCACGCCCTCTTCCTCCATCTTCTGGATGCGGCGCCAGCAGGGCGTGGTGGAAAGCCCGACCTTCTTGCCGATATCGGCAACGGCCAGCGTCGAGTCCTCCTGAAGAAGGCGCAAAATCTTTCTATCCAGACGGTCCATTTCCGCTCTCCGTAAAAAATTTTTGCTGTTATAGCAAAAATACCGCCGAAAGAAAGAGCGATTTTCAGCCGCCGCCGTATAGCCGGACCGCCTTTTTCAGTTCCGGCAGCACCTCGTCCTCGAACCATGGGTTCTTCTTCAGCCAGCCCGTGTTGCGCCAGCTGGGATGCGGCAGCGGCAGGATGCGCGGCGCGCGGTTGGCAAGGAAGCTGTCGCGCCAATTGCGGACGGTCTCGGTCAGCGTCTTGCGGCTCATCTTCCCCATATGCCATTTCTGCGCATACATGCCGATCGCCAGAACCAGTTCGATCTGCGGCATCGCCGCCATGGCCTCTTCCCGCCATTCAGGCGCGCATTCCCTGCGCGGCGGCAGATCGCTGCCCTTTGCGTCATAGCCCGGAAAGCAGAAGCCCATCGGCAGGATGGCAAAGCGGGAGCGATCGTAGAATGCCTCGCGGCCGATCCCCATCCAGTCGCGCAGCCGGTCGCCCGAGCGATCGTTGAAGGGAATGCCGGTCTCGTGCACGCGCAGGCCCGGCGCCTGGCCGGCGATCAGGATCCGCGCGCGCGCCGACAGGACGGCAACGGGACGCGGTTCATGCGGCAGCCGGCGCTCCGCCCCGCCTACCGGACAGTCCCGGCAGATGCGGCAGGCCGGGATCGCGCGCGAAAGCCTTTCCGTATCGCTCATCAGGCGCTCCGGGGGCCTGCGGAAGGGTTGGCGAATGCGGCAAAGATTACGACCGGATTAAAAAACACGGCTAACAAATCCTTTACGGAAGGTATTTCTTAACAATTCGTTCGTAGGTTCATTAACAGCGACAACCACGATTTGCGATGGCGAACCTCAGCGAGGCCCACATGAAACGCGACACGACACAGCGTCATGATCCTCAGGACACGGAGACCGGGCCCGCCCCGTCCGCTTCCGAAACGACATCGGCCACGCTGACGGTCGACGCCTTTCGTCACGCGCTTTCCGTCATAGAGAAGGGCATTCCCGCCATTGCGATCCTGCTGGTCATCGCCGCGGTCGGCTTTCTCTATATCGGCAGGGACATGGTCTTTGCTCTCTGGGCGCTGACGGCGCTCGTCCTGCACGGCGTCGCCTTTGCCGTCATCCGAAACGCCGCGCGCGAGGGCAAGGATGCCGAAACGCTTGCCAAATGGAACAACCGCGTGATCGGCGCCTACTGGCTGGCCGGCAGCGCATGGGCGCTGACCGCGCTTCTCGACTGCAGCGCCTGTACCGGCGCGGCCTTCCCCTTCTTCAAAGGGGCGATGGCGATCATCGCGCTCTCGCTGCTGGCGCTCGGCGCGGTTTCACTGCCGAAGACGACCTGGCACGTCTTCATGCCGGCCGTGATAGCGTTCGGCGCGATCGCCTATCTCGGCAGGGATCCTTTCGACATCGGCCTTGCGGCGACCCTGGCTGTCGTCATGGTGTTCATCGCCTATTTCAGCCATCAGCTCGGCGCAGGCGACCGGGCGCTGCAGACGAAGGAAGGCGAAAAGGACGCGCTGAACCGTCAGCTTGCCGAAAGCCTGGAAAAGGCGGAAGACGCGGCCCGGACCGCCGAGGACGCCAACAAGGCCAAGGCGGCCTTTCTGGCGGCCATGTCGCATGATCTGCGCACGCCGCTCAACGCCATCATCGGCTTTTCCGAAATCATGAAGGAAGAGATGATGGGCCCGCTGAAAAACCCCTATTACAAGGAATATGCCTCCGACATCCACAGTTCCGGAACCCATCTTCTCGACATGATCGACAGCGTGCTCGATCTCTCCCGGCTGGAGGCCGGCGGCTACCGGCTCACCGAACAGCCCGTCTATCTGGTCGATGTCATCGATGCCTCGATGGCAATGGTCGGACCCGAGGCCGCCTCGCGGGCGATCTCGATTCACTGCGACGCCGGGGGGCGGCTCGCCCCGGTCATAGCCGATGGCCGCGCCGTCAAGCAGATGCTGATCAACCTGTTGTCGAACGCCATCAAGTTCTCGCCCGAAGGCTCCGACATTCTGGTCTCGGCCGGCAACACGGCCGAGGGCGGGCAGTATCTGAGCGTGCGCGATTACGGCTGCGGCATGGACGAGGAGGCGCTTGCGGCAGCTACGGACGCCTTCTCGCGCGGCCGGGCGGCGGACCATGTCGAAGGCTTCGGCCTTGGTCTCTCGATCGTCCGGCAGTTGATCGAGGCACACCAGGGCGCGCTCGTGCTCAAGTCCGCGCCGGGCCGGGGCACGCTTGCAAGCATCGAACTGCCCGAAGCCCGCGTGGCGGACCTGCCGGCGGCAAGCCTCAGCACGGACGACATTGCCCTGCCGCTGTCGGCGGAGCGCCATATGCCGTTCATCCCGGAGAGCATCGAGATCGAGGCCGAGGAGAGCGTCCGCACGGTGAAAGGCCGCAGCGGCCGCGACCGGCTGGCAGCCGCCCTCAGACGACGTGCCCGCAAGGTCGCCAACGACGATGCCGGCCGCCCGTCCGACGCCGATCTCGCCCTCGAGGCCCGGCTGGAGGCGGACATCATGGAGGCGCTGGACCGCGAACGCGAAACGGACCGACTCAAGCCCGCCAATGCCGCATGAACGCGACCACAGCCATGACCGTCATTCCCACGCTTGAAACGAGCCGACTGCGTCTGCGCGCGCCGCGCTTCGCCGACTGGCCGGCCTACCTTGCCTTTCTCGCCTCGTCGCGCGCGCAATTCATGGGCGGCCCGCACACGGACGAGACAGCCTGGCCGTTTTTCTGCAACGATGTCGCGCAATGGCAGCTCTTCGGCCACGGCGCGTTGATGCTCGAAGACAAAGACAACGCCGCCGTTCTCGGCCAGGTCGCACTGTGCAAGGGTCCGCTGTTTCCCGAACTGGAGCTTGGCTGGTTTCTCTACGAGGCCGCCGAGGGCCATGGCTATGCGCTGGAGGCCGCCGCTGCCATGCTGCAATGGGGTTTTGCCGCGCGCGAGGAGCAAAGCTTCGTCAGCTATATCGATCCGGAAAACCGCCGCTCCATCAGGCTCGCCGAACGACTGGGCGCAAGCCTCGACGAAACGGCGCAGCGCCCCCATCCTGCGACGCTCGTCTATCGCCACCCCCGCCCATGACGGACGGCGCTCTAGAAGAACACGACATAGACGGCGTAGATGACATTGCAGCAGATCAGGCAGAAGGTGGCGAAGGAGCCGAGATCCTTGGCGTGCTTGCCTTCGACCGAGCGTTCCGGCGAAACCCGGTCGATGATCTCCTCGACGGCCGTGTTCAGCGCCTCGGCGGCAAACAGTGCGAACATCAGGATCACGAAGATCATGAACTCAAGGCCGCTCGCACCGACAAGGGCAAATATGCCAAGGCCGATGCCGAAGCCGATCAGTTCATGACGAAAAGCCTCTTCCTTGAGCAGCCGCAGGAAGCCCTGCCAGGAATAGCCGCCGGCGGCGAACAGATGGCGAATGCCCTTTTGCTTCTCGATCGGCGGTTCGGCCATTCCGTCTCCTTCCGGCTCAAGACCAAGTCGGCGCACCCTGCCACCGGCATGTTACAGCTGCGCGACAAGCCTTTGACGACGCACGGGAATTACCGTCACAAACATCGCCCGGCGCCAAGGTCGCGTCAGCCCCGCCCGGAAACGCCCGCCTCCTCGAAGGTCGCCATGCCGGTGTGGCAGGCCGCCGCCGATTTCACCAGGCTTGCGGCGAGCGCCGCGCCCGTTCCCTCGCCGAGACGCATGCCGAGCGCCAGAAGCGGCGTCTTGCCAAGCTTCTGGATCAGTTTCAGATGCCCCGGCTCGGCCGAGACATGGGCGATCATGCAGTGATCGAGCGCCGAGGGATTGGCGGCTTTCAGCACGGCGGCGGCGGCGGTCACGGCATAGCCGTCGAGCAACACCGGCACCTTCTGCATCCGCGCGGCGATGATGGCTCCGGCGATCGCCGCGAATTCGCGGCCGCCGAGCCTGCGCAGCAGTTCCAGCGGATCGGAAAGATGGTCCTTGTGCAAGGCGACGGCCTGTTCGACGGCGGCGATCTTGCGCTCCAGCATCTCGCCTTCCGCGCCCGTGCCCGGACCGACCCAGTCTCCGGCCGAGCCGCCGTAAAGCCCGAGGCAGAGCGCCGCGGCAATCGCGGTGTTGCCAATGCCCATTTCGCCGAGGCAGAGCAGGTCCACCCCGCCGGCGACCGCCTCCATGCCGTAGGCCATGGTCGCCGCGCAATCACGCTCGGAAAGCGCGGGCTCCACGGTAATGTCGCCGGTCGGATAGTCGAGCGCCAGATCGAAGATCTTGAGGCTGAGGTCGACCGAGGCGCAGATCTGGTTGATCGCCGCGCCGCCCTTCTCGAAATTGCCCACCATCTGCTGCGTCACGGTTGCCGGATAGGGCGTGATGCCTTTGGCCGCAATGCCGTGATTGCCGGCGAAGACGGCGACCATTGGCCGGTTCACCGCCGGGGGACGACCGCTCCAGGCGGCAAGCCACATGGCGATCTCTTCCAGACGCCCGAGCGCGCCTTCGGGTTTGGTCAGAACAGAGTTACGTTTGCGAGCCGCTGCAAGGGCCGGCGTATCGGCCCCCGGGAGAGCCTCCAGCAGAGCACGGAAATCATCGAAGGGCTGTCCGGCGGCTTCCATCTAGAGTAAGTCCTTTTTTACTATTACAAGCATAAACCGGCTATCCAAGGTTGTCTCGATCTGCCATAGTCCACACCTATAACGCACACATTGACGAAAGTGCCACCATGACGCGACTGACGAGCCTGGCGAAAGACCTCGCCGTGGCAACCGGTTTCCTGACGAGATATCCCATTCCGGCGCAAATGCAAACCGTTCCGCCGGACGGCGCGCGCGCGGCGTGGGCCTTTCCCCTTGCCGCCGTCCTCGCAGCCCTGTTGCCTGCCCTTGTTTTGCCGTCCCTGACCATGCTCGGCGCCGGGCCTTTGCTGGCGGCGCTGATCGCAATCGCGGTCAGCCTCGTGGTCACCGGCGCGCTTCACGAGGACGGTCTCGCCGATTCCTTTGACGGCCTTTTCGGCGGACAGGACCGCGCGGCCGCGCTGGCGATCATGAAGGACAGCAGCACCGGAGCCTACGGTACGATCGCCCTTATCCTCTCAATCCTGTTGCAGGCCGTCGCACTTGCGGTCCTGGTTGCAGAGGGTTCGTGGAATGCAGCGCTTTTCCTCATCGCCGGAGCGGCAGGCGGGCGCGCCGCCATGGTCTGTCAATGGAGCGCCCTTCCGTCAGCGCGCACCGACGGAGCAGCGTCCGCACTCGGTCGCCCCGGAAAACAGTCGGCACTGTGCGCGGTTCTCGGCGGCGGCGTCATCATCGGCCTTTCGGCCCTCGCGACCGAGACGGTGTGGCCCGCGCTTGCCGCCCTCGTCTGCGGCGCGGCCGCCGCCCTCGGTTTCAGCCTGTTCGTCGCCCGCCGTCTCGGCGGCTGCACGGGCGATACGCTCGGCGCCACAGCGCGGATCAGCGAGACCGTCTTCCTCGTCGCCCTTGCCATTTGCGTCTGAAACCCGATATCCGGTCACGATGCCACGGCGCGGGCCTCAGTGCGCGCCTTTCGCCTGCAAAGAGGGAGTGACCGCCTTGCGCCTGTTCTGGATCCTGATCGCAATCGTCGCAGTGGGGATGATCATGCTGATGGTCACCGGCGGCGACGGCACCACGCTTGGCCTTGCCAACGACGAGTTCGCCTCCGCGCTCTGGCTCGCGCCGCTGCTGGTTCTGGTCGCCGCCGGCATGCTGCAGGGACAGCGCAATTTCGGCCATGTGTTCCAGTCGCTGCTGATCTGGGCGGCGATCCTGCTGGTCATTTCCGCCGCCTATATCTTCCGCCATGATTTCCGGGAGGTCGGCGCCCGCCTCTTCGGCGGCCTCGTACCCGGCATGTCGATGACGACGACCATGGTTGACGGCCGCGAACAGGTGGTCATCGGCAAGAGGCGCGACGGACATTTCACCGCGAATGTCGAAGTCGACGGCATCAGCCTGCCAATGCTGGTCGACACCGGCGCAAGCCGGGTGACGCTGACGACAGAGGATGCGAAACGGATCGGCCTCGATGCGGACGCGCTGAGTTTCACGGCGATGGTCTCCACCGCCAACGGCACGGCGATGGCCGCGCCCGTCACACTCGATGAGGTCGCGGTCGGCCCGATCACGCGCCGCAATGTCCGCGCCATGGTGGCCGGCGAGGGTCTTCTGTCTCAAAGCCTGCTCGGCATGAGCTTTCTCGGCACGCTGAGCTCGGTCGACATGCGCGCCGAGGAACTGCGCCTCACCGATTGAGCGTTCAAAAGAACGAGATGAAGAAGCGGGCGGAGATCGTCAGCAGGAAAATGCCGAAACCCGCCGTCAGCACCCGGTCGGAAACCGCATGGGCGGCGCGCGCGCCGACCGGCGCGATCAGGAGCGTGATCGGAATGATCAGCGCCACGGCAATCCAGTTGACATAGCCGGTGGACAGAACCGGAAGCCCGGGATGGCCCCAACCGCCAATGACGTTGCCGACAAAACTCGGGATCGAGATCAGCACGCCGACCCCCGCCGACGTCGCCACTGCCTGCAGCATCGACCGGTTGTAGAGCGTCATGAAGGTGTTGTTGAGCGTTCCGCCGCCGATGCCGATCAGCCCGGACAAAAGCCCGATCAGCCAGCCGCAGCCGAACAGAACGGGGTTCTTCGGCAGGTCCTCGCCGAGCCGCCATTTCGAGGCCCTCGGATAGAGCATCTTCAGGCCGATCAGCAGCGTGATCACGGCGAAGGCCGCGCGCAGCACGTCGCCCGGCGCATAGGCGATCACCATGGCCGAGACGATGGCGCCGAAGGGCACGGCGATGATCCATTGCCTCAGCAGCTTCATGTCCACCGTGCCGCGCCTGTAATGCGACTGGAAGGAACGCAGCGAGGTTGGAATGATGATGGCAAGCGAGGTTCCGACGCAGAGCTTCATGCGCACGCCCTCGTCCACGCCGGCAAGCGCGAAGGCTTGATAGAAGACCGGCACCAGCACGGCGCCGCCGCCAATGCCGAAGAGGCCGGCCAGGAAACCGGCGACGCAGCCGGCCACCGCCAGCAGAACGACGAGTTGCAGGATTTCGGAAATCGGCGGCATGCGTAGTCCCCTCACGCTCCTTCCGGGCGCAGTCGGCAAAGCGCAGTCAGAAGGTTCTTGAATGTCGGATTATCATTGGCGATGTGTCATCAAAACGTGATCTTCTTACACTATCTCGTGGCCAGGGCAAACGGGGATGCACGGCGCAGCTTTTTTCGCGGCGGTATCCCTCGGACTGGATTTCATCAGCTCACGATATTGCGCCCGCGCATGTTCAGTTTTTCTGTTCAAGACGGTTTCCGATCACCAAAGCTTTTTCGCTTTTTTCCTTTGCCGGCCCTCATGGGCCGGCTTTTTTGTCCGCACTGCGAAGACGCCACAAAAAAACCGGCCGCTTCGAACGGCCGGTTCCTGTCACGAATATGCCCTGCGATCAGGGCTCGAGATCGACGTCGAGGATCGCCATGGAGAAATTGAAGGAACGGTCGCCGTCCTCGTCGTCGAGATAGATGACGCCGATGAATTCGTCCTCGCGGTAAACCTCGCAGGAATCGTCCTTGCGCGGACGCGCGCGCACGGCAAAGAGCGGCCCGAACATGCGCTTGAAATAGGAGTCGAGCTTTTTGATTTCGTCTGGCTTCAAGGGATGAACTCCGTCTGGTCTTCAAGTGTTGGCGCGCTTGTGACACGCAAGGGCCGAGAATGCAAATGCGCGGGCCGATGGTTTTTCAAGGTCAGGCTGTCAGTCTTCCGAACCGATCAGCTGGTCCATTGAACGGGCGGGGTCGGAGCAGCCCGCCGTACCGATCACCTTTGCCGGCACGCCCGCAACCGTCGAATTGGCCGGCACCGGCTTCAACACCACGGAGCCGGCGGCAATCCGCGAGCAATGGCCGACGGTGATGTTGCCGAGCACCTTGGCGCCGGCGCCGATCAGCACGCTGTCGCCGATCTTCGGGTGGCGGTCGCCGCTTTCCTTGCCCGTGCCGCCGAGCGTCACGCCCTGAAGGATCGAGACATCGTCGCCGATCGTGGCCGTCATGCCGACGACAAGGCCGGTCGCGTGGTCGAGGAAGATGCCCTTGCCCATCCTGGCGGCCGGATTGATATCGGTCTGGAACACGCTGGACGACCGACTCTGCAGGTAGAGCGCGAAATCCTGCCGCCCCTTCTGCCACAGCCAGTGCGCCAGCCTGTGGGTCTGGATTGCGTGAAACCCCTTGAAATAGAGCACCGGTTCCATGAAGCGGGTGCAGGCGGGGTCGCGGTCATAGACGGCCTGGATATCGACCCGGAGGATATCGCCCCATTCGGGCCAGTCGCGCCGCATCTCGTCAAAGGTCTGGCGCAGCAGGATCGCCTGCACGTCCGGATGATCGAGCCGCTCGCAGATACGGTAGACGACGCAATCCTCGAGCGATGTGTGGTTCAGGATCGTCGAATAGAGAAAGGCGGCGAGGATCGGGTCCTTCTCAAGCGCGTATTCCGCCTCGGCCCTGAGGCTCGCCCAGATCGGATCGACGGCCTTCAGGCTGGTCTCGTGACCGGTCTTGTCGGGATGTGCGGCCATCGTGGCCTCCTGTGGTTCGGGCGCCGTGCGCCTGTCCTTCCAACGAAGTCGCTTCTGTTCCGGCGCAAATATAGATTCACTGCGAGCCGATTACAAATGCGCCCGCGGTCAGATTTCCGTGTCAGTCGCCGGCCTCGCGCGCGAGGAATTCCAGAACGGCCTTCTTGAACACCTTGTCGCCGACGGCCAGCATGTGGTCGCGGTTGGGAATATCGAGCGCGATGGCGTTCTGCATCTGCCCTGCCAGCGTCTGCGGCGAGCCCGCCAGATCGTCCTTGGTGCCGACGCCGATCAGCGTCGGCGCGGCGATCTTTCCGATCTCCCCGCGCGCAATGTTCTGGCGGGAGGTCTCGATGCAGGCGGCAAGGGCCAGGCGGTCGCTCTTCGTCTGGTCGGCAAAGGCGCGGAACATGCGGCCCTTCTCGTCGGCAACGTCATCGAGCGAGGGCGCCCTCAGGGCCGCCGCGATCGCGTCCCAGTCGCCCACCCCGTCGCAAAGGCCGATGCCGAGACCGCCGAAAACGAGCGAGCGCACCTTTTGCGGATGGGCGAGCGCCAGATAGGCCGAAATCCGCGCGCCCATGGAATAGCCCATCACATGGGCGCTCTCGAGCCCGAGATGCTCGAGCAGCGCGGCAGCGTCGCCGGCCATCAGCGCCGGATAATAGACCTCGGGGTCATGCGGCTTGTCGCTTTGGCCGTGGCCGCGATTGTCGATCGCGATCACCCGGTAGCCGGCATCGCCAAGCGTTTTCAGCCAGCCCGGATGCACCCAGTTGACCGCCGCCGTCGAGGCAAAGCCGTGGATCAGCAGCACCGGCGCGCCCGCGCCCTCATCGAAAAAGGCGAGTTCGAGCCCGTCATGTTCAAACGATCTGAACTGCGGAAGGTTGAGGTTCATCGCGGCCGTCTCCATTGTCGACTTCTGCCCGAAAGGCCCCGGCAAAAGGGTGGTTCAAAACCGCCCGCCATCGCAATTCGGGTACTACACATTTGCCGCGAAGAGTTATAGTGTCCGGGCCGAAAGCTCAAGGAACCGGAGACAATTATGGCTGGCCACGCGATCGCCCATTTCAAGAATGACGAAGGACACAGGACCATCGAGATCGGCGTCAAGGAATTCATGTGCGTCGGCGCATCCGCACCGTTCGACCATCCGCATATCTTCATCGACATGGGCGATGACGAGGAGGCGGTCTGTTCCTATTGCTCGACGCTCTACAAGTTCTCGCCGGCCCTTCACGGCGAAGAGACCAACCCGCCCGGCTGCGCCTACCGCGTCGACGCCGCCTGACCTAGCCCTCGGTTAGCGCCAGTCTCGTCATGGCGCGGCGACGGGTCGGGAGGAGAAGATGACGATTTCACACGCAGCCATTGTCGGCGCCGGCATTTCCGGACTGACGGCCGCTCTGGCGCTTGCCCGGCACGGCATTTCCAGCGAGATCTTCGAGCAGGCGGACGCGCTCGCCGAAGTCGGCGCCGGCCTGCAGATTTCTCCCAATGCCTCGCGCTGCCTGGCGAAGATCGGCGTTCTCGGCCGGCTCGAGGGCCAGTGGCGGGAGCCGAAGAAAGTGGCGCTGGCCTCGGGCCTGACCCTGAAGGAGCTCGCGCACGTTCCCGTCGGCGAAGCGCGCAAGCGCTGGGGCGCGCCCTATGGCACGCTGCACCGCGCGACGCTGCAGTCGGCGCTCAAACACGCCGTCGCGGATGAACCGCTCGCAACCCTCAGGCTCGGCGCCCGCATCGACAAGGCAAACAGGGCAACGCTTTCCGGCAGAACGGAAAAACCCGCCGATGTCATCATCTGCGCCGATGGTGTGTGGTCGCACAGCCGACGGCAGATCAAGGGGGCGCCGGAAGCGCGCTTTTCCGGCAACATCGCCTGGCGTTTCGTCCTCTCTTCCGAAGACGCGCCCGGTTTTCTCGAGCGCGACAGCGTGACCGCTTTCATGGGGCCGATGGCCCACCTCGTCGCCTATCCGCTGCGCGATGTCGGCGGCTTCAACCTCGTCGCCATCGCCGCCGGCGCAAGCGCCGGGGAAGCCTGGCACACCGAGGTCGACAGCAGCTGGAAAATGGCGCTGGAACGCCACTTCAAGGGCTGGAACCCGGAGCTGACCCGGCTGTTTTCCGCCGACAAGCCAACCTTCTGGCCACTTTACGAGGCGGGCGAAGGCAACTGGCACAACGGCAGCGACACAATCGTGATCGGCGATGCCGCCCACGCGCTGATGCCGTTTTCCGCGCAAGGGGCGGCGATGGCAATCGAGGACGGTTTCGAATTGGCCGCCTTCCTCGCCGGCATGGAAGCACCCCAGGCCTTCGAGGCCTTCGTCGCCCATCGCAAGCCGCGCCTTGCGGCGCTGCGCAAGCGCACCAGCTTCAACAAGTTCGCCTATCACGCGTCAGGTCCGATCAGAATCGGCCGCGATATCGTGCTGAAACTGCGTTCTCCCGAGACGCTCGCCGGCGAACTTGACTGGCTCTATGGCTATCACGCTTACGGGCTCGACCGGATCTGAGACCGGTGCGCGCCGAGAGGCGCGACATTTCGTTCATCCCCGTTTCAGCCCTGCTGGTCTAGACTGGTTCTCATCGCCCAACGGGGAGCAGAAACATGAAATTCCGCGCCTTCATAACCTCAACCGGCCTCGCACTCGCCGCGACGCTTTTCGCCGTTCAGGCCGAGGCCCAGTCGGTCAACGCTTATGCGACGACCAGCGTCAACCTGCGTGCCGGCCCGTCAACCTCCTATCCGGTGGTCACCGTCGTGCCGGCGGGCGCGGCGATCGCCAATAATGGCTGCCTTGCCGACTACAGCTGGTGCGACGTGTCCTACGCCAGCTATCGCGGATGGCTTGCCGCGCGCTACATGAAAGTGACCTATCAGGGTCAACGCCAGGTGCTGACGCCGGGAATAGCCTTTGCCACCGGCATCGCGATCACCGCCTTCTCCCAGTCCTACTGGAACAATTACTATCGCGGCTATCCCTGGTACGGGACCTGGAACCGCTACCCGCCGCCGCCGCCGCCGAGGCCTTACCTGCCGCCGCCCGGCTGGCGCGCACCGCCGGGATGGGGCGGACCGCCGCCCGGATGGCGCGCGCCGCCCGGTTACCGTCCGGGCTGGGGTGCACCACCGCCGCGCCGGCCGCCACCGCATGCAGCACCGCCGCCGCCGCACCGTCCGCCGCCCGGTGTGCGCCCGCCCTATTATGGCCCGGGACCCGTGCGGCCCGGCCCCGCGATGCGACCCGGCGAACGCCACTTTGGCGAAAGACGCTTCGACCGCCGCTGAAACAGGCAAGCCGGCCGCCCTTCCCGGGCCGCCGGCTTTTTTTTTGCCGTAAACAGTCCTAAGTCGCGGCCGCGGCGGCCAGACCCTTTTCCAGATCCGCCTTCAGGTCCTCGACATCTTCCAGCCCGATATGCAGGCGAATGACCGGGCCGTCCTGCGGCGCGGTGCAGACCGTGCGGTTCGACAGGTTCACCGGCACGGCGAGCGATTCGTAGCCGCCCCAGGAATAGCCGATCCCGAAAATGTCGAGCGCATCGAGGAAGGCGTGCTGGCGCGCCCTGAACGCGCCCTCCTCCGCCTTCAGCACGAAGGAAAACAGACCGCTGGCGCCGGTGAAATCACGCTTCCAGATATCGTGGCCGGGAAAGGACGGCAGGGCGGGGTGAAGAACGCGGGAGACCTCCGGCCGTTCCTCCAGCCAGAGCGCCACCGCAAGCGCGCTTTTCTGGTGATGGGCCAGCCTGACGCCCATGGTGCGCAGACCGCGCAGGATCTGGTAGCTGTCATCGGGCGCGGCGCACATGCCGGTCCAGGTGTAATGCTCCTCCAACTGCCTGAAACAGCGCGCGTTGGCCGACGCGGTTCCCATCAGAACATCGGAATGGCCGGAGGGGTATTTCGTGGCGGCGTTGAGCGAGAGGTCGACGCCGAAATCGAGCGGTTTGAAATAGAGCGGCGTCGCCCAGGTATTGTCCATCGAGACGATCGCGCCCCTGGCATGGGCGAGCTCCGACAGCGCCCGGATATCCTGCATCTCGAACGTGTTCGAACCCGGCGCTTCGGTGTGGAAGATGCGGGTATTGGGCCTGAACATCTTCTCGACCTCGAGGCCCAGAGCGGGGTGGTAATAATCAACCTCGACCCCCATGCGGGTCAGGACGTTGTCGGCGAAGCGGCGCGCCGGATCATAGACCGAATCGACGATCAGGATGTGGTCTCCTGGCGCAAGAAAGGCAAGCCAGGGCATGGTGATCGAGGCGAGGCCGGATGGGTAAAGCAGCGTCCCGGCGGCGTTCTCGATCTCGTTCAGCGCCGCGCAGAGCGCGTCGGTCGTCGGCGTGCCATGGGTTCCGTAGGTGTATTTCTGCGAACCGCCGACAGCCGTTTTCGCATCCGGAAACAGCACCGTGGATGCATGCACGACCGGCGGATTGACGAAACCGTGGAACGATCCCGGATCATGGCCCGTGTGAGCGAGAATGGTGTTGTCTCCGGCCTTTTTGCCGGCGGTCTTTTGAAAAGCCATGATCATGTTCCGCTGAGTTGAGGACGGTGCAGTCGCGCGCCTGTTTTGAATCGTCGTTTCCGGCCGGTCAAGCCGCAAAGAGGAAAACCAAATTACGACTAAAGGATTAGACTAATGAAAGGAAACCCTGCCCGAATTACCAGCATAAAATTGCCCATAATTTGCCGCCTTGCCCATTTTTTGAACGAAAACGGACGTTTTTCACAAAATCAGACCATTTTTCGGAGGCGAGTATTGACCATCTGGAAAATTACGACTGAGATACTCAGGCTCGCACCGAGGGGTTTGCGGGCAGTTGTCGCTGCTTGACCGTAGGCTACGGCCAAAGGGACAACTTCAAGTTTTAACGATAAACAAAGGTTGGGAAAATGAAAAAGACGATTCTGTCTGCCGCGGTCGGCGCAGTGGTCTTGGGTCTTGGCGCCCAGGGCGCCGCGGCCGCGACACTTGACGACGTGAAGTCAAAGGGAAGTCTGACTTGCGGCGTCAGCACAGGCCTGCAAGGCTTTTCCGCGCCCGACAACGAGGGGAACTGGTCCGGTCTGGACGTCGAATATTGCCGGGCCATCGCCGCCGCCATCTTCGGCGACCCGGACAAGGTGAATTTCGTGGCCCTGACGGCCACCGACCGTTTCCCGGCGCTGCAGTCCGGCGAAGTCGACGTGCTGAGCCGCAACACGACCTGGACGCTGTCGCGCGACACCTCGCTCGGCCTCGATTTCCGCACCGTCAACTATTATGACGGCCAGGGCTTCATGGTGCCGAAGGATCTCGGCGTCTCGTCGGCCAAGGAGCTTTCCGGCGCCGCCGTTTGCGTGCAGTCCGGCACCACCACCGAGCTCAACCTCGCCGACTACTTCTCGGCCAACGGCATGGACTACAACCCGGTTGTTTACGAACAGCTCGAGGACGTCAACAACGCCTTCAACCAGGGCCGTTGCGACGTCTACACCACCGACCAGTCGGGCCTTTACGCGATCCGCCTGACGCTCACCGATCCGGACAACTACGTGATCCTGCCGGAGATCATCTCGAAAGAGCCGCTCGGGCCGGCGGTCCGCCAGGGCGATGACCAGTGGGGCGATATCGTATCGTGGGTTCATTTCGCGATGCTGAATGCCGAAGAATTCGGCATCACTTCGGAAAACATCGACGAAATGGTCGAGACCTCCGACAACCCGGGGATCAAGCGCCTTCTCGGCACTGAAACCGACAGCAAGCTCGGCGCCGACCTCGGTCTCGACGAGAAGTGGGCCTACAACGTCGTCAAGCTCGTCGGCAATTACGGCGAAGTCTTCGACAAGACCGTCGGCGCGGGAAGCCCGCTGAAGATCGATCGCGGCCTGAACGCCCTGTGGACCGATGGCGGCCTGCAGTACGGTCCGCCGATCCGCTAAGGCAAGTTGTTGACAATCTGAAAACGGGCGCATGGCGGAAACCCGCCATGCGCCGACAAGAACAAGAACCCTTTCGGGCAACAATTTTCCGGTAACCGGGGAACACATGGCTGACACGACAAGCAACGCTTCCTTTGGGGAGTCGCGGGTTGCCGCACTTCTATACAGTCCCGCCGTCAGAGGTTTCGTCTACCAGTTGGTGACGGTCATTCTGGTCGTCGGATTTGTCTGGTGGGTCGCAGACAACACCATCACGAACCTTCAGAACGCCGGCATCGCATCCGGTTTCAGCTTTCTCGACAGTCGCGCCGGCTTCGACATCGCGCAGACGCCGATCGCCTACAACAACGACATGACCTATGGCCGGGCGCTTGTCGTCGGCATCATCAATACGGTCATCGTCTCGGTGGCGGGCATCATCACCGCGACAATCGTCGGCTTTATTGTGGGGATCGGACGGCTTTCCTCGAACTGGCTGATCGCAAGACTAAGCGAGATCTATGTCGAGATATTCCGCAATATTCCGCCACTGCTCGTCATCTTCTTCTTCTACACCGGCGTTCTGTCATTGCTGCCTGCGGCGCGCGACTCGCTCGCCCTGCCGTTCGACATCTATCTCAACAATCGCGGTCTGGCCTTTCCCACCCCGATCTTCGGGCCCGGTTCCTGGCTGATGGCCGCCGCACTGGTTGTGGCGATTGCCGCCGTCATCGGCATTGCCACCTGGGCCAAGCGCCGCCAGATGGCAACCGGCCAGCAGTTTCCGGTTGTCAGAACCGCCATCGCCATCCTGATCCTGCTGCCGCTTGGCGCCTATTTCGCCGCCGGCATGCCCATCACCTTTGACATCCCGGTCAAGGGCCGCTTCAACCTTGCAGGCGGCGCCGTGATCGGACCGGAATTCATGTCGCTCTATCTGGCGCTCTCGCTCTATACCGCAGCCTTCATGGCGGAGACGATCCGCGGCGGCATTCTGGGCGTTGCCAAGGGCCAGACGGAGGCCGCATCGGCCCTCGGCCTGCATCCGCGCAAGGTCACCCGGCTCATCGTCGTGCCCCAGGCGATGCGGATCATCATTCCGCCGCTGACATCCGAATATCTGAGCCTGACCAAGAACTCGTCGCTCGCCGTCGCGATCGGCTACGCCGATATCGTCGCCGTCGGCAAAACGGTCCTCAACCAGACCGGACAGGCTGTCGAGGTCGTGACGATCTGGATGATCATCTATCTCACCCTGTCAATCCTGACATCGATCTTCATGAACTGGTTCAATGCCAAGATGGCCCTGGTGGAGAGATAAGATGGCGCAAGATGTGGCTTATGTCCGAAAGGAAATGCAGGCGCAGCAGCCTGCGCCGAAGAAAGAAGGCACCGCAATCCAGTGGCTGAGGTCCAACCTTTTCGCCACCCCCAAGGATGCGGTCCTCACCGTCATTGCCATTATCTTTCTGGTCTGGGCCGTCCCGCCCATCGTCGAATGGCTGTTCATCAACGCCGCCTGGACCGGGACCGATCGCGCGGCCTGCGCCACCATCGCCCAGGGCGGCGTCAAGCCTGACGGATGGAGCGGGGCCTGCTGGGCCTTCATCGGCAACAAGATGGATCAGATCATATTCGGCCGGTATCCGGACGCCGAACTCTGGCGCCCGATTCTCGTCGGCGCGGTATTCACCATCCTGCTGATCCCGATGCTGATGCCGAAGGCGCCGTACAAGGCATGGAACGCGTTTCTGCTGTTCCTGGCGTTGCCCTTCGTCTCCTTCTTCATCCTGTATGGCGGCGTTTTCGGCCTTCCGGTTGTCGATACCTCGGATTGGGGCGGGCTGATGGTGACGCTGATCCTGTCCTATTTCGCGATCGCGGTATCGCTGCCGTTCGGCATCCTGCTGGCGCTTGGCCGGCGTTCGAGGCTGCCGGTGGTTCGCACGCTCTGCATCATGTTCATCGAAGTGGTGCGCGGCGTGCCGCTGATCACGATCCTGTTCATGGCGAGCGTGATGCTGCCGCTGTTCCTGCCCGAAGGCATGACGATCAACAAGTTCCTGCGCGCGATCGTCGGCGTGTCGCTGTTCATCTCCGCCTATATGGCCGAGGTGATCCGAGGCGGCCTGCAGGCGATGCCCAAGGGCCAGTTCGAGGGCGCGGCATCGCTTGGCCTGGGCTACTGGCAGACAACGCGGCTGGTCATTCTGCCGCAGGCCATCAAGCTGGTCATTCCGTCGATCGTCAACCAGTTCATCTCGATCTTCAAGGACACCTCGCTGGTCTCGATCATCGGCATGTTCGATCTGCTCGGCATCATCAAGTTCAACTTCACCGACTCCACCTGGGCCTCGCCCGTTACCCCGATCACCGGCCTCTTGTTCGCCGGTTTCGTTTTCTGGGTCTTCTGCTTCGGCATGTCGCGCTATTCCAACTTCATGGAACGCCACCTGGACACCGGACACAGAAGTTAGCTTTTTGAGGACACTGACATGACGACTACAGAGACTGTAGACACATCCCATATGATCGTCTCGGAAACCGAAGTCGCGATCGACATGATCAACGTCAACAAGTGGTACGGCGATTTCCACGTCCTGCGCGACATCAACCTGAGGGTGATGAAGGGCGAGCGCATCGTCATTGCCGGGCCGTCAGGCTCCGGCAAGTCGACGATGATCCGCTGCATCAACCGGCTGGAAGAGCATCAGAAGGGCAATATCATCGTCGATGATATCGAGCTGACCGACGACCTGAAGAAGATCGACGAGATCCGTCGCGAGGTCGGCATGGTGTTCCAGCACTTCAACCTCTTCCCGCATCTGACGATCCTGGAGAACTGCACGCTGGCGCCGATCTGGGTGCGCAAGATGCCGAAGAAGGAGGCGGAGGAAATCGCGATGCACTACCTGACCCGGGTGAAAATTCCCGAGCAGGCGGACAAATATCCGGGCCAGCTTTCCGGCGGCCAGCAGCAGCGCGTGGCGATCGCCCGCTCGCTGTGCATGAGCCCGAAGATCATGCTGTTCGACGAACCGACCTCGGCGCTCGACCCGGAAATGATCAAGGAAGTGCTCGACACCATGGTCGGCCTTGCCGAGGAAGGCATGACCATGCTGTGCGTGACCCATGAAATGGGCTTCGCCCGCCAGGTCGCCAACCGCGTGATCTTCATGGACCAGGGCCAGATCGTCGAACAGAATTCGCCGCACGAATTCTTCGACAACCCGCAGCACGAGCGCACCAAGCTGTTCCTGAGCCAGATTTTGCACTGAGGCGAGACGACAGCAGAGCGAGATGGAAAAGGCGGGCTTGGCGGCCCGCTTTTTTGGTGGCGACAAAGCCTAAAAAGGCAGTGGTCGTGATCTCATTCGACCGCCCCTCAAGCGTCATGCTCGGACTTGATCCGAGCATCCAGGCAATCTAACGCATTGATCTCAATAGTCTTCTTCAGCCTTTTATCGGGCGGACTGGATCCTCGGGTCAAGCCCGAGGATGACCCGGATTGGGTGGGAGGTCTGTCAGCAGTCTGAAGGCGGACTCCGCAACCCGGTTGTCTATCGCCGGCTTAGAGAAGCCCCAGTTCCGCCAGTTCCGCGCGAAGCTCCTCCGGCATGTCCTCGCCGCCCTCGCCGAAATCGAGGTCGCGCGGGGCGTCTTCCGCCTTCAGGTAACGCCAGCCCTGGAACGGCTTGCGCGGCACGGGCACGGTATCGACCACCTGCGGGGCAAGCACGAGGTCGCAACGCTGGATCCCCTGCCCGTCCGTGTGGTTGGTGATGTCGAGAAGGGCCTGGCGCGCGCGGATCTGGCCGTTGATGACCCAGTAGAGCGACCCGCCGTCCAGGATTTCGTCACGCCGCTTCGGCGTCATCCGCGTGGTGTGGACGGTGTGCGGCTCAAGGCCCGCGGCGATCGCCGCCATGGACCGCTCCGACACCCAGCCGCGCAGATCATCAATGCCGGTCGCGCCGACGCATAGTTTCAGGATATGAAGGCTCATTCCCCCTATGAAGCGCGCCGGAGGGTTATCGTCAAGGTTTTGACGGCGTGAAAAAATCAGCAATCCACCATATTGACGGCAAGCCCGCCGGTGGAGGTCTCCTTGTATTTCTCGTGCATGTCGTTGCCGGTCTGGCGCATGGTCTCGATGCAGTTGTCGAGCGGCACGAAATGGCTCCCGTCGCCCTTGAGCGCCAGCGAAGCGGCCGTCACCGCCTTCACCGCGCCCAGCGCATTGCGCTCGATACAGGGCACCTGAACGAGGCCGGCGATCGGATCGCAGGTCATGCCGAGGTGGTGTTCGAGGGCGATCTCGGCGGCGTTTTCCACCTGTTCCGGCGTGCCGCCCATGACCGCGGCAAGCCCTGCCGCCGCCATGGCCGAGGCCGAGCCCACTTCGCCCTGACAGCCGACCTCGGCCCCGGAAATGGACGCATTGGTTTTGATGATGCCGCCGATGGCCGCCGCCGTCAGCAGGAAGTCGCGCGTCGCCTCCTTCCCGCCCGTGTTCTGGAACTCGCGGAAATAGCGCAGCGTCGCCGGCACGACGCCGGCCGCGCCGTTGGTGGGCGCGGTGACCACGCGTCCGCCCGCCGCATTCTCCTCGTTGACGGCCATGGCGAACATGGAAAGCCAGTCATTGGCCATCAGCGGATCGAACTGGTTGGAAAGCTTCGCCTTCGACAGCTTGTCATAGAGCTGGCCCGCGCGGCGGCGGACTTTCAGCCCGCCCGGCAGCACGCCCTCGCCCTTGAGGCCCCGATTGATGCAGCCATCCATCGCATCCCACAGCGCGTCGAGACCGGCATCGAGGTCGCCCCGCGACATCCGCGCTTCCTCGTTGGCGCGCTTCATCGCGGCAATCGTCAGCCCGGAGCGTTTCGCCATCTCCAGCATTTCGGCGGCGGAGCGGAAGGGAAAGGGGATATTCTCCTTGTCGCTCTCGCCCGCGGGAAAGTCCTTCTCATCCTTCCAGGCGGTCAGCTCCGTATCGGTCAGCACGAAGCCGCCGCCGACGGAATAATAGACCTGGCGCAAGAGGATCGCGCCGTCGGCATTGAGCGCGTAGAAGGTCATGCCGTTCGCGTGGCCCGGCAGCGGCTCCTTGCGGTTGAAGATCACATCTTCCTCGCAATCGAACACGTAAGACGGGTGGCCCAGCGGATTGACGGCGCCCTTCTGCCGGATATCGGCGATGATCGCGTCCATCCGGTCCGGGTCCACCCTATCCGGCCGTTCGCCGGCAAGGCCGAGGATGACGGCGCGATCGGTGGCGTGGCCGACGCCGGTGAAGGCGAGCGACCCATGCAGGCTGACGCGAAGACGGGAAACCACGGCGCCCGCCGGGCGCGGCCAGGCGCTGGAGGCCAGGAGAGCAAGAAAGCGGTTTGCCGCCGACATCGGCCCCATGGTGTGCGAGCTCGACGGCCCGATGCCGATCTTGAACACCTCGAAAACCGATAGAAACATTCCGGTCTCTCCATTGCCATAAATGCTGCGTTCCTTGCTGTCATCTGGCAGCACGGGCGGCGGGTTCGCGCGCGCCACACCGACATGGTCGCACCTGATCGCGGCAGAAATCAATCTGGAAGAGAAAAACCGGGCCGCAAACGAAAACGACGGCGACCTCCAGGAGGAACGCCGTCGTTTTTTACGGAAAGTTCGAAGGCTGCTCAGACAGCGATGACGAGATACGCAAGTCCGAGAACAGCACCAAAACCGATAACAGCCCGCAGGGTTACACCCCAGCATGACTTGTGCGCGGTGTCTTCCATAATAGCTCCGATTGTCTTGACCCCAGTGCGCCTATTGGGAGGATGCGCACCGATGGTTATCGCTTTATTAAACTGTCACACAAACTGCAATGGGGGATGCGGAGAATTTTCGAAAATCGCCGCTTGCAAAGCCCCCGCGCTGCCGACACAACAAGGTTGTCGCGTCCGAGGGCCTCTCGCCAAGCCCTTGGGCGCGCCGGAAAAACGCATCGACCGAAGGCCGGATTTCATGACGGGCATCGATATTCTCGCACTCTGTTTTTTTCTTCTCTGCTGGTTCGTCTTTGACGGCCTTGTCAGCGGGCGCTTCGGGCTGATCCAGCGCAAAAGCCTCACCTCGGCCATGATGATCCACCGCAGGCGCTGGATGAAGACGGCGCTTTCGCGCGATCTGAGGATGATCGACACGCAGATCCTCTCCGGCCTGCAGAACGGCACCGCCTTCTTCGCCTCGACCTCGATCTTCGCCATCGGCGGCTGTTTCGCGCTGATGGGCGAGGCCGACCGGGCGCAGATGCTGTTCGAGGACCTGCCGGGCCTGATCCCCTCGACCCGCGCGGCCTTCGAGATGAAGGCCGGCGGGCTCGCCGCGATCTTCGGCTATTCCTTCTTCAAGTTCGGCTGGTCCTATCGCCTGTTCAACTACAACACCATTCTGTTCGGCGCGCTGCCGATGCGCGACGGCGCGAACGGGGAAAAGGCCGCAGAGCGGATGGCCGAACAGATTGCCGAGGTCAACATCATCGCCGCGCGCCATTTCAACACGGGGCTGAGGGCGATTTTCCTGTCGATCGGCTATCTCGGCTGGTTTCTCGGGCCCTATGTGTTCATGGCGACTACGGCCTTCGTATTCATGATTCTGACGCGGCGACAGTATTTCTCCGATGCACGCCGGACCATCCTGGAAGCCACCCAAAACGAAAGCGAAGAGCGGCCATGACCGAGAAGACGAGCCCCGCGACGAAGGGCCGGCGCATCCACCTGATCGACGCGGCGCGCGGCACCGCGCTGATCGCCATGGCGATCTATCATTTTGTCTGGGATCTCGACTTCTTCGGCTATGTCTCCCCCGGTCTTTCAACCCGCGGCGGCTGGGCGATCTTTGCCCATCTCGACGCAGCAAGCTTCCTGTTCCTCGCGGGCTACAGCCTGTGGATGGCGCATGGCGCTTCCCTGAGACCGCGATCCTTCCTGAAACGCCTCGCCATCCTGGCGGCGGCCAGCCTTGCGATCACGGCGGTCTCGTTCTTCGCCACGCCGAACGCGATCATCTATTTCGGCATTCTCCACATCATCGCGGTCGCCTCGGTGATCGGTCTCCTGTTCCGCAAGGTGCCGGCCGTCATCACCCTCGTCGTCGCCGCGCTGGCCCTGCTCGCGCCGCATCTGATCCGCTTCGACGCGCTCGACCCGCGCTATCTCGCCTGGATCGGCATGGCCGCCCATCCCTACCCGTCGAGCGACTATGTGCCGCTGCTACCGTGGATCGCGCCCTTCCTCGCCGGGTTCGCCGCCTCAAAGCTCACGCTGTCCTGGCTGAGGCGGCAAAAACAGCTGCCGGCGCAGGAAAACCCGCTGACCTTTCTCGGCCGCCACAGCCTGATCTTCTACCTCGTTCACCAGCCGGTCCTCTACGGCCTCGTCTATGCCGCAACGCTGGTGGCGCCGCCAAACCCCGCGCCGGCCTATCTGTCAGCCTGCCAGGCAACCTGCGTACAGACGGACGAGGCGGACTTTTGCCGCTCCTACTGCGCCTGCACGCTCGAGGCGCTGGAACAGGAGGGATTGCTGGCCCCGCTGATGCAAAACCGGACCGGCGACAAGGATGCGGTCGCGCTCGGGCGGATCGCCATGTCGTGCAGCATAAGATAGGCCCTGGTGGAAGGAGATCAGGTGCCGACGCCGATTTCGGCAAGACGCGCCAGGCACGTTTCCTCGGCGATGTCGAGTTCACCCATCATCTCGTCAATGTCGCGGCGCTTCTGGCGCAGATCGTCGCGTCGCGTCTTGATTTCATGCATGGTCTGCTTCAGCTGGTCGATCTCGGTCGGCGGGCGATGGAACAGATTCTGCATGTCCCTGATTTCAGCAAGCGTCAGCCCGATGCGACGGCTGCGCAGGATCTCCTTGATCAGCACACGCTCCTTTTCGCTGTAGAGCCGCGTGCGCCCGCGTCGCTCGGGCTGGAGCAGGCCCTCGTCCTCGTAGAATCTGAGCGTCCGGGTGGAAACCCCGAATTCGCGCGTAAGTTCTGTAATCGAATAAAATCTCTTCTGCACAATGCGCCCCGACTTTTATTTTTTGTTTGGTCTGGAAAACGTTTTTGAAACTAGATGTTAAACCACCAGGTCGCAATTCCCAAGAATGAGAAAAAGCCGATGACATCGGTGGTCGTGGTGACGAAAACCGACGAGGATATGGCGGGATCGGCGCCGGCCCGGTCAAGAAAAAGCGGAATCAGAATGCCGGCCATGGCAGCGGCAAACATGTTGATAATCATGGCGGCGGCCACAACCCCGCCGAGTTGCGGGTTATCAAACCAGTAACCCGCAACTAACGCGATGAGCAGGGCGAAGACGACGCCGTTGAACAGGCCGACGCCGGCCTCCCTGCGGATGATCCGCGCCGCGTTGTAGATATCGAGGTCGCGGGTGGCGAGCGCGCGCACCGTCACCGTCATCGTCTGGGTGCCGGCATTGCCGCCCATGGAGGCGACCACGGGCATCAGCACGGCAAGGGCGATCATCTGGCCGATCGATTCGTCGAAGAGACCGATAACGCTCGCGGACATGAACGCCGTGCCCATGTTGATCAGCAGCCAGCCGAAACGCGAGCGCACCGCCCTGACGACATTGTCGGAGAGCTCCTCGTCGCCGACGCCGCCGAGGCGCTTGATGTCCTCATCCGCTTCCTCGTGGATCACGTCGACGACATCGTCGATGGTCAGCACGCCGACAAGCCGCCCGTTATTGTCGACGACGGCGGCGGAGAGGAGGTCGTACTGTTCGAAGACCTGAGCAGCCTCTTCCTGGTCGAGTTCGGCATCGATCGGGTGGTTGGTCTCGCGCATGATCGTCTCGATCTTCACCTGGCGCTTGGTGCGCAGGATGCTGTCGAGATCGACGGCGCCGAGCAGTCGGAAGGTCGGATCGACGACGAAGATCTGCGAAAAGGAATCAGGCAGGTCATCGTCCTCGCGCATGTAATCGATGGTCTGGCCGACGGTCCAGAACGGCGGCACCGCCACGAATTCCGTCTGCATGCGCCGGCCGGCGGAGCTTTCCGGATAGTCGAGCGAGCGCGTCAGCCTGATCCGTTCGGTAAAGGGCAGCTTGGCGAGGATATTCTCGCGCTCTTCGTCCTCGAGGTCTTCGAGGATATAGACCGCGTCGTCCGAATCGAGGGCGCTCAGCGCACTGACGAGCTGTTCGGAGGGCAGCGATTCGATGATGTCGAGGCGGATCGCCTCGTCGACCTCGGTCAGCGCCGTCAGATCGAACTCGTCGCCGAGAAGCCGCACCAGTTCGGGCCGGCTGTCATAGTCCAGCGCTTCGATGACGTCGCCGAGCTCGGATTCGTGGAGGTTCGCCACTTCCTCGCGAAGATAGTCGGTATTGCCTTCGGCTATCGCCTGCTGGACGCCGGCGAGGAATTCGGCGCTGACCGACCCTTCCTCGTTATAGATATCATCGGTCGTCTCGCGCGCTTCGGTCTCTTTCAGCACTTCTTCATCCAGATGGCTCATCTTGGGAAACCTTTCTGTCAGCAACGCTACCCTTCACGCGCGGTTCCGCCCGCGCTCATCTCTTAGTGCGTTTCAGGCGGAAAGGAAATCGCTTCGGGGCAACCTTTTGATGACACTCGATAGCAGCCAAATCGTGTTCTTCGGCGCCCCGCGACGAAGCAATCTGTTGAATGGCGAATCTGTTTTTTGTTAAGCTTTGCCGCGCACGGCGCAGACCGGCAGTGGCGCGGAACGCCGAAGGGAGATCAGATGGATCACGGCAGCAGAGACGAACGCAAGGCAGCCGGCGGCTGGGAGGCCCTGATCGCCTCCGGCCGATCGCTCATCTCGAGCGGCGCGCCGCTGTCCGGGGCGAAGGCGCTCAGAAAGGCGAACCAGCCCGACGGCTTCGACTGTCCCGGCTGCGCCTGGGGCGATCCCGAGCACGGCTCTTCCTTCGAGTTCTGCGAGAATGGGGTGAAGGCCGTTTCCTGGGAAGCAACCGAACGGCGGGCCGATCCGGCTCTTTTCGGGCGGCTGTCGGTCAGCGAACTTTCAAGGCTCGACGACCACAGCCTCGAAAACCACGGACGCCTGACCCATCCCATGCGCTACAACCGCGCAACCGACCATTATGAGCCGGTCACATGGGACGATGCCTTTGCAGGCATTGCGTCGGTTCTGAACGCGCTTGAAAGCCCGAACGAGGCGCAGTTCTACACCTCCGGGCGCGCCAGCAACGAGGCGGCCTTTCTCTACCAGCTGTTCGTCCGCATCTTCGGCACCAACAACATGCCGGACTGTTCCAATATGTGCCACGAAGCCTCCGGCGTGGCGCTGACCCAGGCGATCGGCATCGGCAAGGGCACGGTCCGGCTTGAGGATTTCGAAAAGGCCGATGCGATCTTCGTCGTTGGGCAGAACCCGGGCACCAATCATCCGCGCATGCTGGGGGACCTGCGCAGGGCCGCCGAAAGGGGCGCGCGGATCGTTGCCTTCAACACGCTGAAGGAACGCGGGCTGAAGCGTTTCGCCGACCCGCAGCGCAAGCGCGAAATGGTGCTCGGCGGCAGCGCGCCGATCGCCAGCGACTATTTCCAGCCGCGGCTCGGCGGCGACATGGCCGCTTTCAGGGGCATGGCCAAGGCCGTGCTGGCGGCTGACCGCAAGGCGCGAGCCGAGACCGGAACGGGCGTTCTGGACGATGTTTTCATCCGCGAGCACTGCCACGGATTCGAGGACTATGTCGCCGCGGTCGACGCCACCGGCTGGGGGGCGATCGAGGATCAGTCGGGCCTGTCGCGCGACGATATCGAGAAGGCGGCGGCGATCTATCTTGATGCGGACAACGTGATCTGCACCTGGGCCATGGGAATTACGCAGCACCGGCATTCGGTGGCGACGATCCGCGAAATCGCAAGCTTCATGATGCTGCGCGGCCAGATCGGCAGGCCCGGCGCCGGCCTCTGCCCGGTGCGCGGCCACTCGAACGTGCAGGGCGACCGCACCATGGGCATCAACGACAAGCCGCCGGCCTCCCTTCTCGATGCGCTTGAGAAAAATTTCGGCTTCAAGCCGCCGCGCGAAAACGGCGACAGCACGATCGAGGCGATCGGCGCGATGATTTCCGGGCGTTCGAAGGCCTTCATCGGGCTTGGCGGCAACTTCGCCCGCGCCGTGCCGGACAGCGGCTTCATCGAAAAGGCGCTGCGCGGCCAGAGGCTGACCGTGCATATCGCCACAAAACTCAATGCAAGCCACACAATGCCGGGCGAAAACGCCTATCTCCTGCCCTGTCTCGGGCGCACCGAGATCGACCTCAATACAAAGGGCGAGCCGCAACTTGTCACCGTTGAGGATTCGATGAGCATGGTCCATGGCTCGGCGGGCATCAATCCGCCGGCAGGGCAAGAGCTGCGCTCCGAGATTGCCATCATCGCCGGGATTGCCGAAAGAACCGTCGGCTCGGCGACCATCGACTGGACGGCGCTTGCCGAGGACTATGACAGGATTCGCGACCTGATCGAGAAGACGATTCCCGGCTTTGACGACTTCAACGCGCGGGTGCGCCGGCCGCGCGGCTTCGATCTCGGCAATGCGGCGGCCGAGCGCCGCTGGAACACGCCGACCGGACGCGCCAACTTCTTCACCGGCACATTGCCCGAAAAGACCGCCTGCCAGGACCGGCAGGACGCGCCGGACCGCTTCGTGCTGCAGACCATGCGCAGCCACGATCAGTACAACACAACCGTCTACGGCATGGACGACCGCTATCGCGGAGTCTATGGCGAACGCCGGGTCGTCTTCGTCAACCCGACCGATATCGAGGCGCTTGGCGCGAAGCCGCATCAGCGCGTGACGATCACGGGACCGGGTGAAGACGGCATTTCGCGCGTGGCGGAAGGCTTCAAGATCATTCCCTATGACATCCCGCGCGGCTGTATCGCCGGTTATTTCCCCGAGCTCAACGTGCTGGTGCCGCTTTCGAGCTATGGCGAGATGAGCGGCACGCCGACATCGAAATCGGTTCCCGTGCGCCTGAGCCTGATTGAGGGGCCCGCCGCCGCATGAGCGATGCGCCCTGCGATGCCGCCTTGCTTGCCGAAAGGCTTGGCCGGAGCGAACGATTGTCCGGCGCGCGGCTGCCGGCTGCGGTTCTCGCGCTTCTGCTTGCAGGCCAGGCGGAGGACAGCCGCACGGCCGCCCGCGCGCTTGACGTCGCGCACGCCCTTGTGCTGCGGGCCGTGGCGATGCTTGCGGGCCCCGAGCCGCTGATCGAGATCACGCGGCGCGACGACCGCACGATGCGGACCTTCTATCGCCCCACACGCCGCGCACGGGAGATGGCAGGCGACATTGGCTGAGCGCCTCGGCCGATCCGCGCCCCTCATTGCGCCAAGCTGTTTGACTATCGGGTGCACGGCTCCTATCACAGTCTATTAGAAGGCGGAAAATCAAACCGGATGTGCCGCACGTGACGACAGCAAGACATGGCAGGCAACCGCGGGCAAGGTGCGACGCCGGCGGCAGGCTTCACATCTCGATGAGCGGAGGCATGGCGGCGAGACAGGCAACAGGGGAGCTTGCGATGCGATCGAGAGCCGTTTCTTTTCTACGGGTTCCTGAATGGCGCTGCTGAAGAACGCCAGGATCCCGCGCGACAGGCGTTCCACGATCAGGCTCTACGCGGCGCTGACGGTGCTGTTCTTCGCGACGCTGGCGGCGGGAACGGTTTTCGGCGGGCTTGCCATCCGCGATGCGATCCGCCAGGAACGCCATGAACAGGCGCAAGCGCGCGCCGAAGGCTTCGCAAAGGCGCTGAAATCGGTGTTGCAACTGACCGACAATGTCGGCCGGGCTCTTTCCGAGGCCTTTGATGACGATGGTCTTGAAGGCTACGATAGCTCGGTCAACGCCTATCTGTCTTCCGCGCCCTGGACACGGGCCGTCATCCTCAACCGCGACGGCGCAACCCGCGTTTCGCCGCAGGACCTGTCTGTCGCCATGCGAGCGCTTCCGGTTCCGGACGACGGCGCCGATCAGCGCAAGATCTTCGGTCCCTTCGAACTTCCGAACGGCGAGCGGGTCCTCGTCTACCGCTATTCCTTCGATGCAGGCAACCTGGAACTCGTCGTCGGTTTCGAGGCGATCCTCGAAGCTGTCGGCCTTCTCGAACTCGAGGAAACGACACAGCTCAGCGTCAGGACCGTGGCAACCCCCGGTCCCGACGAACTCGCCACGGCCGGCGAAAGCGGCCTGGCCGTCGAAGACGCGATCCGTGAGGATGTCCGCGTCGACAACGCGACCTGGACCATCAGCGTGGCCCCGCGCGCCCTTTCGGATGGCCTGTTCGACTGGGGCCGGGCATTCCGGCTCGCCGCCGGCCTGCTCGTCATTGCTTTTGTTGCGCCCTTCATCGCCCTGCTCCTGCTGTTTCGCGCGCGTCTCAGGGACAATGTCAACATCCGCAAAAGCATGATGGCGGTCGACAATCTGCCCCGCCATCTCGATGTCGCCCTCAACGCTTCCAATATCGGCCTGTGGGAACATGATCTGGAAACAAACGTCCAGATCTGGGACGACCAGATTCTGCGAATCTACGGCATTGAGGGAGAGAGCCATGTGCAGACATTCGAAAGCTGGTGCGCCAGACTGCACCCGGACGATCAGGCCCGTTTCCGCCGTTTCAGCTGGGAGGATGCCGAAAACGACAAGGGTTTCCTGACCGAATACCGCATCATAACGCCGGGCGGGCTGGAGAAGACCATTCGTTCCGCCGGCAACGCCTATCGCGATGCCGACGGCAAGCGCAAATTCGTCGGCGTGAACTGGGACGTTTCGGCCGACAAGGCGCTTCAGGAGGCGCTGGCGGAGGCCAAGGCCAGGGCGGAGGAACAGAATGTCGCGCTGGAGGAGGCCCGCGCACGCATGGAAGAGATCGCCCTGCAGGATACGCTGACGGGCATTCCCAACCGGCGCCATTTCGAGAAGCGGCTGGCTGCCGCCCAGGCCGGCGGCGCCATGCCGGAAGGCATGAACATCGTCTTGATCGACCTTGACGGGTTCAAGACCATCAACGACACAATGGGACATTTCTTCGGCGACGACGTTCTGCGCTACGCTGCCGAAACCTTCATGAAAAATCTCGGCCCCGACGATTTTCTGGCGCGCACCGGCGGCGACGAATTCGTCGCCCTGATGCCGGCGACGAGCGATGTCGAGAACTTCGCCGCCACCGTCACGGCGGCCTTCTCGAAACCGCTGCGCATTGACGGGCGCTCCTGCCGGCTGGGCGTCAGTCTCGGCATCGCCACCGCGGAGGATTCGAGCGACACGGCCTCGGATCTTCTGATCAAGGCGGACCTGGCGCTGTACGAAGCCAAGAATCGCGGGCGCGGGCGCACGGTGAACTACACCAGCAACCTGATGGCGAAGACCTTTGCCCTCAAGCGCCTGGCCGACGAGCTTCAGGAGGCGGTCGAGAACGGCGAGATCACCGCCCACTACCAGCCGATCTTCGATGTCCGGACCTCGACGATCGTCGGCGTGGAGGCGCTCGCCCGCTGGCAGCATCCGCGCCGGGGCGTGCTCGAGCCGAAAGCCTTCCTCGATGTCGCCGAACAGCTGGGGCTGCTGCACGCGATCGATGACACCGTCTTCCAGAAAGCGGTCGCCGTGATCGAACGCAGCAAGGCGGCGGGCGTGCCGCTGCCCGGCATCTCGGTCAACATCTCCTCCCAGCGCCTGCGCGACCCGTTGCTTCTCGACCAGCTCGCTTCGATCAACCTTCCGCCGGACACGGTTCACTTCGAACTGCTCGAATCGATCCCCTTCGACCGGCCGGACACCGCCCTGATCAAAACCGTCAACGCCATCAGGAAACTTGGCATCGGCATCGATCTCGACGATTTCGGCTCGGGCTATGCCTCGCTCGTGGGCCTCAACCAGGTGCGTCCCGACCGGCTGAAGATCGCCGGCCAGCTCATTGCCCCGATCACCGGCTCGGAGGAAAGTCTGCAGATCGTCGAGACCATCGTGCGTATCGCGCGGACCTTCAACATCGGCGTCATTTGCGAGGGCGTTACCTCGAAGGCCCACTACAAGAAACTGGAAGCGCTTGGCTGCTTCCTCCAGCAGGGCTATTATTTCTCGCGCCCCATGGATGAGGACCAGTTCATCGACTTCATGCGCACGCGCAGCGGCCTCGAATGACCCGGAAACGGGCGACGGCAAGCCCGTCATGCGGCAGCCGAAACGGCCGCCGCGCGTCGACATGCACGCAATGCATACCTTATATGTCGAGATGGCACTGCAAAATTCGGGGCCGGGCGCGTATATAAGGGTCAACAGAGTGAACGAGCGGACATCAAAACGATTTGACAAAAGCTCAGTCACTTGGCCCGGTTTCCGGGTTGGAATTCGAAGCCGCGCACTCCTCCTCCTCCCAGCGCGCTTCGATAGGTTGACGACGCTCCTCCTCCCAGTCGTCGACCAACGCAAATGACGCTCACCGGATCCTCCTCCCCCGGTGAGCGTTATTTTTTTGCGCATTGCCCATACACCTCCCCCTTATTCTCAGCGCCGTGCCTGCAAGACCGACTGCGCGCCGTCGCCGGGCACCTCCCGGACGCGCGCCCGTGCCCGCAACAGGTATCGACTTTTGCCGCTTATTCCTGCCCTCACAACAGCCTTTGCGGCCCTTCTCCTGCGGCGCCATGCGGCAGACGCATAGCGGCTTTACCGCAAACCCACTGACGGCGGCGGGCGGCAGGGCCTATATCCGGTTCATCAGAAATTGAGGCGCCGCAAAACACGGGCGCCGCAAAAACAGGAGAGAGAAACATGAGCATGGCTCGTTCGTTCAATAACTGGATCAAGTACCGCCAGACCGTTTCGGAACTCGGCCGCATGAATGCGCGCGAACTGTCCGACCTCGGCATCAACCGTGACGATATCCGTCGCGTTGCCCGCAAGGCCGCATTCTAAGCGTTGCCTTGCCCGACCTTGCAAAAGCCCCACGCCTTCTCCGGCGCGGGGCTTTTTTTTGGCGCAGGCCGTGCTTCCATCCCGCCGCGCTGACGTTTGTCAAACGCTTATGCCTCAAAACAACGCATCGCGATCGACCTGCTCCGGTATTGTGCAACCTAATGCACAAATGCATGGCAGTTGCATAATAACTGCACACGACGCATCGCCGTTTCCCTTGTATTCTTCCGGTCAAAATGAATGCAGCACGAAGCTGCCGGACATATTCGAGGAAACACCCATGCATCCCTTCGACTTCACCATGAAATGGTTCAGCTACCGCCGCACGCGCGCCCAACTGCGCAATCTTACCGCCGCAGAACTCAAGGATATCGGCCTGCTGCCGGGCGACATCGACCGCGTCGCGGCCCGCGCATTCCGCTGAGACCATCCCCTCGCACTGAACTGCCAACGGCGCCGCATGGCGCCGTTTCGCGTTTTGTCCGATGGCGCGGCGCTTGCCTTCCCAAACGCAGCGATTATGTTGGGGCCCCTTCTGCCAACAACCGGACGACGCACAGCATGGCCGCATTTCCGCGCTTTACCTCTCTGATCAAGGAACTGCCATCCACGGTCCCCTTTGTCGGACCCGAAGCACTGGAGCGCACCCGCAACTTCCCGATCCTCGCCCGGATCGGCGCGAATGAGAGCGGCTTCGGCCCCGCGCCATCCGTGCTTGCGGCGATCCGCGAGGCCGCCGGCGACATCTGGAAATATTCCGATTCCGAACATCTGTCGCTGCGCAAGGCCCTCGCCGAACACCATGGCTGCAAGCCGGAAAACCTGATGATCGGCGAAGGCGTCGACGGGCTCCTGGGCATGGCCGTCAGGCTGGTGGTTTCACCTGGCACGGTCGTCGTCACCTCGCTCGGCGCCTATCCGACCTTCAACTACCATGTCGACGGCTTTGGCGGAAAACGGGTAAGCGTGCCCTATGCGGGCGACAGGGAAGACCTTGATGCGCTGATGGCGGCGGTGAAGGACCATGACGCGACCATGGTCTATTTCGCCAATCCCGATAATCCGATGGGCAGCTTCTGGCATGAGGACGATGTTATCCGTTTCGTCGAGGACCTGCCGGAAACCTGCATGATGGTGCTGGACGAGGCCTATTGCGAATGTGGACCGGCGGAAGCCTTTCCCGCGATCGACCGTCTTCTCGACCGGCCGAACGTCATGCGCTTTCGCACCTTTTCCAAGGCCTACGGGCTCGCCGGCGCGCGCGCCGGCTATATCATCGGCGAGGCCGAGACGATTTCCGCCTTCAACAAGATCCGCAACCATTTCGGCATGCCGCGCCTGACGCTGGTTGCTGCGGAGGCAGCGCTTGCCGACCAGGCCTATCTGCAGAGCGTTGTCGGACGCATCCGCGAATCGCGCGACGAGATCGCCAGGATCGCGCGCGACAATGGCCTGGAACCGCTGCCTTCGGCGACGAATTTCGTCGCCATCGATTGCGGCAGGGACGGCGCCTATGCGCGCGCGATCGTCGATGCGCTCGGCGCGCGCGGCGTCTTCATCCGGATGCCCGGCGTTGCGCCGCTTGACCGCTGCATCCGCGTCTCGACAGGCCCGGGCGAAGACATGGACCTCTTCGCGCAGGAACTGCCGGCCGTGCTCCAGGCGCTTGGCTGAGCCGGACGCCCGAAGCATCCGGCTTCCCGGCTTCGTCCCTACCGCGCCTTCTGGCCGAAGAGCACGGACTGGGCGTCCTTGTCCGATGCCAGGTTCATCTTTTCGCGCTCCTCCTGCCCCACGGCGATGCCGGCCTTGACCGCCGGTCGCGCCATCACCGCCTCGTACCAGCGCTTCAGATTGGGAAAATCGTCGAGGTTCTGTCCCTGCGCCTCATGCGAGCGAACCCAGCCGACCGAGGCCATGTCGGCGATCGAATAGGCGCCGCCGAGATAGTCCGCCTCGCCCAGCCGCGTGTTCATGACGCCGTAGAGCCGGTTGACCTCGTTGGTGTAGCGGTCGATGCCGTAGGCGATCTTTTCCGGCGCGTAATTGCGGAAGTGATGCGCCTGGCCCGCCATCGGCCCCAGCCCGCCGACCTGCCAGAACAGCCATTCCTCGACGGCCACCCGTTCACGCTCGGTCTCGGGATAGAACTTTTTGTACTTGCGGCCGAGATACTGAAGGATCGCGCCGGATTCGAACACCGAAATCGGCTTGCCGCCCGGCCCTTGCGGATCGACGATCGCCGGCATGCGGTTATTGGGCGAGATCTTCAGGAATTCCGGCTTGAACTGATCGCCCTTGCCGATGTTCACGTAATTGACGTTATAGGGAACGCCGGCTTCCTCCAGGTATATTGTGATCTTGTAGCCGTTGGGCGTCGGCCAGTAGAAAAGCTCGATCGGTGCGGTCATGAAAAATCATCCTCTCGCGTGTCGCAAAACACTGATCCCTTCGATATAGATCGATTTCGAACGCAAAAAAGAGCGGAGTGGCGCGGTCCTGTTCGCGATCAGACCGTTTTCCGCCATCACGAGGGTCGCCATGCACGAGAACGAAGCTTTGACAGCAAAGATCATTTCGCCCGATCCTGTCGAGCCGCAGAGCTTCACGGACCCCGGCGAAGCTGTGAAGGCCCTGCAGGCGCTCTACAAGCGCAATACCCGCTTCATCATCGACGCCTTCATCGCGCTCGCCGGCGGCGCGCCGATCGAGGGCCGGTACCGCGCCTGCTATCCGAGGGTCAGCATCGAGACCGGCAGCTACGGGCTCACCGATTCGCGCCTCTCATTCGGCCATGTGGCGACGCCTGGCGAATATGCAACCACCATCAGCCACCCGGTCCTGTTTGCCGATTACCTGATCGAGCAGCTCGGCCTGCTGATCAGGAACCACGGCGTTCCGGTGACGGTCGAAGAGTCCGATACGCCCATACCGCTGCATTTCGCCTTCGGCGAGAACACCCATGTGGAGGCGGATCTCGCCGCGCTTGCCGACGTGCCACTGCGTGACATCTTCGACACGCCTGACCTCAACACCACCGACGACCAGATCGCCAACGGCGACTATGAACCGGAACCGGGAGAACCGCAGCCGCTTGCGCCGTTTACCGCCCAGCGCATCGACTATTCGCTGGCGCGGCTCAGCCACTACACGGCGACCAGTTCGGCGCATTTCCAGAATTTCGTGTTGTTTACCAACTACCAGTTCTATGTCGATGAATTCTGCGCCTACGCCCGGGAGGTGATGGCCAGGGGCGGGGAAGGCTACAGCGCCTTCGTCGAGCCCGGCAACAATGTCACGCTGCCGGGCGAAGTGGAGCCGGAGGGCGGCCATACCGGCGTGCGCATGCCGCAAATGCCGGCCTACCACCTGAAGCGCGCCGACAATTCCGGCATCTCCATGGTCAATATCGGCGTCGGCCCTTCGAACGCCAAGACCATCACCGACCATATCGCCGTGCTGCGGCCGCATGCCTGGCTGATGCTCGGCCATTGCGCGGGGCTCAGAAACAGCCAGAAGCTCGGCGACTATGTGCTTGCCCATGCCTATGTGCGCGAGGACCATGTGCTGGACGACGACCTGCCCGTCTGGGTGCCGATCCCGGCGCTCGCCGAGGTGCAGCAGGCGCTCGAGGAGGCCGTCGGCGAGGTGACGGGCCTCAAGGGTTACGAACTGAAACGGGTAATGCGCACCGGCACCGTCGCCACCATCGACAACCGCAACTGGGAACTCTCGCACCAGAGCGGGCCGGTGAAACGCCTGTCGCAGTCGCGCGCCATCGCGCTCGACATGGAATCGGCGACGATCGCCGCCAACGGCTTCCGCTTCCGCGTGCCCTACGGCACGCTTCTCTGCGTTTCGGACCGGCCTCTGCACGGCGAACTGAAACTGCCCGGCATGGCCACTGCCTTCTACACCACCCAGGTGCGCCAGCATCTCCATATCGGCATCAAGGCGGTGCAGAAACTCGCCGCCATGCCGCCGGAACGGCTGCATTCACGCAAATTGAGAAGCTTCTACGAGACGGCCTTCCAGTAAGGCCCTCAGGCTGCTGATAAAGCCATCCTTTTTACGGACGTCATCCTCGGGCTTGACCCGAGGATCTAACCACGGTTCTGCACGGGCGGTATTCGTATTACGCAAAATATTGTATTTAAAGAAATTTTCCCTTCGAAACACTTGTCGCGGTGATGCGTGTTTAGATGCTCGGGACAGGCCCGAGCCTGACGAATGAGGGTGACGCGCGTTTTGTCAACAAACTGACGGCCTTCCAGTAAGGTCGTCACACTAGGCGGCTGTTGGCCGGCACGATCACCGGCAGCGAGCGCGGGTGCTGCTCGAGTACGGCATGGCGCACTTCCTCGATCGGGTCGCCGTCAAACGACTGGTCGATGCCCTTTGAATGGAAATCGAGCGTCAGCTTTTCCGTCTCGATCACGGTGGTGTTCTCGCTGTCCTCGATCCGCCCGGAGAAATAGTCGAGGGCGAAGCCGAGCACCGAATCAAACTCCTCTGCCTTCAGCAGATAAAAGGCGAGCTTTCCGCCCTGGGGCCGGTCGGTGAACAGGCTGGCATTGCCGTGAATACGGTTGTTGGCGACGCCGACAAGGGCGAATTTCCCCTCACCGCTCGCCTCGGCGCATTCATAGCTGAGACTGATTTCCGGTATCGCGCGCAGCGTATCGATCCAGGCGCGCGTGCTGGCGGAAATCTTGCCGAACCGCGAATCGTAGTCGAGTTGTTCGCGATTGCGGATCATTGTCGCGTGAAGACCGGCGGAGAACTGATGAATGAACGGCCTGCCATTCATCGTCGGCACGTCCACATGGGCAGGCTTGCCGCCGGCCAGCATCATCAAGGCCTCCTCGATATCGAGCGGCAGGCCGAGGCTGCGGGCAAAGAGGTTCATGGTGCCGGCCGGCACGACGCCGAGAAGCTTGTCCGTGCCGTACATGGCGCCGGCCGCAAGCGAGATCGTTCCGTCGCCGCCGCCGACGATCATGCCGTCGAAGCCTTCGGCATCGACCGTCTTGTGGATCACATCGGCAATTTCGCCGCCACCGACCACCGCGCATTCGAACTCATGCCCGGCATCGCGGAAGATATTGGCGGCAAGGCCCGAGAATGCGTCCATGTCGGTGGTCTTGAACGTACCGCCGTCGCGGTTGAAAATACCTTTCAGACGCATTGCTTGTCCTTGAGACTGTTGACTGGCCAGAAACGGATCAAGGCGGCCGCCGGTTCCGCCCGCCCGGGAACGGTCACATATTCGGGTAAACCGGTCCTTCGCCGCCCTGCGGCGGGACCCAGGTGATGTTCTGGTTCGGGTCCTTGATGTCGCAGGTCTTGCAGTGCACGCAGTTCTGGGCGTTGATCACGAATTTTTCCGTGCCGTCCTCCTCGACCCATTCATAAACGCCGGCCGGACAGTAGCGGCCGGAAGGACCCGCATAGATCTCGTACTCGGAACGCTTCTGCAGCGCCATATCCTTGACCTTCAGATGGACCGGCTGGTCCTCCTCGTGATTGGTGTTGGACAGGAACACCGAGGACAGACGGTCGAAGGTCAGGACGCCATCGGGTTTCGGATAGTCGATCGGCTTGTGCTTGGCTGCCGGCTCCAGCGACGCGGCGTCGGTCTTGCCGTGCTTCATCGTGCCGAAAAAGGAGAAGCCGAACAGCGTGTTGGTCCACATGTCGAGACCGCCGAGCGCGATGCCGGCATAGGTCCCGAGCTTCGACCACAGCGGCTTGACGTTGCGGACCTTCTTCAGGTCACGGCCAATGGCGCCGTCGCGCCAGTCCGCCTCGATCTCGGCGATCTCGTCGTGTTCGCGGCCCGCGGCAAGCGCATCCGCCACGCGTTCGGCGGCGAGCATGCCGGAGAGCACCGCATTGTGAGACCCCTTGATGCGCGGAACGTTGACGAAGCCCGCCGAACAGCCGATCAGCGCCCCGCCGGGGAAGGAAAGCTTCGGAACGGACTGATAGCCGCCCTCGGAGATCGCCCGTGCGCCATAGGAGATGCGCTTTGCCCCCTCAAAGGTCGACGCGATCGCCGGATGGGTCTTGAAGCGCTGGAACTCCTCGAAGGGCGAGAGATAGGGGTTCTTGTAATTCAGGTGCAGCACGAAGCCGACGGCCACCTGGTTATCTTCCAGATGGTAGAGGAAGGAGCCGCCGCCGGTTCTGGCGTCGAGCGGCCAGCCGAAGGAATGCTGGACGAGGCCCGGCTTGCTTTGCTCGGGAGTGACTTCCCACAATTCCTTCAGGCCGATGCCGTATTTCTGCGGCTCGCGGCCCTCATCGAGTCCGAATTTGGCGATCAGTTGCTTGGCAAGCGAACCGCGCACGCCCTCGCCGATCAGCACGTATTTTCCGAGAAGCGCCATGCCGCGGGTAAAGTTCGGGCCGGGCGTGCCGTCGCGCTCCACGCCCATGTCGCCGGTGGCGACGCCGATGACCGCGCCGGCGTCATCATAAAGCACTTCGGCCGCGGCAAATCCGGGATAGATTTCCACGCCCAGCGCCTCGGCCTTTTCGGCCAGCCATCGACAGACATTGCCGAGCGATACGATAAAATTGCCGTGATTGTTCATCAGCGGCGGCATCACGAAATTCGGCAGTGTGATCGAACCGGCCGGCCCAAGCAGCAGAAAGCGGTCGCGCGTCACCTCGGTCCTGAAGGGATGGCCCTCCTCCTCCCGCCAGCCGGGCAGAAGGGCATCAATGCCGGCAGGATCGACGACGGCGCCCGAGAGTATATGGGCGCCGACCTCGGCGCCCTTCTCCAGCACGACGACGCTCAAGTCCTCGTTGCGCTGCTTCAGCCGAATGGCGGCGGCAAGACCGGATGGACCGGCCCCGACGATCACCACATCGAATTCCATGCTTTCACGTTCCGGCAGTTCTTCAGCCATGTCTTCCCTTCCATTGCCGCATCCCCCGATATCGGCGAGGCCTGTGGTCTAGCAACTCCAGCTTTTATTTCTAGAGAGGTTGCAGAAAAATTGAAAGCGCCCAGGCAAGGGCACGCGCTGCGTGGTCCGGAGCAGGTTTCCACAGGCGGGGCATGCGGCACGCCCGCGCATACGTCCGATAATGATTGATTGACGACATGGCGGGCGTCTATGGTGAAAGCCAATTTCCGCCGTTCATTTTTTCAAAGCGTCGGCCGGTCGCGGCCAGGGGAGTTTTTTTCATGGATTTTGGTATTGCCGACAAGAAGGCCGTCGTGCTCGCATCGTCGCGCGGACTGGGCGCCGGCATCGCCGAGGCGCTGGCAAGGGAAGGCGCGCATGTTCTTCTCTGCGGGCGCACCGAAGACCGGCTGGCGACCAACTGCAAGGTGATCAACGAGACGACGCCCGGCAAGGCCGATTACGTCGTGGCCGATATCGCCGCGGAAAGCTTCGTCGAGGACCTGCTGTCGGCCATCAAGGCAAAGCTCGGCGGAGCCGACATTCTCGTGAACAATTCCGGCGGCCCGACGCCCGGAACCGTCGCCGAAATGAGCCCGGAAAAACTCGACGGCTTCTTCCGCTCCATGGTCGCCCCGATCATCACGCTCACCAACGCGCTCGTGCCACAGATGAAGGAAAAGGGATGGGGCCGGATCGTCACCGTCGCCTCGAGCGGCGTCGTCGAGCCGATCCCGAACCTCGCGCTCTCCAACACGCTGCGCTCGGCGCTGGTGGGATGGAACAAGACGCTTTCCAGCGAGGTCGCGTCCTCGGGCATTACCGCGAATATGCTTCTGCCGGGACGCATCCATACCGACCGGATCGACGAGCTCGACCACGCAAATGCCGAGCGCTCGGGCAGGAGCCTTGCCGAGGTGCGCAAGGCGACGCTGTCGACGATCCCGGCCGGAAGGCTGGGCCGGGTCGAGGAATTCGCCAGCATCGCCGCCTTTCTGTGTTCAAGGCAGGCCAGCTACCTGACCGGAAGCCTGATCCGCTGCGATGGCGGCGCGACGCACGCGATCTGAGTTCAACACATGGCCGGGCGGCCGGACGGCCGCCTTCTGGAGCCTGCCCATGATGTCCGCAACGGATCTGACAGCACGCGAGGCGGCCGCCCTTCTGCATTTTTACGCCGATGCCGGGGTGGACGTGTTTCTGGAGGACGAAGCCGTCGACCTGACGGCGCGCGCCGAAACGCCCGCGCCCCCGCAGACGCGCCCGGCGAGAGAAGAGCGGAAAGAGCAACACTCCGCGTCCGCCGCGCGCGCCGCCGCCGCGCGTCCTGCCATCGGCACGACGACCATTCCGGACGACAAGGCCGTCTCCGATGCGCAGTTCGCGGCTGAAAGTGCCCGTTCGCTCGGCGAGCTCAAGACGGTTCTGGAAGGGTTTTCGGGCTGCAATCTGAAGCACAACGCCCGCTCCACGATCACGCTCGACGCCATGCCGGAAAGCGGCATCCTGGCGATCTGCGGTTTTCCGACCGGTGACGATGACCGCAACGGCGAACCGCTTGCAGGCCGCGCGGGCAGTCTTTTCGAGCGCATGCTCGCCGCGATCGGCCTTTCGCGTGACGACGTCGCCGTCACCACAGCCCTCCCCTGGCGCACGCCCGGCGACCGCAGCCCCACCCAGTCGGAGGTGGACATTTGCCGGCCCTTCCTGAAGCGCCAGATCGCCCTTGCCGAACCGCGCCATCTCCTGGTGCTCGGCAATTTCGCCAGCCGCATGCTGATCGATGCCGACAAGACGGTGTTCAACCTGCGCGGCGAATGGCATCCCGTCAATGTCGACAGCCATGCGGTCGAGGCGCTCGTCACCTTTTCCCCGACAGAGCTGCTCGCCGCTCCGGCCAACAAGAAGCCCGCCTGGCACGACCTTCTCCTCTTCCGCTCACGCCTCGGCTGATCCGTTTTCTCCCTGCCGCCGCGCCGCGCTTCACTCTGCCCGAAAATTACTCAGTTTCCGGAACGTTAACGCCGACATGCATCTGGCGCATGGCTGCCCTACGGCCGGGACCATTGCCGGCGCCGGCCGTTTCATGGATAAGGGGACATGTCTTGGGAGGACCAACGGAACCAAGGCAATGAGATACGTACAGGACATGGACGCAACCCTTATGCAGAACACGCGCTTTTCTCTCGAACTCGGACGCTCGACCAACGGCTATCACGGCCAGCGGGGCATCGACCGCGCGATCGCCAAGGGCTTTGCCAAGGCGCTTGGCCATCACGATGCCAGCACGCGCCGTCCGGCAATGCGGGCCCTCGGCGCCTGATCGGGCGACGGGAAAGCCGCAGCTGCCCGCGACAAGGGCAGATACGAAAATTGGTGAATTGATGCAGAAGCCGGGACTTGCGTTCCGGCTTCTTGCGTTTCAGGCAGTCAATCGATGAAGGTGATCTCGACCGTCGTGCCGCTCTCGACGGCGGTGCGGATCGAGAATTTGAGGCCGAGTCTGGATGCTGCTTCCTGCGCCTCGACAAGACAGGTATGCGAAATCCCCATGGTCAGTTCAGGCTGCTTGAAAACCGCCTCGAGCTCGCTCTCGCTAAGCCCCCTGCCGATATCCGAAAACTCGGCTCGGAACCCGTCACCTGCCGACGGTTCAAGCGAGACCCTTGCGTCACAATAGGGCGGCGAGACCGCAATCAGCCGCTCGACGAGGTGCGAGAACAGCTTCGTCAGCAGATCCTCGTCAAGCGGATAGCCGAGCCCGCCATCATCGATCGACGTGCTCAGCATGACGCTTTCCGCCACCGCTTCGCCGCGATGACGCTGAAGCGCTTCCAGCAGACACTTTGCCGGAGAGATCAACGGTATGTCCTGCTCGCGCTCCCTGCGGTCGCGCGCGGATTCGAACTCCGCATAGATATCGCGATGCAAGGACGGAGAGGCAAAAATCGGCGCAGCGGCAGGGTCTGCGGGCCTGTTAGCGCTGTCAGCGTTTCTGGCCTGCCGCTCCTGGCCCCCGGTAGAAGGCGCGGCCGCATCGGGCGAAGCCCTGCTGAAGCGGGCCTCCTTCAGGTCATCGACAGGCTTTTCCTCCGGCGCGGAGGCACGAAGAAACCCGTTGGCGATGATGCGGGGCGGCCGCGCCGGCGCTTTCTCCGAACGGCTGCGTCCTGTGCTCCAGGGCATGGGGCCGCCTGTCTGCCCGAAATCGCTCGGCCGCGCCGGCGCGGGCTGCGCCTGCGGCCGAACCGTGCGTTGCGGCGGCGTGCTTTCCGTCCCGCGATGAAGCGCTCCGTCGCCCGCCCGCGGCTCGGCAACTGCCCGGTCCGGCCTCTCCTGCCGCGCGGTCGGGCGACCGATCACCACGCACACGGCATCACGGTGGCGCATGCGTGCGAGGGAAAGTTGGGAGCGCCCCTCCGGACCGGCGGCGAACTCCGCCAAAACCTCCTCAAGTCGGCTTCCCGGCTCATCGGAAAGCACGCGCGTCATCGCACGGTCGATCTCCTTGCCGGCCGCCGGCGTAAACCAGGAAGACAGTGCCGTGCCGCAGACATCGCCCTCCTCCGCCCGCAGCAGCGCGAGGGCGGCGTCGTTGGCGATTTCGATCGTTCCGAAGGGGTCGACCAGCAAAATGCATTCGGGCGCGCGGTTGAGCGTGTCAACCACGGGTCGCGTGTCAGCCGCCTGAGGCAAGTCGGAATTCATCATTCGCATCCGTTTGTCCAGTCGAGCGTTTCAGCGCCGGGACAGGTCCAATCCAAACTTCATCGCGACGCTGGCCGGGCACGCCGCATGCCGGCACCAAGACAAGCATGATAGGCCCGCGAGGTAAATCGCATCTTAAAGCGTAAAACCAGTCAGATTTGAGCTTGTTCCATGCTCTGCTCGCTTTTTACCAAAAATGGTCTGAAAAGGACGGGAGCGATCCGTCGGCCGGGCCGCGTATCGCGAAGGCAAAGGCCGCGTCAAGGTGATGCGATTTGACGGCCTGCCACCGGCAATATTCGCCTATGAAGGCGGCATCGACCCACATCGCGCTTTCAAACGCCCTTCCGCTCCAGCCGATCGCGCCGACATCGACGACTTTTCGCAGGATGCGCTGAAGGTGGGTGCGCGAGATAAGGATCCGCTTCGCCATTTCACGGGCGTTCAGGGCCGGGATCATATAGCGTCCCTCTTGCGGCCGCTGGCGACCGACCATGACGATGATGTTGTCCATCACCAGGCCGCCCGAAATCGATTTCTGCAGAAGCGCGACCCGCGGCGGCGGTTCGCGCCAGGCGGCATCGCGGAGGCAGCCGAAGGCGAGACGCGGCTGCATGAGAGGGATCATCTCCGGCCGCGCCGCAAATGCCGCCACACGTCCCTTTGCATCAAGTGCATCGAGCATCGACAGGTTTGCCGCGATCCATTGCCCGATGGCTGCGTAGACCGGCGGGGTCGGTTCGAAATAACGCGGTCTCAGGCTGGCGCGCGCGGGATCGGGGCGCAGGAAGCCATAGGCAAGCGATTCATCGACATAGTCGCGGATGGTGTTCGGACTGGCGACCTTGAACGGCTTCAGCACATCGATCAGGCCGTTGACGGTCAGGCCTTCATCGCCGCCCCAGTAAAGGGCGAGCGCGGCCTGGGATATCAGCCAGCGGCGCTGCGAGCCGAAATTGGCGCCCAGGCGCTGGTTCTCCTGGTAAACGGCGGCGAGCCTCTCGCCGTAAAGCGAAAGTGAAGGGAGAAAGGAAGGGTGCGTCGCGATCGTATCTGCAGAAAGCGGCATTGTTCTTATATGGTTGTCGGCGCTGTTGTGCCGGAAACTGCGCCGCCTCCAGCCGTGATGTCGGCCGCGACCCTACTTGATCGGCGCGCGAAAATACAGACGCAAAAAAGCCTTCGCAGCGGTTGCGGGCCGGCTCCTAACGCCCTATAGGGCCGCAAGTCGCCGCACCGGCCGTGCTTCCGGCGGAAACAGAGACACCCAGAAAACACCGCAGCGAGCGAAAACCATGTTTGCCAGTCTCGTCTCCATCACCTCCCTGATGCTTTCGACCATGCTGATGATGGTCGGCTACGGGCTCATGAACTACCTTATTCCGGTGCGCTCGGTGGCGGAAGGCTGGTCGTCGTTCCTGATTTCGGTGATCGCGACAGGGTATACGGTCGGCTTTACGGTATCGTGCATCGTCACTCCGAAACTGGTGCTGCGGGTCGGCCATGTCCGCGTCTTCGGCGCCCTGATCACGCTGCTCACGGCCTCGATCCTCGCAAGCGCGCTGCTGGTCGACTGGCGGGCCTGGATCGCCTTTCGCGCCATTTCCGGTTTTGCGGTCGCCGGCTGCTATCTGGTGATCGAAAGCTGGCTGAACGAACGCGTGACGAACGAGACCCGCGGCTCGGTCTTCTCGATCTACATGATGGTGACGCTTGCCGGATCGATCGGCGGTCAGTATCTCGTGCCGCTCGGCGATCCGCTCAGCACGACGCTGTTCATCGTCTGCGGCATCGTCTTCGCGGTCGCCATTCTCCCGACGGCGCTTTCCACCGCGCAGTCGCCCGCGCCGATCGCCCAGGTGCAGTTCGGGCTGAAGAAGCTCTACCTGCGCTCGCCCGTCGCCGCGGTCGGGGCGATCCTGGCCGGAATCCTGTCCGGCACCTGGGCGAGCCTCGGCGGCGTCTACACCACCCAGAGCGGCTTCACCACCGGCCAGGGCGCCACGCTTCTCGCCTTCGTGCTTGCCGGCGGCGCGCTCGGGCAGATCCCGATCGGCCGCATCTCCGACCGGACAGACCGGCGCTATGTGATGATCGCCTGCGGCGTGATCGGCGTCGTCGCCGCGACCGCCATGTTCTTCATGTCGCCCGAGACGCCGCGCCTGCTCTACGGTTCGGCCTTCATCGTCGGCTCGATGCTCTATCCGATCTACGCGCTCAATGTCGCCCACGCCAATGACCGTGCCGATCCGAGCGAGTATGTGACGATTTCGAGCTCGCTGATGGTGCTCTACGGCCTCGGCACCGTCGCCGGCCCCCTGATCGGAGGCGGCGCGATGGAGCTTGCCGGTCCGCGCGGACTGATGCTCTATCTTTCGATCGGGTTCGCGATCTACGCGGCCTATGCCGCCTGGCGCGTGATGAAGGGCAATCCGACGGTCGCCCCGGACGAGCGCGCCGACTTCCACGCAATTGCCGTTCCGATGCGCGGTACGGACCCTGCCGGCAGCATCGCGGTGGATTACGAAACCGAATACGACCCGACCCAGAGCGAGCAGTAATCCGCTCAGCTCGGATTTTGCGACGGGGAGACGCGGCGGATCTTTCGCCGCTCGAGACCCAGCCTGTGCTCGCGATAGATGATGAAGATGCCGGCGCCGACAACGAACACGGAGCCGGCAATCGTGTTCAGCGTTGGTATTTCGCCGAAGACGAACAACGAGATCAGGATGCCGAAAATGATCGAGCTGTAGTCGAAGGGCGCGATCGTCGAAGCATCGGCGAAGCGATAGCTCTCGGTCATCATGATCTGGCCGACGCCGCCGAAGAGACCCGAGAGAATGAGCAGGACGAGCGGCCAGAAGCCGAGCGAGGCCCAGCCGAAGGGCAGCGTCGCAAGCGAGAGCAGCGCTGCGAAGGTCGAGAAATAGAGCACGATCGTGGGCCCCTTCTCGGTCACCAGCAGGCGGCGGACCTGGATCATCGCCAGAGCGCCGAGCGCCGCGCCTGCAAGGACGAGAACAACGGCGAGCGCCTCCTCCGAGCCGATCCCGCCCTCGCGAAAAAGCGTCAGCTTGGGCCAGGAGATGATCATCACCCCGAACAGCCCGACGCCAACGGCCGACCAGCGATAGATGCGCACGACCTCGCCCAGAAGCAGGGCGGCGAAGACGACGGAAAGCAGCGGCAGGGCATAGCCGAGGGCGATCACCTCGGGCAACGGCAGGTGCATCAGCCCGTAAAACCCCATGCCCATCGAGGTAATGCCGATCAGCGAGCGCAGGAAATGGCCGACCGGGCGTTTCGTCTTGTAAGCGCCTTTCAGTTCATGCCGCCAGGCAAGATAGACGATGATGGGAACGATGCCGAACAGGGAGCGGTAAAACGTCACCTGCCCCGGCGCGATCCCCTCGCCCGCAAGCTTGATGCAGGTCTGCATGCCGAGGAAGGCAAGGATCGAGGACAGTTTGAGGACGATGCCGCGCAACGGGTTGGCATTGGTTTCGAAGGGCATGAACGGGGCATTCTGGTCAAGGGTTGTCGGCGGCAAGAGCCGCGTATGTTCCATCCTCCTTACGCCAGTTCCCGCATGCCTGTACAGATTTCATGAAAATCCGGCGAAGCATTTGCATTTTTCCGCCCCGGGCGCTTTGTTGTGCATCGATCGGCCGCGCCGAATGAAACCATATGAAGAGGAAGCCCATGCGAGCGGACAAGAACCGGACCGTTTACCTGAAGGACTATCAGCCGACCGATTTCCTCATCGAGACCGTCGACCTGGTGTTCGACCTCGGCGAGACGATGACAACCGTGGGGAGCCAGATCCGCATGCGCCGACGGCCGGGCGCGGACCCTTCCGCCCCGCTGATCTTCGACGGCGACGGACTCGCCTTGTCCGGCCTTGCGCTTGACGGCAAGCCGTTGCTCCCCGAGCGCTATGACAGCGACGCCGACAGGCTGACGATCCGCGACCTGCCCGAGGACGGCGCCTTCACGCTGACGATCAAGACGCGCATCAATCCGAGCGCGAACAGCCAGCTTCTCGGCCTCTACCGGACGAACGGCGTCTACTCGACCCAGTGCGAGGCGGAGGGCTTTCGCCGCATCACCTATTTCTACGACCGGCCCGACGTGCTGGCGGTCTACACGGTGACCATCATCGCCGACGAGAAGACCTGCCCGCTCCTGCTGTCGAACGGCAATCTCGTTGAGGAACACAAGCTCGATGACGGCCGGCACATGGCCAGGTGGCACGACCCCTTCCCCAAGCCGTCCTATCTCTTCGCGCTGGTCGCCGGCGACCTTGCGATGATCGAGGACAGGTTCACGACCATGTCGGGCTGCGCGGTCACGCTCAGGATCTATGTCGAGCACGGAAAGGCCGGACGCGCCGGCTATGCCATGGATTCGCTCAAGCGCGCGATGAAATGGGACGAGGAGCGCTTCGGACGCGAATACGACCTCGACATCTTCATGATCGTCGCCGTCTCCGATTTCAACATGGGCGCGATGGAGAACAAGGGCCTCAACATCTTCAATGACCGGCTGATCCTGGCGGATCCGGAAACGGCGACCGACGATGATTACGCCCGGATCGAGGCCGTGGTGGCGCATGAATATTTCCACAACTGGACCGGCAACCGGATCACCTGCCGCGACTGGTTCCAGCTGAGCCTCAAGGAAGGCCTGACGGTCTATCGCGAGCATGAATTCTCCGCCGACGAGCGCTCGCGACCGGTCGTGCGGGTGGAGGAAGTGAAGTTTCTGCGCGCCCACCAGTTCCCGGAAGACGGCGGGCCGCTCGCCCATCCGGTGCGCCCGACCGAATATCTCGAAATCGACAATTTCTATACGACGACTGTCTACGAGAAGGGCTCCGAGGTCTCGCGCATGATCGCCACGCTTCTGGGACCGGATGGCTTCCGCAAGGGACTCGACCTGTTTTTCGAGCGCCATGACGGCGGCGCGGTGACGATCGAGGATTACCTGAAATGCTTCGAGGATGCGACCGGCCACGATCTCGCGCATTTCTCGCTCTGGTACCACCAAGCCGGAACGCCGGTGATCTCGGTTGCCAGTTTCTATGACGAGGCGAAGGGCGAGCTGAAGCTTACGCTCGGCCAGAAGACGCCGCCTACCCCCGGCGAGAGGGTCAAGAAGCCGCTGCACATCCCGCTGCGGGTCGGCCTCATCGGCCCGAATGGCGACGACATGGAACCGTCGGCGATCAGCGGCGGGGCACATCGCGAGGACGTTCTGGAACTCACGCAGGACGAGCAGACCTTCGTCTTTGAAGGGGTCGGCGCGCGCCCGGCCATTTCGGTCAATCGCGATTTCTCCGCGCCGGTGCGGGTCCGCTTCGACCAGTCGCGCGAGGACCGGCTCAGGATCGCCGAGGCCGAGACCGATCTGGTCGCCCGCTGGGATACGGTCAATGCATTGGCGCTCGAGGCGCTGGTCAGGGCGACGGAGGAGATCAGGGCCGGACGGCCGGTGAGGCCGGATGCAGGCTTGAGCGCGGTTCTCGTCGCCACGGCGGAGGACGAGACGCTCGAACCCGCTTTCCGCGCCCTGGCGCTGACGCTGCCGAGCGAACTCGATATCGGCCGCGAGATCGGCGACAATGTCGACCCGGACGCGATCCATACGGCGCGAAAGGCGGTTTTCGAGGCCATTGCCGAAGCCGGGCGCGAGACCTTCATCCGCCTGACGGCCGACATGGGCACGCGCAGCGCCTTCAGCCCCGATGCCGAAAGCGCGGGCAGACGGGCGCTCGCCAACGCGGCGCTCGCGCTCGCCTCGGCCGCAGAGAAGGCGCCCGAACGCGCAAGCCGGGCCTATCAGGCGGCGGACAACATGACGGACATGCTGGCCGCCATGCGGGTTCTGGCCCACCAGTTTTCAGGCTCCGGCGAGGCGGAAAATGCGCTTGCCGATTACAGGCGCCGCTTTGCCCGCGAGCCGCTGGTGCTCGACAAATGGTTCGCGACGCTGGCGACGGTTCCGGGTGCGCAGACGCTTGAACGCGTCGCATCGCTGGTGGGTGACGATGCCTTCGACGGGACCAACCCCAACCGGGTGCGCGCCCTTATCGGAGCCTTCGCCTCGTCCAATCCGACCGGGTTCAACCGGCCCGACGGCGCGGGCTATGCTTTCTTCGCCGACTTCATCCTGACCTCCGACAAGCGCAATGCCACGCTGACGGCCCGGCTGATGACGGCGATGCGCTCGTTCGAGGCGCTTGAGCCGCAACGGCGCGCGCTTGCCCGCAAGGCAATCGAGCGCATTGCCGGCCATGATGATCTCTCCCGCAACCTGCGGGATATCGTCGATCGCATGTTGAAAGGCTGAATTAGCGCTTGCCAAGACACGCAATCCGAGTCCTCCGTTTGGACGGACCGGCCGCCGCAGCTGCGCCGGACAGCTTTCGCGGCGGCCGTCAATTCACAAAAAAGCCTTATTTGATATATGGTTAACAAAAGCTTCCCGAAGGGTGCTGGACAAGCCGAATCACCTTTGATTCACTAGGGTAGATTCGCAAGGCGGTTTCGCGGATCGCACGAGGGAACTTAAGCACATGAAACGATCAGATCTGTGGGACGACCCCGCAGTGAACGGGAACCTGCGCTCCGGATTCACTGCAAGCCAGACATTTTCAGGCCGCGAACAGGCCGGTTTTCAGGGCCTTGGCGCTTTTGCCGCCGCCAACAGGCCGGCGGTCGAAAGCGTTCTCAAGAAGTCCATTCCCTATCTGATCATTGCCTTTCTCATCTGCGTCGCCCTGGCGCGCGGGCTCTCCCTGATCTCCAGCCATACCCGCATGGAAGATGCCCTTCGCCAGACAACAGAACTGACCTCGGCGATCGCGCTTGTTGCGCTGGAGGACGAGACGGCGCTGTTCGACCCCGAGAATGCCGCCGCCGCCGACGACAGGTTGCAGGCGCTTTCCGCGGTGTCCGCCACCGACCCGGACACCGATCTCGTGATGATCGACACCAGCGGCGCCGTGCTTGCCGCAACTCCCGCGCGCGCCGACCTTGTCGGCCGCTCGCTCGCCTCCGTCTTTCCCGAGTTGACCTCGGCCCACCATCCGCGCACCGGCGGACAGGTCGTCGAGACGCGGATCGACGGCGCGCCCTACCAGGTCTCCATGCAGCTCGTCGGCAATGACGGCGGCATGGTGATCGCGCTGCATGCGATGGAGCGGATGAATGCCTTCTGGCGCGCCGAGGTCAATCTCAACGTCACCCTGTTTGCCGCCATGGCGCTGCTGCTGCTCGTCGTGGTCTACGCCTACTACACCCAGATCAACCGCGCCGACGCGACGACCGGCGTCATGTCCGCCGAGCGCGGCGCGCGCGATGTCATGCTCGCCAACGGCGAGGCGGGACTGTGGTCATTCGACCCGGCGCGCCGCCGCGCCTGTCTCGACGGCTCGGCCTGCGCGGCCCTCGGCTTCGGCGAGACGGCGCGAGAAATCGATTATCGCGGGCTCCTGGCTCTCGTCCATCCCGATGACCGGCGCGGGCTTTCCCGGAAACTCCGCCCCACGGATGACGGATTGATAGAGGCCGATCTTCGCCTGCGCCGCCAGGACGGACGCTACGGCCTGTTCGCGCTTCGCGCCCATGCGGCGATCAGGGGCGACACCGTATCCGTTTCCGGCGCGGCCATCCGTCAGGCATCCTGCCACCAGAAGGCGGTCGAGGCGGCCGCGGGACGCGCCGGCATGCTCGAGGCTGCCTTTGATGCCCTGCCCCAGCCGCTGGCACTGTGGCGCAAGGACGGAAGTCTCGACCTTGCCAATGCCGCCTTCAGGGCCGCCTACGATCTTGATGACAGCCCGTGCGCCATGCGCCAGGATGCGCTTGCTGCGGAAAACCAGGAACAGGCCGTCGTCGTTCGCCGCAACCACGGTGCGTGCGGCACGGCGACCGAGGTCAGGACGGCGCACGGCGCGTGGATGCGGATTTCCGAGCACTCCATTGAAGACGGCGCCCGACTGACGGTCGGCACCGACATCACCAGCTTCAGACAGGAGCAGACCCGGCTCCAGGCCGAGCAGGAACGACTGCGGGAAAAGGTCAGCGCCATGGCGCTTGACCGCCGCAAGCTGGAACTGAAATGCGCATCGCTGGAGCGGTCGCTCGAAGGGAAGGCGGCCGCGCCGCGCCGACAGGACACCGTTCTCGCCGATGCCTCCGTCCCCGCCGAAATCCGCACCGCGCTGACGTCCGTGCTCGGTTTTTCCGAACTGATGATGGCCGAAACGGACAAGACGCCCGGCGGCAAGCTCAACGACTATGCCCGCCATATCCACAGCGGCGGCGAGGCGCTTCAGGCACTGGTCCGGCGGCTTGAGGGCAAGCCCCGTGCGCCCGCTGCCGGGGTCTCCGGCGACGAACCCGTCATCAGGCGCAGGATCGGCTGACCGGTCTAGTCCGCCTTGTCCTCGGCAAAGGGAAGCAGCTTTTCGAAGATCACCCGCACGTCGCGTGCATGATCGGCGATCTTTGCCTCAAGGGCGCTGACATCCGGGCAATCGGCGAGCTTGCACAGGCGTTCCAGAAGGCCCGACGGCGCGGTTTCGGGTTCGAAACCCTCATTCAGGCAGGCGCGGGTCAGCTGGGCAATGTCGGTATAGAGCGCAAGCGCCTTGCGGCAGGTCTCCAGGTCACCCGCAGCCATTACCTCCGGGCCGAAACGCGCCAGAACATCGTCCGTGGTCATCGCGTCCGCGCCGCCGATTTCGCCGCGCGGCACATGGCAGGCGAGATGACAATACTGGGCGAGGAATTCGATATCGATCAGCCCGCCGGGAATGAGCTTCAGGTCCCAGGCGCTCTTTGCCGGCTTGTCGCGTTCGATGCGGGAGCGCATGTCGGCAATGTCGCGCGCAAGTTTCCCGTGATCGCGCTTCTGGCCCAGGATAGCATCGATCACGGCCCCGGTGTCAGCCATCAGCGACGGGTCGCCGCAGAGCGGGTGAGCACGCGAAAGCGCCATGTGCTCCCAGGTCCAGGCATCGTTCAACTGGTACTTCTCGAAAGCGGCAAGGCGCGTCGCCAGCGGACCGGCATTGCCGGAGGGGCGAAGCCGCATGTCCACCTCGTAGAGCACCCCCTCGGCAGTCGGCGCACTCAGGGCGGCGACCAGGCGCTGGGTGACCCGGGCAAAATAGCGCGGCACGTCAAGCTGTTTCGGGCCGGACGACATGGCAAGCGGGTCGTCGCAATCGTAAAGCACGATCACGTCGACATCGGAGCCCGCCGTCAGTTCCGAACTGCCGAGCTTGCCCATGGCGAGAACGCAGGCGCGCTGGCCGTCGACCGTGCCATGCGCCTCTTCCATCTGCGCCAGCACGCCCTGAAGCGCCTCGTCGATCACCAGAGTCGCAAGCGTCGTCAGCGCGCGGCCGGCGGCAAAGCCGCTGATCGAACCGGTCACCAGCCGGATGCCGATGAGAAAGCGCTGCTCGGCGGCAAAAATCCTGAGGCGGTCAAGCCGCTCCTCGTAGATCTCCACGCCGCTCATGAAGTCCTCAAGCCGGCCGGCAAGATAGTCGCGGGTCGGGATTTCCGTCATCAGCGCGGGATCGAGCATGCCGTCGACGATATGGGCGCGCGCGGCGATGATCTCGGCGAGCCTCGGCGCTGCCGACATCACCTCGACGATGAGCAGCATCAGGTTCGGATTGTTCTTGAGAAGCGAGAAAAGCTGGACGCCGGCAGGCAGACCGGAGAGAAACCGGTCGAAGCGCAGCAGCGCCTCATCGCCTCTGCGGCTTGCGCCGAAGGCTTTCAGCAATTCGGGCATGATCTCGGTCAGCCGCTGACGGGCCTTGGTCGTCTGCGTCGCGCGGTAGCGGCCGTAATGCCAGGTCCGGACAACGCGCGCGATGTCCTCGGGCCGGTCGAAGCCGAGCTTGCGCAGCGTTTCCAGCGTTCCCGGATCATCGTCCTCGCCGGTGAAGACGAGGTTGCCCGCCTCGCCCGAAAGCGTCTCCTCCCGCTCGAACAGGCGGGCATAGCGCCGCTCGACCGTCTTCAGCGCCTTCAGCAACGCGCCGGAAAACGCCTCCGTGGTTTCAAATCCGCTCATCCGGGCGATTCTCAGAAGTTCGGCATCGTCCTCCGGCAGGACATGGCTCTGCTCGTCGCGCACCATCTGGATGCGGTGCTCGACATCACGCAGGAACCAATAGGCCTCTGCCAATTCATCGGCGGTGGCCTTGTCGATCCAGCGCGCCTCCCGCAACGCCTCCAGCGCATCGACCGTCCTGCGGCATCTAAGTTCAGGCATGCGTCCGCCCGCAATCAGTTGCTGGGTCTGGACGAAGAACTCGATCTCGCGAATGCCGCCGCGGCCAAGCTTGACGTTGTGGCCGTGGACCGCGACCAGGCCGAAGCCCTTGTGGGCATGGATCTGCCGCTTGATCGAATGGATATCGGCGATTGCCGCATAGTCGAGATATTTGCGGAAGATGAACGGGACCATTTCGGCGAGGAAAGCTTCGCCCGCCGCAAGGTCGCCGGCAATCGGCCGCGCCTTGATGAAGGCGGCACGCTCCCAGTTCTGGCCGCGGCTCTCATAATAGAGAAGCGCCGCCTCGACCGGAATCGCCAGCGCCGTCGACCCCGGATCCGGCCTCAGTCGAAGATCGGTGCGGAAGACATAGCCGTCGCCGGTGCGCTCCTGCAGGATACGGATGAGACGGCGCATCAGCCGGGGCACGAGCGAGCGCGGGTCGTCCTTGTCGGTGAAGATCTTCGCTTCCGGCTCGAAGAAGACGACGATATCGATGTCGGAGGAATAGTTCAGTTCGCAGGCGCCGAGCTTGCCCATGCCGAGCACGACCATGCCCGATTGATGCGAGGGGCTCTCGGGATTCTCAAGGACGAGCTTGCCCTCCCCGGCGGCCGATGCCAGCAAATGATCCACCGTCGCGGCAACAGCAGCGCCGGCGAAGTCGCTCAGCAGAGCCGTGGTTTTTTCCGGCGCGATCATCCCGGCAAGATCGGCAAGCGCCGTGAGGAATGCGACCCTGCGCTTGGCCTGGCGCAGGCGCAGCATGATGTCACTGTCGCTGACCTTGCCCTCCCCATCCCGCCAGGCGGCGCGCGCCCTCTCGATATCGGCCTCAATCTGCGGCAGGAACGGTTCATCGATGCGGGAAAGCAGTTCGGGATGGGCGCGGAAGCTGTCGAACAAAAATGGCGAAAGCGAAAAGGCCGCAGCGAGGAAGCGCGTCAGCCGGTCGTCACGATCTGCAAGGAAAGCAGGAAGTCCGCTCTTTTCGACGGCCGCCGCCATCTCATCAAAGGCAGACTGCGCCAGTTCGTCGTTGAGCGGAAAAATCGGCTCTTTCGCCATGTCGCGCAATGTTCCGGCTGCCTGATCGCTCATCTTTTCCTCCGAATGCCGTTTGCACTGCCTTAACATCGCCGGCGGCAGGCTCAAAGCAAAAGAGGGAGAAGAGAATTCAGCTGGCGCTGCCCTTTTCGCTGACGATCGCAAAGCGCAGCACTGCCGCAAGACCGGAGTACCCCTCGACAAGGCTCCCGGCCTCAACAAGCGAAAACGCGCCGCCATGCATCGAGGCAACGGCATCCACCAGCGACAGGCCGAGCCCGGTTCCGGGCTTCGACCGGCTCTCATCGAGCCGGAAGAAGCGTTGTTTGACGTCGTCCATGCGCGAAGGCGGAATGCCGGGTCCGTTGTCGGCCACCACGAACACGGCCTGACGCCCTTCCCGCTTCAGCGAAAGGTGGATCGACTGCCCGCAGCCCTCGGAATATTTGATGGCATTGTCGAGAAGATTGAAGATCGCCTGGCCGATCAGTTCGCGATTGCCGTTGACGGAGATATCGCTTTCGATGGAGCAGTCGAGCGCAAGACCGGCCTCCTCGGCAACCGGGCCGTAAAGCTCGGCGCTGTCCTCGACAATCGCCGAAAGGTTGACGACCGACATCTCGGCGGCAACGGCGCCCGCTTCGACGCGGGAAATCATCAACAGCGCATTGAAGGTCCGGATCAGTTGGTCCGATTCGGCGATGATGCCGTCCAGGGCCAGACGCCGGTCATCGGGGTTCTCCGTCGCTGCCGCATCTGCTGCCTTGTTGCGCAGGCGGGTCAATGGCGTCTTCAGGTCATGGGCAATATTGTCGGAAACTTGGCGCAGGCCCTCGTTCAGCCGCACGATACGGTCGAGCATGAGGTTGAGGGAGTTGGAAAGCCGGTCGAATTCATCGCCGGAGCCGGTGACGGGAAGACGTTGGGAGAGATCGCCGGCCATGATCTTGCCGCTTGCGCTCGACATCCGGTCCATGCGCTTCAGCGCATTGCGCCCGATCGCGAACCAGATCACCAGCGCGCCGACGCCCATGATGATGAGCGCGAGCAGCAACGCCTGCCGGACAACGATATGCAGCCGTTCGGGATCGCCGAGGTCGCGACCGATCAGCAGCCTGATGCCATTGTCGAGCTCGATGACATAACCGGCGGCAAGATTTTGATGCGTCCCGCCATTGTTTTCGGCAAAGCCCTCATAGCGGAAGGGCGGCTCGATCCAGCCGAGCCGGTTCAATACGCCCGGCTGCAGCGAGGCGACATTGCTGGCGAGAATTTCCCCCTGCGGGCTGGCAATGACATAGAGATTGGCGCCGGGCTGGCGCGCGCGTCGCTCGATGATGTTGAAGACGCGCCGGATGCCGCCGCTCTCGAAAGCGAGATCGAGTTGGGTAACCTCGGGTTCAAGCGAGGCCCTGGTCTGCCGCACGACGAGATCCTCTGAGACCGCGGTGACGTAAAACACCATCACCGCCGCGCACAGGCCGAACAGAAGGATATAGACGGCCGAAAGACGGACGGCGGTGGATTTGAACAGGAGCCGCAGGCGTTCTCTCATCGGTTGCGATCGCTGTTGGAGCGCGTCCAGGAAAAGCGGAGACCGGTTTTCCGTCCGGATGCGCGAAAAGACAAAAGGTTAGAGAGCATGTTCGCGATTCACGGAAACGCCGACATGCCCTAGGCATCGGATTTGATCATGTAGCCGGAGCCGCGGATCGTCTTCAGAAGCGGCTTGTCGAAATCCTTCTCGATCTTGGAACGCAGACGCGAGACATGCACGTCGATCACATTGGTCTGCGGATCGAAATGATAGTCCCACACATTCTCAAGCAGCATCGTGCGGGTGACCACCTGCCCGGCATTCTTCATCAGATATTCGAGGAGGCGGTATTCGCGCGGCTGCAGCGTGATCTCGCGACCGGCCCTGCGCACCTCGTGCGACAGGCGATCGAGTTCCAGATCGCCAACCCGGTAGACGACGTCCTGGTCGGGGGCGCCCTTGCGCCGGCCGAGAACCTCGACGCGGGCCAGAAGCTCGCTGAAGGCATAAGGCTTGGGCAGATAGTCATCCCCGCCGGCTCTAAGCCCCGTCACGCGATCGTCCACCTGCCCCAGTGCCGAGAGGATCAGCACCGGCGTGTGCACGCCGCGCGCACGCAGCGCCGAAATCACCGAGAGCCCGTCACGGCGCGGCAGCATGCGGTCCACGACCAGCACGTCATATTCGTTCTCGCTCGCCATGAACAAGCCGCTCTCGCCATCGCCCGCATGTTCGCAGGTGATGCCGGCCTCGCGAAAGGCCTTGGTCAGATAGGCGGCGGCCTCAAGATCGTCTTCAATAACCAGAATGCGCATGGCGGCGACAGTATCGCCATTGCGATCTTCGTTACAAGCAGTCTTGAGGGGTTCATCGACAGACATTTTGGCTCCTCCGAAAGGGCGGCAAGACAAAGGGGCGCATGGGTCTTGCCCATGCGCCCCCACCATTCCTTCAGCGCCGATCAACCGGCATCCTGGTTCTCGCTACCGGTCGGCAGAGCAGTGAACATGCTGCCGTTTTCGGTCTCGACCTGGAAAAGCGCCTGCTTGCGTCCGTTGTTCGCCGCCTCTTCGACCTGATCAAGGATGTCCTGGGCAGAGCCGACTTCCTTGTTGTTGACGCTCAGGATCTTCTGCCCTTCGGCAAGCCCCTTCTGAGCGGCATCCGAATCGGGATTGACGACGGTGACCGTGACGCCCTTGCCGTCATCGGACGGAACGACCTCGATCCCCATCCGGGTCATCAGCGAGCTCTCGGCGGGCGCGCTCATACCTTCGGCGGCCGCCAATTGGTCCTCGGTCGGGAATGCACCGAGCGTGACGTCGACCGTCTGCGACTTGCCGTCGCGCCAGACGGAAAGCTCAACCTTGTCGCCCGGCTCCATCATGCCGATCATCCGGGAGAGCGAACGCGCGTCCTCGATGACCTCGCCGTTGACCGCGGTGATCACATCGCCCTGCCTGAGCCCGGCTTCGGCGCCGGGACTGTCGGAGGTCGGCTCGGAGATCATCGCGCCTTCCGGTTTTGCCAGACCGATCGCATCGGCGATATCTTCGGTGACGGGCTGAATGCGCACGCCGAGCCAGCCGCGCTCGACCGCGCCGTCATCGATCAGATCATTGACCACGTCCTGGGCCAGATGCGAGGGGATGGCAAAGGCGATGCCGACATTACCGCCGGACGGCGAGAAGATCGCGGTGTTGATGCCGACCACTTCGCCGTTGAGATCGAAGGTCGGACCGCCGGAATTGCCGTGGTTGACGGCTGCGTCCACCTGGATGTAGTCGTCATAGGGGCCGGAGGCGATGTCTCGGCCGAGCGCGGAGACGATGCCCGAGGTCACCGTGCCGCCAAGGCCGAAGGGGTTGCCCACGGCCACGACCCAATCGCCGACGCGCAGCTTGGAATCATCGGCGAAATTCACATAGGTGAAATCGCGGTCGGCATCGACCTTCAGGACGGCGAGATCGGTGCGCGGATCAGTGCCCACGAGCTTGGCCTCATATTCGGTCCCGTCATCCATCAGAACGGAGAAACTGTCGCCTTCGCGCACGACGTGATTGTTGGTGACGAGATAGCCGTCCCCGGACACGAAGAAGCCTGACCCCTGAGCGACCGGACGCGGACCGCCGCCGCGCGGCTTCGGCGGCTGCTGCGGTTCCATGGGCGCGCCGAAATCCTTGAAGAAACGCTTCAGGGGATGATCATCCGGCAGGTTGTCAAATCCGCGTCCGCCAAAGCCGAAGCCGAAGCCATCATTCTGGGCAACGGGCTGGACGTTGCTCTCAACGACCACGGAGACCACGGCCGGCGAGACCGCCTCAACCACGTCGGCAAAGCCCGGCACCTTGGGGGCCTCGACATAAACCGGGTCGGCGAGGGCTTCGGGAACGGTCAGGGGCGCACCTGCCGAAAACAGCACAGCGGCAACGCCGCCGGCAAGCGCCGAGGCTTTCAGAATCGGCTTGAACTTGTTGTATCCGGAAGTCTGGTCGAGCATCTGGTCTACCTTTTCCTTGATTGACGTTTCTGAAGATGTCTTCAAATCGGATAAAGGCACTATAAATGTTGCGACCTTACAGCAATCTGTCCACAAAATGACGGATTGTTAATTGTCGTCGCCGTCCGCGAGAAGCCGCTCGAGGCGCTCCTCCTCCGCTGGGGAAAGCGGGCGATCCGGCGCGCGACGCGACTTCGAAAGGCGCCACACCACGATGCCGCCGATCACGACCAGCAGCGCCGGCGCGCCCCACAAAAGCCATGTCTTGGGCGAGAAGCGGGGCTTCAGCAGCACGAATTCGCCGTAGCGCGAGACCACATAGTCGATGACCTCCTCATTGCTGTCGCCATCGACAAGACGGTCACGCACCAGAAGCCTCAGGTCACGCGCGAGGTCGGCATTCGAATCATCGATCGACTGGTTCTGGCAGACCATGCAGCGCAGTTCCGCGGAAATTTCGCGGGCCCGCGCTTCGAGTGCCGGATCGTCCAGCACTTCGTCAGGCGTCACGGCTTGGGCCGCTGTCAGGGGCGCCAGGAGCAGAACCACGACCAGAAGGGCGGCAAACTTCATTCCGCAGCCCCCGCATGCGCGGCCGCGTCCATCGTGCGCCTGCGGCTGCGCGCGGGGGCGCCGACGCGTAGTCGCCGGTCGGTCAGCGAAACCACGCCGCCAAGCGCCATGGCCACGCCGCCGAGCCAGATACACAGGATGAACGGTTTCCACCACACCCTGACGACCCAGGCGCCATCGGCGCGCTCATCTCCGAGCGAGACATAGAGCTGGCTGAGACCGAAGGTTGAGATGCCGGCCTCGGTCGTCGGCATGTTGTTGGCGAGATAGACCCGCTTGGCCGAAAAGCTTTCGGTGACAGGCCGGCCGTCTCGGGCAATCGTGAACGCGCCCCGTTCATCGACATAGTTGGGACCCCTGACGGGTGTGATGCCGTCGAATGTCACCGTGTAGCCGCCGGCATCCACGCTCATTCCGGGCGTCATCTCCAGAACCGCCTCGGTCTCGTAGAGCGAGACCGCGACGATGCCGAGAACCGTCACGCCGAGGCCGAAATGGGCGAGCGCCGCGCCGAAGGCGGAACGCGGAAGGCCGACAAATCGCGGCCATGCCCGCGCCATCGGCATCCGGCCGAAACCCGAGCGATACCAGAGATCGCTTGCCGCGCCGAACATCAGGAAGAAGGCGATCGCGATGACAAGGCCCGCGAGAACCGGGCCGCGGGAATGGTAGTAGATGAAACCGGCAGCCAGAACGAGCGCCAGAACTGCGGCGACCATCAGGCGCTCGCCCGCGGCCTTCAGGTCACCCCTTTTCCACGACAGCATCGGACCAAAGGGAACGGCGAGCAGAAGCGGGATCATCAACACGCCGAAGGTCATGTTGAAGAAGGGCGGGCCGACGGAAATCTTGTCGCCGGTCAGCGTTTCGAGAACCAGCGGATAGAGCGTGCCGGTCAGCACGGTTCCCGTAGCCACCGTCAAAATGAGATTGTTGAAGACCAGCGCCCCCTCGCGCGAAATCGGCGAAAACAGGCCGCCGGCGCGCAGGAGCGGTGCGCGAAAGGCGAACAATGCCAGCGAGCCGCCGACGAAGAAGGCAAGGATGGCGAGAATGAAGATGCCGCGCGTCGGGTCGGTCGCGAAGGCGTGCACCGAGGTGAGAACGCCGGATCGGACGAGAAAGGTTCCGAGCAGCGACAGCGAGAAGGTCAGGATCGACAGGAGCACGGTCCAGATCTTCAGCGCTTCGCGCTTTTCCATGACCAGGGCGGAATGCAGCAGCGCTGTGCCGGCAAGCCAAGGCATGAAGGAGGCATTTTCGACCGGATCCCAGAACCACCAGCCGCCCCAGCCCAGTTCGTAATAGGCCCAGTAGGAGCCCATCGCGATGCCGGCCGTCAGGAACAGCCAGGCCAGAAGCGCCCACGGCCGGACCCACAGTGCCCAGGCCGCGTCGATCCGCCCGCTGATAAGCGCCGCGACCGCAAACGAAAAGCACACGGAGAAGCCGACATAACCGAGATAAAGCAAGGGCGGATGGATCGCGAGGCCGAAATCCTGCAGGATAGGATTGAGATCCTGCCCCTCTCCCGGCACCGGAAATATCCGCAGGAACGGGTTCGAGGTGAACAGGATGAAAAAGAGGAACGCCGTCGCGATCAATGCCTGGATCGAGAGCACATTGGCCCTGAGATCATCAGGCAGATTACGGCTGAATGCGGCAACAAGCGCGCTGAACAGCGTCAGGATCAAAAGCCAGAGCATCATCGATCCCTCGTGATTGCCCCAGACGCCGGAGAACTTGTAGACCAGCGGCATCAGCGAGTGCGAATTCTCCCAGACATTGCGCACGGAGAAATCGGACACCAGATGACTGCGGATCAGAACGCCGAAGGATGTCGCCACAAGGGCGAACAGCGTCAGCGTTCCGCTCACGGCGACCGACATCAGTTGCGGGTCGTTGCGCCTGACGCCGATTGCGGGCACCACGAACGTCGCCAGCGCAACGGCGAGCGCAAGGATCAGCGAGAACAGGCCGAGTTCAACCGTCACTGGCTCGCCTCCCCCTCCCAGACCCCGTCTTCCTTCAGGCGGTCGGCGACTTCCTTGGGCATGTAGTTTTCGTCGTGCTTGGCAAGTACCGTGTCGGCATGAAACGCGCCGTCGCCGTCAAAACGGCCCTCCGTTACCACGCCCTGACCTTCACGAAAGAGATCAGGCAGGATGCCGGCATACCGCACCTCGACCGCGCCGGAACCATCCGTCACGGTGAAAAGAACATTGGAGTTCTCCACGCGCTTGATCGACCCCTCCTCGACCAGCCCGCCAAGCCTGATACGGGTCCCCTCGCCGACCGGCTTTTCGGCAAGGTCGGACGGCATGTAGAAATAGGAAACGCTGCGGCTGAGCGCAAACAGCACCAGCAGCACGGCGACGGCAATGAAACCGACGCCTCCAGCGATGACAGTCAGCCTTTTCTGCTTGCGATTCAACGCTCTGCTCCCGATAACCGCAGCGAGGCTCCAAAGGCCTCAAGCCTTGCACCCTGCGCGCTGTCCCCTCCGAAGTAACCGATCGCCTGCCGGAGGGCCAAAACCGCCTTTTCCTCGTTTCCGAGAACACTATAGGATCGGATCAGACGCATCCAGCCGTCGATATCATCCGGATTGTCTTCGAGCCTCTGCTCAAGACCGGCGACCATGCCGTCGATCATGTCGGCACGCGCCTCATCGGAAAGCTCGGACGCGGCCGCCACCGCCTCTTCGTCAGGTCCGTTCGGCACCACGCCGTCGGCAGGACGCCCGCCGCTGTTGGCCGCGATCCGGCGGTCAACCATGTCGCGCCAGGGCGACCCTTCCGGCAGCGCGTTCTCAAGACGCCTGAAACGCTCCGCCGCCACGGCGCTGTCTCCCGATTGCTCGGCGGCAAGCGCCATGAAGTACAGCGCCCGCAGTTCATTGGGGTCGAGCGCCTCCGCCTTGCGGAAAAGGTCGAGCGCCTGGTCCGTCACGATCCCCGCATCCATGGCGACGATGGCTTCCCCCTGCCCGGCCAGCCGATCGGCGGTCGCGCCCGAAACGCGGATCGCATTGGCATAGGCGTTCTCTGCCGCCTCGAACCGGCCTTCGCGCAGATAGATCGGCGCGATCACATCCCACCCGCGTCCGTCCTCGGGGTTTTCCGCAAGATGCTGCTCCACGCGCGCCACCAACACGGCAAGGTCGGGTTCGTCGGCATTCACGCGCGCGGCAAGCGGCTGGTCCGGCGCGCCCGGCGTGCCGAGAACGGGATAGAGCAAAGCCGACCCGACCATCAGAACCAGGATCGCGGCAGCCGTCCCCCAGGCCGTCGCGCGGCGGCCGGCGCTGCGCTCTGGAGCAGTGTTCCCCTTGTCGGAAACAGCCAGGAGGCGTCGACCGATCTCGGCCCGCGCCGCTTCGTATTCCTTGTCGCTGAGCAACCCTTCGGCTTTTTCGCGCTCGATCTCGCGCAATTGATCGCGATAGACGGCGGACTGGCCGGCAACCGGCCCTTCGCCCCCGCCTGCGGGTTTGCGCAGCAGCGGCAGGGCGACCGCGAAGGCCGCGGCCAGGAAGACGACAAGGGCTGGAATGGCGAAAATCATAACGATGTCTTCGTACGCTACCGCCGGACATTAGCCAACACACTAAAGCTTTATCGGCGCAATCTGCCGCAAAAGGTCGCAGCAGGGAAGAGCGCGAGGGACGCGGCTAATTCAGCAGCGCCCACAGCCCGTCTTCGCCGCGACAGGCAGCGCCGCGTCCGACATATTCCCGGCCATCGATGTTCACGCGCTGCGTGTATTGCCGGCAGTTCTGGTCCCCTACCTGATAGGGACTGGCCGCGGTCACGCTGCCCGTGGCATCCCGCCCCTGCCAGGTGACCGTTTCGCCTGCGGGAACGGAGGCGAGCGCGTATTGTTCTGCCTGCAGGGCTTTCGCGCGGTCGGCAGGCGAAAGGGCGACGCCCGCGCGCTCCACCAGTCCGCCTTCCAGAGCGACAGCGGGAACGGCTTGCCGGGATGCGGGCGCGGGTGCCACGCCGGTGGGAACCCCGGTGTCGGTTGTGGCGCAACCCGAAACCGCAATGGCGGCGGCGGCGAGCAGAATGATCCGTTGCACGATGTTGTGACCCCCTGAACGTCATGAATTGGTTCCGCCCCACGGCGCGGGACAAAGCGGCTCCAAGGTGCGGGCAAGGCATAGCATGGACTGATGCGTCCTTGGACCTAGAAACAGATTATGGCCAGATTTCGCCGGACCGACCGCCCGGCCAAGCGGAACGGCTATTTTTTGAGTTTCGCCGGCAGCACGATGCGTGCGTGAAGTCCGGCTCCCTCAAGCCCCGTCAACTCGAACCGGCCGCCATAAGCCTGCACGATGTCGTCGACGATGGAAAGGCCGAGCCCGGAACCCGATCCGCTTTCGTCAAGCCTCTGGCCGCGTTTCATCGCCCTGCGGATCTCCTCGGGCGTCAGTCCCGGGCCATCGTCGACAACCGTGATTTCCGCCCACTCTCCGGCTTCCGCACCGCCCTCCATCCTCAGGACGTCCACCCGAACCTCGCCCTCGGCAAAACGGGCGGCATTCTCAAGCAGGTTGCCGACCACTTCCTCGATGTCCTGCTGCTCTACCGCCAGCACAAGACCCGGGGCGCAGGCGAGCACAAAATGCGTATCGGGGTTCAGTCGACGCATCACGCGGACCAGGCGCTCCAGAACGGGCTCCACCTCACAGCGCGTCAGCACCGATTCGGTTTGCGCGGCAATCCGCGCCCGGTTCAGATAGGCCTGGACCTGCGCCTGCATCATCACGACCTGCGACGCGATCAGCTTGCCGCCCTGCCCGCCCATGGCCTGCGCCTCGTTCAAAAGCACGGCAATCGGCGTCTTCAGCGAATGGGCAAGATTGCCGACCTGCATGCGCGCGCGTTCGACGATCGTGCGGTTATTGCGAAGAAGCGCATTGATTTCGTCGGCGAGCGGTTGGATTTCGACGGGAAAGGCGCCTTTCATTTCGCCGTCGCCCTGTTCGGAAATGGTGCTGAGCGCCGCGCGGGCCCTGTCCAGCGGACGCAGGGCCCACAGAATGATCAACCCGTTCAGGAGAATGCTGGCGATGCCGAAGAGCGCGAGAGCGATATAGAGCCGGCGCGAGAACCAGCGCACGTCATTGTCCACCGCATCGCGGTTGCCCGACACGCGCACCCGGGTCGCCCGGTTCTGATCGTCCATCACGACCACCGTCTCGATCACCGCCAACTCGTTGTCATGGTCGTCGCGAACGACATAGGTTCGCCGAAAGTCGCCGTCATACGGCACTTCGCTGACCGGCTTGAGCGGCAGTTCCTCCCCCCCGAGCGAGGGGGAGCGCAGTGCTTCTCTATTGTCGTCATAAAGCGGATCGACCACCCAGTACCAGCCGGTCTGCGGTTGCTTGTAGCTGAGGTTGCCGAGCTGCGGCGCGCCGGTCAGGTCCCCGTCCTCGTCGATCGACACGGAGTTGACGACATTGAACATCTCGGCCTGCAGAAGCTGGCGGAAACCGCGCTCGGCGGCATTTCTGTAGAGCGCGGAAATCACCACCGCAATCACCAGAAGCGCGATGACAAACCAGACCGTCGTCAGCGCCAGGGAGCGCAGCGTCAGGGAGTTTGCCCATTTCATTCAGGCACCTGCATGCGGTAGCCGAGACCGCGGACCGTCTCGATCCATTCCGGCCCGATCTTCTTGCGCAGACGTCCGACGAAGACCTCGATCGTGTTGGAATCCCGATCGAAGTCCTGATCGTAGAGATGTTCGGTCAGTTCCGTGCGCGAGACGACCTCGCCCTGGTGGTGCATCAGGTAGGACAGCAGCCTGTACTCATGCGAGGTCAGGCGCAGCAACTCTCCGTTGAGCGTCGCCTTGGAGGCCTTCACGTCAAGCGCGATCGGCCCGCAGGAGATCGTACTGGCCGCATGTCCGGCCGCCCGCCGAATGAGCGCACGGATGCGCGCCATCACTTCCTCGATGTGGAAGGGTTTGGTCACATAGTCGTCGGCGCCGGCGTCGATGCCGGCAACCTTGTCGCTCCAGCGATCGCGCGCCGTGAGAATCAAGACCGGCATCTTGCGCCCGGCGGCGCGCCATTTTTCCAGAATAGACACGCCGTCCAGCGCCGGCAGGCCGATATCGAGAATCACGGCATCATAGGGTTCCGTGTCGCCGAGGAAATGCCCCTCGACGCCGTCATAGGCACAATCGACAACGTAGTCGGCCTCCCTCAGCATCTGAGCAAGCTGCCGGTTGAGGTTTTCATCGTCTTCGATGAGGAGGATACGCATGTCGGTCAACTCACTGTTTGCGGACAGGGACTTCGGCAAGGCGCAAGGGCCGCGGGACGATCAGCTCGCGGGAACGGTTCGGGTAATCTTGCGCGGCATATTTCCGTTGTTTGCGGGGATAATGACGGTCACCTGGCAGCTGCTGCCGTCCTGCGTCGGCACCGCGGACAACAACTCTCCGCCGGTGCTCCTGACGACCGCCGCCGCCGCAGCCGCGCAGTCGGCAGCGATTGCGCCGCCGGTCTGAGCGGCAAGGAGCAGGCCGGCGGCCGGCGCCATCCGCAATGCAAGCATTGTCTTGCGCATCATAATGTTTCCCAAAGAAATTCACTTTGCTCTTTCTGATAAGAATAGTTGGCTGAACTGCAAATGAATAGTCCCGTAGACGCAGGCAAAACCCACGGCTGCCGGAGCGCTTGGCCCCGGCAGCCGGTTATCGCGCCGTGCGTCAGCGGCTCAGCGTGCCCTTGGCCGCTATCCGGCCGAAAAGCGCGACCAGCCCGCCGGAAGCGCCGGCGAGCGTGGCAATGGAGGCGGCCAGCTCGCTTTGCGTGCCGTCGTCCAGATAGAGGCCGCCCATCTGGAAGAGGGGTGCGGCGATGGCGAGGAGCGCGCCCCACACCGTTTTCGAAAGATACCATTTCTTCGTATTGTCCATGTGATTTCCTTTCTGTTCAGACTACAAGTGAAAATGTGCGGACGAGGGCCGTGCCGAGCGGTACCTTCCGCCCCAGTTGACGAAGCCGGAGCGAAAAATGGGTCGCCGAAGCACCAAAATCGGCAAGCTGATCGACCTCCGGATAGAGCCATTGCGGCAAGGCAGTCTCGATGCTGCGCAGCAAGGTTGCGCCGGCGAAAATCTCCAGGCGATAGGCTTCGGCGTCCTCGTCCTTCGGAATGTCCGCAGCGGCCCAGTCATCAGCGTCGAGGCGGGAGCGCCGCACCCAGCTGAAGGCCAGATCACCGGAATCGAGACGCCGAACCTTCAGGTGCACCGGCGACAGAGGCGTCTCCGCCCTGATGCCCCCGGCAAACTGATAGGGCGCGCGCGGATCGGCCTGGCCATTGGCGGTTTCGACGACATAGTTCCGCGATAGCCCCACATGCCTGCTGCCAAGCCCGACCGGGACAACGGAGGCGTTGAGAACGACGGCGTCATTGCCCGTCTCCGCGCCCGCCAGCATGGCGTCCTCGGTTCCGTGAAGACCGCGCAACAGGCCCTCCAGCCGCCAGCGCCCGGACGAGATTTCCGTGGCCCGCAGAAAGCCGATGATCTCGAACACGCCATTGACGGCCCTCACGGCAATGCGGTTCTCGCCATTCAGCACGGCCGTTCTCGTCGCCGATGCGAGACCGCCGAAATCCAGATCGACGACGAGGGCGCGGGTGAAGTCGAACCGCCCGCTCGCCCCGGGCTGAAGCGGGGCGGCAAGCCGCGCCGTTGCCGCCGGCCTGTCGATGACCGCGCCGGGCTGATAACCTTCATCCGTCGACGAGGAGGCCACGAACGCACGGCGGAAGGGGCGGGAGAAGACCGCGACCCGGGCGAAATCCTCGGCCGGTCCCGGTGCGTCGCGCGCAAGGTCGAGAAAGATCACCCTCGGCGAGAAACCCTCCGAGGCGGCGTCATGCGCAAGGCGCGCGTTTTCGCCGGCGCCCGGGACAGTGCCGACAGAAGGTGAAAACGACCGCGCCTCCAGCCGGATCGTCTCGGCGACCTCAAGCCGCGTCACCATGAAGCGTCCGGCCGGGCCGCCTTCGAGCCGGAACACATCGCCGATTTCCAGAGCGCGCTCCTGCGGCGACAGGTCAATCTGCAGGGTCCGCATTCCGCAACGGCTTTCGCGCAGCAGCGCGAGGGCCCGCTCCAGCGCCGTCGCTTCCGAAAGGACCGTCGGCAATGCGAACCGGAGCACCCGATCGCTGGCCGTCGTCGCGCGGCTCGCGCGGGCGCTTGCCTGCGCGTAACCGGCCTCCGGATCGAAATAGGTGACGGCAGCCTCGCCCGGTATATCGCTGCCGTGAAGCCGCGTCTCGCGCCACGGACCGGCATCGGCGTCGCGCTCGGCAACAATATCGATCACGCGCGGCGAAAGACTGGCGCGCTGGCGCGAACGGAACACCAGGCCGTCGGCCGTTTCGATACAGTCCGCGGAATAGAGCGAGAGCAGCGGCTCGATCAGGTCGCGCGCCGCATCGATATCGGCCTGCAGGTAGCCTGTCAGATCACCGCTCAGCAGGCGCGTGTCGCAATCGTTGAAACCGTGATCGGCAAGAAGCGCGCGCACGGCGTCGGCAAGCGTGGTCGCCCCCAGCCTGCCGTTCAGCCAGTGCCCCGTCGTCCAGTTGGCGCCGTCGCTCCACAGCGCATCGTTCTGCGGAAAGGCCGGATAGGGCCGGATGTCCCAGCACCAGAGGAAAATATGGTCGGGATCGACCATGCCGGCAGGCGCGCTGGCGCCCGACCAATGCCCAAGATGCGCTTCCAGGAAGCGGCGCTGCTCGTCGTCGGAGCGCCGGCGGCTCGAGAAATGGGGATAGGCGGATTCCGCCGATTTCGGATCGGCAAAGACATTCGGCTGGCAGCTTCCCTTATCGACGGCCGGACATCCGAGCTCGGTGAACCAGATCGGCTTTTCCATGGGAACCCAGGCGGTGGGCGCAATTGCCTCGCTGCCGCCGATCCGGTCGAAATGCCTGTTCGACCACCAGCCCGCAAGGTCCTTGTATCTGTAGACCCATGGCTTGTCCGCAAGCCCGTCGGTGATCGGCGTGCGTCGTCGCGTTACCCGGTCCGCCTGGTCGATATAGTGCCAGTCGTATCCTTCGCCCGCCGCAATCTGCCCTTCAAGTCCGGCCGGATCGGTCGCGCTCTTGAACCCGTCAGGATTCTCCGAAGCAAGGTCGTCATCGCGCCAGTCCGACAACGGCATGTAGTTGTCGATGCCGACAGCGGTGATATCGGGGCTCGCCCACAGCGGATCGAGGTTGAAGTAGATATTGCCGCTGCCATCGTCCGGATGGAAACCGAAATACTCGCTCCAGTCCGCGCCGTAGGTAAGAGCCGTATCCGGTCCGAGGATGTTTCGCACGTCCCCCGCAAGCTCGATCAGCGCCTCGACGAAGGGAAAGGCGTCATTCTGGTCGCGGATCGAGGTCAGGCCCTTGAGTTCCGAGCCGATGATGACCCCATCCACGCCTCCGGCAGCGGCGGCGAGATGCGCATAGTGCAGGATGAGACGCCGGTATCCGGCATCCGTGCCGGCAAAAGTGACACCCGTCGGTCCCGGCGTAAAGTGATGCGGCTCGGCCGTGCCGAGAAATGCCTCCACCTGCGCCCTCGCGGTCGCGGTCCGGTCGCTCGAGCCGGAAACGCCTCTGGCGGGATGGCAGGTGATCCGGCCGCGCCAGGGATAGATGGCCTGCTCCGCGCCGCCATAGGGGTCGGGCAGGCCGTTGGCCGCAGGCACGTCCATCATGATGAAGGGATAGAGAAACACCTTCAGCCCGCGCGCCTTCAGGTCTGCGATCGCCGCCATCAGCCCGGCATCGTTGGGCGTGCCGCCATAGGCCGGTCCGCCCTCATGCGTGCTCACCACATGCGCCTCGTCGCGCCTGAGGCCGGAAACCGACCAGGGCGTGCTCTCCTCGGCCCGAAACGGCGTTTCCACGCCCGGCAGAATGCGGCACTCCCCCGCCCTCAGGTCCGAGCCGAACCAGGTGACGACCAAGGCCACGCGCTCCAGATTGGGGCAAAGCGCGGTCAGTTCGTCGATCGAGGCTTCCCAGTCGGTCGCGCGGGTGAGCGTGTTGCGGTTCATGATCCGCTGGCTTCCGCGGCCGAGCGATTCTGTGACAGGATAAGGGCAGAGCCCGTGTTCGGTCGCGCCGGGAATGATGGCGATGGCCTTCACCCGGCTCTCGAGTGTACCCGTCGGCTTCAGCACCTCGAACTGGATCACGGGGATGCGGTTGCCGAATCCGTCGAGCGGCAGGCGTTCGAAGACGACATAGCAAAGCCCGCGATAGGCGGGCGCGTTGCCGGCGCCCTGCTTGGCCTCGATCAGGGGATCGGGCAACTGGCTGTCATCGCCCGGATAGAAGCGCATCTCGATACCGGTCAGGTCCAGCTCGCGCCCGTCCGCCCAGACCCGCCGGATCGCGGCGACGGGGCCTTCGCAAATGCCGAAGGCGAAATTGCCGTAATAAGCAAAGCTCTCGAGCGTCGAGCCCGACGCCTTGCCGCCGGCGCGCTCCTCGACCACGTCTTCCTCGAATCGCGTCGCCCAGATCAGCGTTCCCCCCACCCGCGACGCGCCGTAGACGCGCGGAATGGCAACGCCCTCCTCCGCGCCGCCAACCCGGGCGGTCGGCAAATGGCGGCCGGCTGCCCTGCGGCCGCCGGAGAAGATGGATCCGTCGACCGCCGCGCCGGCGAGCGCGCCCAGCGCCCGCCCGGCAACGGCGCCGAACGGTCCGAGAACGCTGCCAAATGCGGCGCCTGCCGCCTGAAATAGGATCGTTGCCATGAGTTGAACCTCGACGAGAAGAACAGCGCGCCCGCTTGCCGCCGGCGCGATATGCGTGTTTGGATTTTCAACGACCGCGCCAAGGCGAGGCCCTGGTCGATGTCCTCCGGCTAAAGCGCGGGAAAGCGGAAGACGCCGGCGATCCGGCGCCGCCACGAGGGGACGAGCGGGGAGCGGATAACGCCCGCCTGCTCGTAAGCGTGGATGAAATGATCCGGCCCGCTGAGGATCCCGGCATGCTTGGCCGCATACTGCCGACGCCAGCGAAAAAGCAGGATATCGCCCGGCAACATTTCATCGGGACCGAGAGCCGGTCCGCAATAGCGCGTCGCCGCCTCGAGCAGCCGCTCGGTTCCGCTGCGCTCGGCCCAGTCCGGCGCATAGGGAATGTCGATGCCCGGCGCCGCGCCGTAAAGTGCGCGCCAGACGCCGCGAACGAGCCCCAGGCAATCGCAGCCGACGCCGATCTCTGCCGCCTGATGCCGGTAGGGCGTGCCGATCCATTTCTCGGCCTCGGCAACGGCGCGGTCTCCCGTCACCGTCATTTGAACAGCGGGCTCCCGTCATGGGCGCTCTCGCCATTCACGTAGGAATAGGCAAAGTCGGCGCCCGGCACGTGGGGAAAGCCACGGAAATTCAGGTGGTTGCCGAATTTCGTCCGGCAGGTGGAGAAGGCCTTGTCGCACCCAGCCGTCAGGCGCACCTGATCGCCGGTCTCGGGCAGATGCTCGAGCGGCAGCCAGAGATCGACGCGCATGCCGGCGGCAACGGGCGCATTCCCGTCGATGTCGAAGCTGCGGCCGGCAAGGTCGCCGCTTTCGAGACGCGCCGTGCCGTGGGCGAAATATCCCTCGGCGAAAGCGCCCGTCCCGGCGATCACCAGCCGGGTTTCGCTTTCGACGGCCAGAACCGTCCCCGTGGCGAAAAAGCCGGCGCTGTCGGGATCGAATCCGCAGGCGGCATCACCGAAAACCGCGTCACAGCGCCGCGTGAAACTGCGCCCCTGCGGTTGCGACAGGCGATGCGCGCGCGAACGCAGTTCGGCCTTGAAACCGCCGCCTTCGCGCGACACCTCGCCAATCTCCAGAACCTGAAGCTGCTGATGCTGTTCGGGCGCCTGCCAGTTGGCGAGAAAGACCTCGACCCGAGCGCCGTCATAATCGCCCCGGGCCAGCGCCTCCTGGGAAATCGCGTCACTGGAAAAGCCGCCAACGACTTCGTTGGTGCTCGCGGCGAGCCCTTCTTCTGCCTCGAAGCCCGAGGAGAGAAAACCGCTTGCCGCCTGAAACTGTGTTGCCGCAAACACAAGATCCCGGTCATGCTCGGTAAAACCAAGCACGCTTCCGTTCCGAAGCGTCAGCCGCCAGCAGTGGCAGACCGTTGTCGCATCCTGCCCAAGATGGGCTGCGAGCGCCGCGTCCAGTGTTCTCATGGCATGATCTCCGTCAGCGGAACCGAAGGCACGCTCCCCGCATTGAAGGCCTTCATGTTGATGTCGATCCGGTCGATCGAAAAGCGGACCGGAACATCGAAGGAGAAGCCGGCGAATATCTCCGTTCCCGCAGCCGGTATTGCGGCGGCTGTAAAGGTCACGATGCCGGTCGTCGTATCGACGGAGAAGTCGGAGCCGGGGACCTCGACGCCGTCGACGGACACCCGGACAGACCCCGCCACGGGCTTTTCGATCGTCCTGACGAACGAAGCCGCAGGATCGCCGTAAGTCTTGACCAGTTGAAAGGTTGCCGTGGATCCGTCGCCGCTTGCGATCCGCTGGTCCGTCGGTCCGGGGTCGGCCAGAGGGCCGCAGGACTTGAAATCCACCGGATCGCGGAAGCGGAAGCCGTAAAGCTCGCCGCCGCGCGCCTCGAAGAACGCCGTCAGTTCGTAAAGGTCCGCAACCGAACGCAGGGCCGAGCCCGCATCATAGGACCGCCTGGAATTCCGCCAGCGCTGGTTGCGGTTCTCCCGTCCGTTGGACAGGCTGACGATATCCGTGCGCCGCACCGGGCCGCCGCTGACGGAAAGCGACAGCCGCAGCGGAAAGCGCACCTCGTGAAAGCTCGCGCTCATCATGCCTCCTTCAAAGATTGCGCTGGCCGGTGCGCACCGCCCTTGCCAGCATCGCGGAAATCTGCCCCTGGCTTTTCTGGAAGCTCGCGGCGTCCTGGGCCGTGACGTTGAAGACGATCTGCGGCCCGCCGCCGCCCCCGGATGCCGATACGCCGAGCGCGCCGTCCGGCCCGCGTTTCAGCGGCAGGATCGCCTCGCTGCCGGCCTCGCCCATCAGCCCGAGCCCGCCGCTCATCGGAAAATAGGTCGGGCGCGAAACGACGCCGCCATCGGCAAAGGGCGTGATCCGGCCCGGCACGCCGCCATTGGCATGGGCGACGACCTGGATCAGGCCATCGGCGAGATTGCCGATCTGGCCGGAGATCGCGTTCTCAAGCGGCTTCAGCGCCGAGCTCAGCGCGAGTTCCGAAAGTCGCCGACCGAGGTCGCCGAGAACGCTCTGCAGCCCCTTGCCGGAAAGCGTCGCATCCTTGAGCGCGCCGGTGATCGCTGTCGAAAACCGGTCGGACTGCGCTTCCAGGTCGACAAGCACGTCATAGAGCGCGCTCGCCCCGTGCACCGCCTCTGCATAATCGTCGCCTGGTTCCATCACGTTTTCCTCGCATCGTCGGGATAGCGCATCATCATCTCTTCCAGCCCCGCGCGCGTCGGATAAGGTCCTGCCGGCGCGAAGGCGCCGCTCATGGCCGCAAACTCGACGGGCGTCAGGGACCAGAAGTCCTCAGGTTTCAGCCGCAGCAGGCAAAGTCCCGTATGCAGCGCCGAGCGCCAGGGGAAAGGCTCGGCGCCGGGAGGTTCGGGACCTGCCGCTGCGGCTAGGAAGGGTCCGGCCGTGTCGCACTCGCTGGCGCGCGCCCGGCCTCCCCTCCAGAAAAGGTCACGGTCAGCAATTCGCCGACCAGTTTCGCATAGGCGGCCACGCCGCCCTCCATGCTCATCGCCGCCACCTCGTCGTCATCGATGGCGTTGCCGCCGCCGCGAAGACCGGCGCCGATGATGGCGATCAGGTCCTTCGCCCGCAGACGTCCGGCCCCGAGACGCCCGCCGAGGTCGCCGAGGCCATCCGCCGAAAACGCCGTCTCGAGCTCCGCCAGCGCGCCGAGCGTCAGGCACAGAATGCGGCGTTCTCCGTCGATCACCGCCTCCACCTCGCCGCGATGACGGTTGGCGCGCCCGCCCTTTCCGCCGATCGTCACGAGAGCGCTCCAAAGCTGATCGCTCCGGCCGATTCCAGCGCGACGTCGAACTGCAGTTCGCCGTTGTGCTGGCCCGAATATTCGAGCGAGGTGAACTGGAAGGGGCCGGAGAGCGTGCCGAAGCCGGGAATGACGATCTCAGTGCTCACAAGCGCCCCGGCAAAAAAGGCCGCGCGCACCGTCTCATCGGAGGCCGCGTCCTTGAAGATGCCGCTTGCCGTCAGCGAGGCGCGTTGAATACCGGCACCGCCAAGCAGTTCGCGCCAGCGCCCCGCACTTTCAGAATCGGTTATATCCACAGTCTCGGCGTTGAAGCGCAACGCCTTCGACCTGAGGCCGGCGACCGTCTCGTAGGCGGCTCCGTTATGCAGCTTCAGCAGCAGGTCCTTTGCCTTCTGGGCTGTCATCGTGATCTCCGTGGTCAATCGAAAAGGATTTGTCTCAAACAGGCTCGGTCACGGCGCGAAAGCGCATCTCGGCAAGGAAATAGCCGGTCCGCGCCACCCGCCGCACCCGGCTCGCGCGGTGCAGCAGGCTGACGAGAGCGAAGCCGGAGAGCGAAAGCGCCGCATCGTGCAGCAGCGCCCTGACCCGCGCCTCGATCGCCTGCACCGCCTTGCGTCCATGCGCCTCCGACCAGATCTCGAGCGTGAGAAGGTGCTCGCAGCCGGCCTCGGTTGCCGTCGAATAGTCGCGCGTCTCGCACTCGCCGAAGACGATCGCCGGCAGTTGCGGCCGGCTCAGCAACCGATCGAAGATGGCATCCGGCCCGATCAGCACCGTCAGCGCGGCGTCATTTGCAAGCTGCGCGTGGATTGCGCTCAGGAGCGCGTTTTCTGCCGAACTCATGGCCTCTCCTCCTCGCAGCGGCAGACGGTGTAGCGGCCCGTCTCGTCGGGATCGCGAAAGCCCGCGAGCCTGAAGATGCGCCCGCCCCGCACCAACCGCATGCCCGGCACGAGATCGCCGCGCGCCCGAAGCCAGATTTCGTGCGTCACCCGAAAGGTTTCGCCATTGGCCTCTTCGCTGGAGGAGACCGAAAGCGGCTCGACCCTGGCCCAGGCCCGGGCGAGAAACGCATAAGTGATGGTAGCGCCGCCCTGTCCGTCCGGCGTCGCCACAGGCGTCATCAGGTCAAGGCGGTGGGAGAAGGCGCCGGGATCAAGCGTCACCATCACAGCCTCCAGGCCTTCAGCGGCGCGATCAGCCGGTCATAGCCCTCCGGTGCGCCGGCGGGCTGCTGATCGGCGGCAATGACGCCGCGAAAGGAAAACATATGGGCGACGTGCCGCAGGATCGCCTGTTTGGCGACATCCGGCACATCGGCCGCGGAACCAAAACCGGCCGTGAAATCAACCTCGATGCCGTTGAGCCCCGTCTTCCGGCCGGCAAGTCCCGGCATATAGAAGCGGGCCGGACGCGCGCGGCCGTCCAGCCGCGCCTGATCCTGCGGCACCGCCGAAGCAGCGCCCTCGCGGTCATAGACCGTCACCGTCCCGACCGACTGCACCGGCCCGTGGGCAAGCGACACCATTCCGCTCGCCGGCCAGTCATCGCGGTAGAGCCGCCATTCTTGCGTGACAAGCGAAAGCCCGCTCACCATCTCCAGATAGTCGCGGGCCGTGGCGATAAGGTCGCCGAGAAGCGCATCCTCATGGCTGCCGTCGAGACGCAGAAACGCCTTGGCCTCGGCAAGGGTCACCGGCTCTTCGGCGGCCGGCGTGATCAGGGCATAGCTCATCGCGAAATCGTCCTTCTGCCATTTAAAAACCCCGGCAGAAACTGCCGGGGCGCGCATTGCTCCCGTCGTGGCGGATCACATGTCGCCGAACTTCACCAGCTTGATCGCCTCGAAGTTCTGAACCCCACCGCCGACGCGCTTGGTCGTGTAGAACAGCACATAGGGCTTGGCGGAATAGGGATCGCGCAGGATCCGCACGCCGGCGCGATCGACCACCAGATAACCGGCAGCGAAATCGCCGAACGCGATCGACATGGAATCAACGCCGATATCGGGCATGTCCTCCGCTTCGGTCACGGGAAAGCCCATCAGCGAGGCCGGCTGGCCGAGGCTCGCCGGCGGCTGCCAGAGATAATTGCCGTCATCATCCTTGAACTTGCGGATCGTCCCTTGCGTCTTCCGGTTCATGACGAAATGAGCGTTCTGGCGGTGGGCCGCCTTCAACGCATAGATCGTCTCGATCAGCGTGTCGGAGGGATCGGCCGCCTTGAAGCCGCCATCGACGCCGGTGGCGATATAGCCGATCTTCTCCCATTCCCAGGCGTTGTCGGCGACCGTCGCGTAGCTCAGGAACCCCTTGGGCGTATTCGCTGTATTGCCGTTCACGAAGGCCGCGCCCTCCTGCTCGGCAAAGGCGATGTCGATCTCCGAGGCAATCCAGTTCTCGACATCAACCGCCGCATCGTCAAGCAGCGATGCACTCGCCGCCGGCATGGCGTAAAGCTCCATGGTCGGGAACGACAGCTCGGAAATATCGGGCGTTGCCGTCTGGTCGCGGTCGGCGATCTCGCCGACCCAGCCGGCGGTGAAGCCGGACGCGATGAACGGCTTCTTCAGCACCGCGCCGGAAACCTGGCGCACCGTTGCCAGCCGGCGGATCGGCGAAACGGCGGAAAGCCTGCGGCCGATTTCCGTATCCGTTTCCTCCGGCACCAGATAGCCGCCGTCGCTTTCGGTCGTCGAGATCGCCTTGGCCTCCAGCGCACGAAGGCCGTGGTCGTCGCCGCGGCGGATATAGTTCTCGAAGGCCTGTTTGTGCTCGGCAGCCGCAAGGCCCGTTCCGCGTCCAAGCGCCGGTCGCGCCCGCTTCAGCTGCATCTCGTCGAGCTGGCGGGCCTGGGCATCCATGGCGCGGTTGATGCGGTCGACCTTTTCGCGGGTCAGCACATCCTCGCCCATCTTGCTCTCGATCTCGCCCAGCCTTCGGTCATTGGCGTCCTTGAACGCCTCGAAGCTCGACATGAAGGCCTCGAAGGCCTCGGCAATACTCGCGGGCGCGCTCTTGATCTCGGGCGCCGCTTTCATCTTCGCATCGGTCACGATGAATTCCTCTCTTTGAAAAACTTCAGGACGACATCATCCGCCGTGCCCGGCGAAGCAGGCCGAGCAGGCGTTCGTTGTCCATCTCGTCATCGCCGCCGGCCGCATCCCGCCCGCCGACCAGCGCCTCGTAGCCGCCGGCAAGAAGCCGGCGCGCCGCCTTTCGGCTAAGGCCGGCATCCCGCGTCAGCCATCGCTCGAATTCCCGGATGGTGGGAAATGCGTCACCGGCCTGCTTCACGCTGGCAATGCGTGCCGACGGCAGCATCGGAAAGGTGACGATCGATATTTCCCAGAGGTCCGCTTCCAGCACCCGGCGCACGCCGGTCTTCGCATCCGTCTTGGCGCGCACGGTCTGAAAGCCGATCGAAAGTCCGTCGAGGCCGCCGGATTTCATCAGCGCGTGCACCTCGCGGGCCCGCGCCACGTCCGGGGAAAGCACGCCCTCGACATAAAGGCCGCGCCCGTCCTCGCGAATCCTGCGCCAGGCCCCGATCGGCTCGGAAGGATCGTGCTGGAAGAGCATGCGCACGCCCTCGGCGCCGCGCTTTTGCAGCGAGCGTGAAAACGCCCCGCGCTCGATCATGTCCTTGCCCAGGTCGACCTCGCCGAAGAGGCTCGCATAGCCGGAAAACGAGCCGTCCCCGGCAAGGTCTGTCAGCGACAGATCGGCATATTTCAGTTCATCGGCCAGCATCGATCCCTCGCCCATCGCGGCTCCTCCTGAATGCTCTTGCATGTGTCAGTACCCCACGGCCGCGCGCTTCTCTTCGTCGGTCAGGAATTCGGCAGCCCCGACCCGCGCCCAGAGCGCATCGCGCTCGGCGGCAAGCGCCGGAACCTGGTCGAGATCCGGCTCGAGCTGCAGCCCAGCGCCGTAAACCGGCTCCAGCCAGGCCGTCAGCGAAGCGGCCGTGCGGGCAATCAGCGGCAAGACGGTCAGCCGGTAGAAGGCGCGGTTGGCCTCCTGATAATTGGAATAGGTATTGTCGCCGGGAATCCCGAGCATCATCGGCGGCACGCCGATGGAAAGCGCAATGTCGCGGGCAGCACCATTGCGCGCCTCGGTGAAATCCATGTCGCGCGGCGTCAGCCCCATTGCCTTCCAGTCGAGCCCGCCCTCCAGAAGCAACGGTCGGCCGGCGCGCACCGGGCCCGCATAGCCTTCCTCCAGCTCCTGTTTCAGCCGCTCATACTGTTCCTCGGTCAGATTGCCGCCATCCCTCGGCTGATAGACCAGCGCGCCCGAAGGCCTTGCCGAATTGTCGAGCAGCGCCTTGTTCCAGACGGAAGCGGCGTTGTGCAGGTCGAGCGCCATCTGCGCGGCGGCAAGCGGCGAAAACCCCGTGTGGTCGTCGAGCGGGTGGAACAGCCGCATATGCAGCAGCGTCAGCCCTTTGCCCTCCGCCGCGAAACGGGTCACATGGTTTCCGGCGCGATATTCATAGGCCTCCGGCCAACCGTCGCGGCCCTCGATCACGCGGACGCGGTCCGGCCGCAGCAGGTGCAGCTCGCGCAAATCCTCACCCAGTATGATGGGTTCGATATAGGCGTTGCCCGAAAGCAGGAGCACGCCGAACAGCGCCTCCAGAAAATCCGCGCCGCACATGCGCCGGTTCGGACGCTTCAGAAGCGACAGAAGCGGGTGATCGGAAACGAGCGTGCCGTTGTCGAACAATTGCCAGGGCATGGCGCTTGCGGCTTCCGCGATCAGACGCACGGCGCGGTGGGCCACCGGGTTCCTCATGAACCCCTCGCGGGCAAGGGCGGCATAGGACCGGCCGGACCAGCGCGCCTCGCCGCTGAAGGCGATGGCGGAGAGCATCGTCGCCGCCTTTTTGTCGGGCACGCCGACGGGCTCGGCCGGGCGCCTGCCCGGCAGATGAAAGGGCATTTTCATGCCGCCTCCCCTTATTCTTGCTTTGAAACGAAAAAGGCCCCGGAAAACCGAGGCCTGTCAGTCGGAATGCAGATCGGACATCAGTCCGTCGGACGCGCATGCCGCACGGCCTTTGCCGTGTCGTAATCGGCGGCAATGCGCATCTCGCGGAGTGGACGGACAAGCGCCGTCGACTTCTTGTAGAGCGGGTGTTCGCGATAGGCAGCAAGCGCCGCCTCGTCCTCGAACTCGCCATAGACGACGAAATCGACCTTCTCGTCATAAAGATCGCTGCGCGTGTTGCGGCCGATCTCCAGAAGCGTCGCATGCGGGTTTTCCGTCAGGATCGAAAGGCCGGCCTCGATCTGATCGGCGTCGCCGCCCTCGGGCACCGAGAAGAAAACGATATGTCTGATCATGCGAAAACCTCGTTGCGCCCTGAAAGGCCGGTTGCGGCATTCGGCTAGCATGGGCCATTGTGCGGTGCAAGCGCCAATGGCCTTTCATACGCCCCGCACGCGCGGCACGCCGTCGCCCTCCAGAAGCAGCGCCGTCAGCGCCCACACCAGCGCGTCGAGCCGGTCCGGCGAGCGGCCGCCGGAAAGTCCGTCCGGCCCGAAATCGCACATCTGGTCGACAAGCCGGGCAAAATGCCCCGCATGGCGCACCCTGCCCTGCTCATAAAGCGCGGCAACCGGCTCGGCGCGCAGAAACTTGCCGCGCCGCGCCCTCACCGTTGACACCGGCAGGCGCTCATCGACGCTTTTCAGCATCGCCGTCACCATGTCGCCGCCCTGATTGATCTCCGCAACCACGCGGTCGGCATCAAACCGACGATAGGCCTCGACAACGGCGCGGGCCCACTCGGCCGGCGTGCCGCCCTCGACCGAGCAGTCGGCCAGTACCAGCGCGCCGCCGTTTTCCATGCCGCCCGCGACCACGATGCCGCAGACCGAACGGCGGCCGGAACCGGAAGGCGGATCGACGGCAACCACGATACGCCCGGTTGCCATCGCGTTGCGGGAGACGACAGTCTCAAGCTCTCCCCGCCGCCACAAACCGTCCTCGCGGTCCTCGATCATTTCCCCTTCGAGTTCCTGCCGGCCGAGACGCGTGCCGCCATAGCGGCTTGCGAGCGTCTTCAGGAAACCCGGAGCCAGATTGGCATGATTGTCCGCCGTCGAAATCCGCGTCAGCGTCGTGTCGCTCTCCGCCATCAGCTTCTTCAAAAGCGGTACGGCGCGCGGCGTCGTCGTCACCATCTGGCGCGGCCGCGCGCCCAGCCTCAAGCCGAACTGCAACATGTCCCAGCATTCCTGGCCATAACGCCATTTCGCCAATTCGTCGCACCAGGCGAAGTGGAATTGCGGCCCGCGCAGCGCCTCCGGATCTTCAGAGGAAAAAAGATAGGCCACCGCGCCATTCGGCCAGACCAGCCGGCGGCGGGTGATCTCCAGCACCGGCGCCATCCGCCGCGCGATCCGGCAGATGCCGGAGACGCCGTCGATCATCACCTCGCGCGCATCCCCGAGCGTCTCGGCCACCAGGGCAATGCGCAGGTCGCATTTCGCTCCGCCTGAAAGCGCCAGTGCGTGCACCCATTCCGCGCCGGCCCGCGTCTTGCCGGAACCGCGCCCGCCCATCAGGAGCCATGTGCGCCAGTCGCACGCGGGCGGCATTTGTTCGGGCCGCCCCAGAAAGGCCCAGTCGCGGGAAAGCGCGCTGACAAGGGCATAGCGATCATCGGTCGCCGGCGCGCTCGGCGATGCGCCTTTCTGCCAGTTCTTCGGCCCGCTTTTCGATGAGGTCGAGGAAATGGGCTTTGGCATCTTCATATGTCCTCAGATCGAGTGCGCGTTCCTCGGCGTCGCGGCGGCTCTCGGCGAGCCGGCGCTGCAATTCGTCGGCCTTTTCCAGCGTGCGGATGATCAGCGCCACCGCATCGGCCGCGGCCTTCACCTCGCCGCGCACATCCGCATCGTCTCCCTCCCGGCCCTTTTTGACCGCCGCCATCCTGAGCTTGCGGAAAAAGGCGAACTGCGCCCGCATCTCGACGGTCAGATCGTTCAGCAGCAGCCTGAGATCGTCATCGCCAGTCGCCCGCCGCGCCTTCGGTTCGATCGCGTGATAGCCCGCATGGGCGCGGTGCGTCGCGGGATCACCCTCATAGCGCGGCGTGCGCGGCCAGAGCCCGAACAGCGAAATATCGAATGTTTCATGGTCGACCACGAAATTCTCCTCTTGCCCATTCGCGGCAGCCGTCCGGCAACAAAAAAGCCCGGCGAGAACCGGGCTTTGAAAAATCTGACGGAAGCCTTGAAACCGCTGCGATCCCCGATCGCCGCAAATTTCCGACTGTAGATAAAACCTAGCAGACGACCGTAACGCCGTCAAGGATTATTTTCCTATTTTGTGATCTTTTTCTTATTTCGCCGAGAACTGGTCGAACGCCTCCAGCGCATGGGCCGCATACATCAGCCCCGGCCCGCCATCCATGTAGACGGCGACGCCCAGCACTTCCTCATATTCCGCCTTGGTCACGCCAAGCTTGACAAGGGCCTTGGCGTGAAAGGCGATGCAGGGCTCGCAGCGCAGCGCCACGGCAATGCCGAGCGCGATATATTCCTTGGTCTTGGCATCCAGCGCGCCCGCCTTGCAGGCGGCCCCCGCCATTGCCGAAAAACCGCTCATGGTGTCGGGAATGTCCTTGCGAAGCACGGCGGTCTGCTTCGAAACATCGGCAGTCATCTGAAGATAATCGGTGGCCATTGGGAGGATCCTTATATTCATACTTACGAGGATGAATACATAAGGTCTCTCGCCGCTCCCGCATTGCGCTGGGTCAAGCGGCGCCCGCACCAACAGAAACCGAATCAGCCCGTCTTCTCCCCCGTCAGCACCGGCCATTCGATGATATAGTCCTCGTAGTCCTCCACCGGCACCTCCATCTCGCTCACGGTCCGGTCGCGCGCGGAAATGCCGGCCTGGTGCACGGTCTCGCGGTCGCCGGAAACGAGGTAGTGCCACCAGTAGAGATCATGTCCCTCATGCACCAGCCTGTAGGCGCAGGTCGGCGGCAGCCAGGGAATATCCCTGACGCCCTGAACGTCGAGCTGAATGCATTCCGGCACCGTCTTCCACCGGTCCTCGTAGTCGGAACACTGGCAGGAGTGCCCGTCCAGCAGGCGACAGGCGACCGAAGTGAAGGCCACCTCGCCCGTTTCCCAGTCCTCCAGCTTGTTGAGACAGCAAAGTCCGCAGCCGTCGCAGAGGCTTTCCCATTCGCGGGCGTCCATCTCCTCGAGCCGTTTCGTCTTCCAGAACGGTTGCTGTTCTTCTGCCCTGTCGGCCATGTCCGGATCACCTTCGTCTTGAAGGTGGCTATATGCGTCAGCGGCTGCCGGTGTTCAACCCGCGAACGGAGCACATCTGCCAAAGGTAAGCCTTCGCTGCCTTCAACCAAGGTCTTATCACTTTCGCTCAATTGCGACAATTTGGCTGCTTGTTACTGTCTCCCATGCGCTTTGGAGGAAAGCGCCTCTGCGCCCTGAGGAGCGCGCAGCCAATTCAGACGACTTGGGAGGAGTCCGATGTCAAAGTTTATCATGAACCGCCGCAGCCTGCTCAGGGCGGGTGCGGCCGCCGGCGTCACGCTGGCCGCCCCCATGCATTTCGTGCGCGGGGCCTATGCGCAGGACATGTCCTGCAACATGCCGACCGGCAGCACCGTCACGCTCGGCTTCAACGTGCCGCAGACCGGCCCCTACGCCGATGAGGGCGCCGACGAGATGAAGGCGCTGATGCTCGCCGCCAAACACCTGAACGGCGAGGGCGACGGCGGCATGCTCGCCACCTTCTCGTCCAAGGCTCTGAAGGGCAACGGCATTCTCGGCAAGAAGGTCAACTATGTCACGGGCGACACCCAGACCAAGTCCGATGCCGCCCGCGACAGCGCCAAGCGCATGATCGAGAAGGAAGGCGCGGTGATGATTACCGGCGGCTCGTCCTCGGGCGTTGCCGTTGCCGTGCAGAGCCTCTGCCAGGACATGGGCGTCATCTTCATGGCCGGCCTCACCCACTCCAACGACACGACCGGCAAGGACAAGCGCCGCTACGGCTTCCGCCACTTCTTCAACGCCTACCAGTCGGGCGAGGCGCTCGCCCCCGTGCTCCAGCAGGAATATGGCTCCGATCGCCGCGCCTACCACCTGACGGCTGACTATACCTGGGGCTGGACGCAGGAAGAATCGATCAAGAACGCGACCGAGGGCCTTGGCTGGGAAACGGTCCAGACCGTCAAGACGCCGGTCGGCGCCGGCGACTTCTCGCAGTACATCACCCCGGTCCTCAATTCCGGCGCCGATGTGCTGATCCTCAACCACTATGGCGGCGACATGGTCAATTCGCTGACCCAGGCCGTCCAGTTCGGCCTCAAGGACAAGCAGGTCAACGGCAAGAATTTCGAGATCGTCGTTCCGCTGTTCTCCCGCCTGATGGCCCGCGGCGCAGGCGATGCGGCCAAGAACATTCTCGGTTCGGCCAACTGGAACTGGTCGCTCAGCGATGATGCCAGCCAGGCCTTCGTCAAGTCCTTCGGCGCGGAATACGGCTTCCCGCCGTCCCAGGCAGCCCACACCTGCTACGTCCAGGCCCTGCTCTATGGCGACGCCGTGGAGCGCGCCGGCACCTTCTTCGCGCCGGAAGTCATCAAGGCGCTGGAAGGGTTCGAGTTCGACGGCATGGGCAACGGCCCGACGCTTTACCGCGCCGCGGACCACCAGTGCATGAAGGATGTGCTCGTCGTGCGCGGCAATCCCGATCCGCAGAGCGAGTTCGACCTGCTGAAGGTCGTCAAGGTCGTTCCCCGTGCCGATGTCGAATACGACCCGGCGATCTTCGGCGGCGAACTCGGCCCGGACACGGCCAAGACCTGCTGAGAACGAACAATCGCTGAAATTCAGGCCGGGCGTTTTCGAAACGCCCGGCCCTTTCCGGCAACAGTGGAAACGCGGTCAATGGACGCCATCATCATTCAGTTTCTGAACGGCCTCGACAAGGGCGCAGCCTATTCGCTGATCGCCCTTGGCCTCACTCTGGTTTTCGGCACGCTCGGCGTCGTCAACTTCGCCCATGGCGCCCTCTTCATGCTCGGTGCCTTCTGCGCCGTCACCTTCAACGCGCTTCTGACCTGGCCGGTCCAGCCGCCCAAGGCCGAGGGCGCGCTGTTCGCGCCGCGCCCGGTGCCCTACATGGAATACGCCTTCGGCGATTTCGGCGCGGCGATGATCAACTGGTCCGTGCCGCTCTCCATCCTGCTCGCCATTCCCGTCATGCTCCTGATCGGGCTCGTCATGGAACGCGGATTGATCCGCTTCTTCTACAAGCGCCCCCATGCCGACCAGATCCTGGTGACCTTCGGGCTGGCCATCGTGCTGCAGGAGATCATCAAGAAGATCTACGGCGCCAATCCCGTGCCCCAGTCCGCGCCAGACGTCTTCGCCGGAACGGCAAATATCGCCGCGTGGTTCGGCATGGCCGACGCCTTCATCGTCTATCCCTGGTGGCGGCTGATCTACTTCCTGTTTGCAGCCCTCGTCATCGGCGCCGTCTTCGCCTTCCTGCAATTCACCACCTACGGCATGGTGGTGCGCGCCGGCATGCGTGACCGGGAGACCGTCGGCCTGCTCGGCATCGACATCGAGAAACGCTTCACCGTGGTCTTCGGCATCGCCGCCGTCGTGGCGGGCCTCGCCGGCGTCATGTACACGCCGATCCTGCCGCCGAACTATCACCTCGGCATGGATTTCCTGGTGCTGAGCTTCGTCGTGGTCGTCGTCGGCGGCATGGGCTCGCTGCCGGGCGCCATCGTTGCCGGTTTCACGCTGGGCATCCTGCAATCCTTCGCCTCGATGAACGAGGTGAAATCCATCATTCCCGGTATCGACCAGGTGATCATCTACCTCGTTGCCGTCATCATTCTCTTGACCATGCCGCGCGGGCTGATGGGCCGCCGCGGCGTGATGGAGGACTAATCCGCATGTTTGCCAATCTCTCGCGCAACGACTGGCTGCTCTACATCGTCTTCTCGGCGATCGTGCTCCTGGCGCCCATCCTGTTCCTGCCGCTCGGCGCCGCCTACCCGGCGCTCTTGCAGAAATTCGCGATCTTCGGGATCTTCGCCATCGGCTTCAACATCCTGTTCGGGCTGACCGGCTATCTCTCCTTCGGCCACGCGGCCTTCCTCGGCGTCGGCTCTTATGCCGCCGTCTGGTCGTTCAAGCTTTTCACCATGAACGCCATTCCGGCCATCCTCTTCGCCGTCATCTGCTCGGGCCTGTTCGCGGCCCTCATCGGCTATGTCAGCCTGCGCCGCTCGGGCATCTATTTCTCGATCCTGACGCTCGCCTTCGCGCAGATGAGCTACAATCTCGCCTATTCGGTGCTGACCCCGATCACCAACGGCGAGACCGGCCTGCAGCTTTCGCAGAGCGATCCGCGCATCATCGACCGCATGTTCCTCGCCCCGACCGAGGGCCTGCCATCGCCGGATTTCTTCGGCATCCAGCTCCAGGGCTATGCCGGGTTCTATTTCTGCGCCATCGCCCTTCTGGTCTGCTTCTTCATCACGCTGAGGATCTTCCGCTCGCCCTTCGGCATGATGCTGAAGGCGGTCAAATCCAACCAGAACCGGATGATGTATACCGGCTTCAACACGCGCCCCTACCTGCGCTCCGCCTTCATCATCTCCGGCATGTTCGCCGGCCTCGCCGGCGCGCTGATGGCCGTCACCGACCCGCTGGCGGGCGCTGAGCGCATGCAGTGGACGGCGTCCGGCGAAGTCGTGCTGATGACCATTCTCGGCGGCGTCGGCACCCTGCTCGGCCCGGTCATCGGCGCGGTGGTGATCAAGTATTTCGAAAACATCTTCTCCTCGTTCAACGACGCAGCGCTCCACAGCGCGCTGTCGGCCCTGCCGGACGCGATCGAGACCCCGCTCGTCGGGCTCCTGTCGCTCTTCGTCGGCGACGGCTGGCACCTGACGCTCGGCCTCATCTTCATGGCGATCGTCATTTTCCTGCCCGGCGGCATCATGGAGGGCGTCAAACGCCTTCGCGCCCGCTTCTCGGGCGGCGGCGGCGGCCGCAAGGCGCAATCCGCCGCCAAAATCCAGCCAGCGGAGTAAACCCATGGCAGACAACAACATCGTCCTGCACGTTGACGACGTCCACAAGAGCTTCGGCGGCCTGCGCGCCCTCTCAGATGTCAATCTCGAGGTCGAAAGCGGCAAGGTCCACGCCATTATCGGTCCGAACGGCGCCGGCAAATCGACCCTGCTCAACGTCTGTATCGGTCGGATCAAACCAAGCCACGGCAGGGTCGTCTTCGCCGGGCAGACGCTCAACGAGCACGAACCGCACGAGATCAACCAGATGGGCGTCTCGCGCGTGTTCCAGACCCCGGAAATCTTCCCGGACCTGAGCCTGATCGAAAACGTCATGATCCCGGCCTTTGCCCGCCGCGACGGCGCCTTCAGGCTGAACGCGGTCAAGGCGCTTTCCGGGGAAAAGGAAATCCGCGAGGAAGCCGAATTCATGCTGGAGGATATCGGGCTTTCCGCCCGCCGCCATCATGAGGCGGGCTCGCTGTCGCGCGGCGACAAGCGCCGGCTGGAACTCGCCATGTGCCTGATCCAGAAGCCGAAGCTTCTGCTGCTCGACGAACCGACGGCCGGCATGGCTCGCCACGACACGAACATGACCATCGAACTCCTGCAGCGGATCAAGGCCCGCGGAATGACCAAGGTCATCATCGAACATGACATGCATGTCGTCTTTTCGCTCGCCGACAAGATCTCCGTGCTTGCCCAGGGGCGCATCATCGCCGAAGGTTCACCCGATCAGGTGCGCGGCAATCCGAAGGTCAGGGAAGCCTATCTCGGGGAGGCCCACGAATGAACATGGTCATGGAGAAAGGCAATCTCGCCGGGGAGCAGATCGCAGTGTCGGAAACAGTCAATGATGCATTCCTGTCGGTTCGCGACATTCATGCCTGGTACGGCGAAAGCTATATCGTGCAGGGCGTGTCCTTCGATATCAGGAAAGGCGAGGTCCTGTCCCTCCTCGGCCGCAACGGCGCCGGCAAGACGACAACGCTCAGAACGCTCGCCCGCCTCGACAATCCGGCGCTCAGCCAGGGAGAGATCTGGCTCGACGGCGAACCGCTTCACAAGAAGAAAGCCTTCCAGGCAGCGCTTTCCGGCGTCCAACTTGTGCCGGAAGACCGGCGGATCATCGGCGGTCTCTCCGTGGAGGAAAACCTTGTTCTGGCACAGGTCGCCGGCGAAAAGGGCTGGTCCATCGAAGAGATCTACGATCGCTTTCCCCGCCTGGCCGAACGCCGCAACCAGGAAGCGGTGACGCTGTCGGGCGGCGAACAGCAGATGCTGGCCGTCGCCCGCGCTCTTGCCCGCAAGATCAAGATCCTCTTCCTCGACGAGCCTTATGAAGGCCTCGCGCCCGTCATCGTGCAGGAGATCGAAAAAATCGTCCGCCAGATCCGCGATCTCGGCATCACCACCATCATCGTCGAGCAGAACGCCGTTGCCGCCTTGAGGCTCTCCGACCGCGCCGTCATTATGGATACCGGACAGGTGGTCTTTTCCGGCAGCGCCCAGGACGTGCTCGACAATGCGGAACTGCGCGAGGAATATCTGGCGATCTGATCGTCTATCGGACCGGCGGCGGGAATCGCTTCTTCCGCCGGTCAATTCCCGCTTTCTTCTATGGTTAACATCTTTCTAACGATTTCCCCCTAACTTCTTGTCAGATTGAAGACATCCATGCGTCGGGCGAGAGAGCGACTGCCGCTTTTTCGACATCCCGGCGTGACAAAGAAGAACGGCATCGCCCGGCACAAGCTGCCGGAGATCTCGTCGGGGAGTACGGCCTTGGTCGATCGTTACCGGGAACTTGAAGGGCTGAAAAATACACGCAAGCTCGACGTCGTGCTGATGGCAACGGTCTCGAGCTTCGGCGCTCTGGAAAAACCGAGTGCCGCCGAGCGTCGCCGTTTTATCGAGCTGTTTCCGCCGGTCTATGAAGCGTCCACGCCGGAGGCCCGTCGACAGGCCGTCGCCGCCCTTTCCGGCAATCCCCATGTCCCGCAGGAGATCTGCCATTATATCGGCACGCAGGAAATCGCCATCTCCGCTCCCTTCCTCGCCCGCTCGCCGGCGCTCTGCGACGAGACCCTGACGCGGCTGATCGAGACCATGGGCGAGGAGCATATTCGCGCGATCATTCATCGCGCCGACCTGTCGCAGAAGGTCATCCAGGCGCTGATCGGCTGCCACCGCCCCGAGGAAGACGAGACGCCGGACGGCAATTTCGACGTGCGCTCAGGCTATCGCGACGAGAGCGAAGCGCTGCGCCAGACGCTGAAGGCCATGGCGGCGAAGGCCGGCAGCGAAGTCGAGGACCGCCTGGGCCTGTCGACGCTCTCCGAACTGCAGACCGCCCTTCTGGTGCGCTTTGCCCGCCGCGGCGAAGGCACGCTGTTTCTCGAGACCTTCGCCCGCGCACTCGGCGGCGACCGGGTGCTGGCCGCAGACATCCTGTCGGAAGAAAGCGGACGACGTCTCGCCGTCGGACTGGTCGCGCTCGGCATGAACAGGGATGATACGCTCTATGTCCTGCCGCGCGTCGCGCCGGGACTTTCGACGGCGCAGATGCCCGCCGATGAAGCGGCGGAACGTCTGGTCGACGCGCTGAAGCCGGCGGCCTGCATCGAGGAACTGCTGGCATGGCAGAACCGGCGCGCCGAGGAAGAGGCGGCTGCCGCCAAGGATGCCCCGCGCAGGCAGAACCGCCGCTCGGCCTGATCTCTCACACGCCGTCGCTGGCCACGGCAAAAAGCCCCTCGACGCTCTCCGTCTCCAGAACCACGACCCACAGATCGCCGTCGAAACGGATTTCCTTCTCAAGCCGCGCCGCAACATCGGCGGCCGGGACCCTGTCCAGACGCTGCTCGAACAGCCGGTCTTCACCGCTCTCGGCGGAAAAAAACTGCGGCGCCGGCATGAACAGGCATTCCTGTCCGTCCCGAAGCACCTGACGGATCGCGATCGCGCCGGCATCGGCCGCGCCCTTGCGCTCCACAACGGCAAAATCGCCATTGGCGAAAACCCGGCGCACCAGGGCCGAAACAAAGATTTCCGATTTGAGGCGCATGGCCAGGCTCTCTTCTCAGGCGGTCAGAGCGCGCCGATTTCCGCAAGCTTGTCGCGTACGGCCGGGCTCGGCTCGCCGGTTTCCGGCAGGCGATAATGCTTCTGGAACTCCAGGATCGCCGCGCGGGTATTGGCGCCGGCCACGCCGTCGACCGTCACGTCGTCATAGGCGATGTTGACGAGGCCGCGCTGGATCTCGACGACCAGGGCATCGGCGGCCGGAGCGGGTTCGTCTGACGCCAGAAGCGCGGCCACCGGATCGACAGAGCCCGCGCCCGCCTTCGTTGCCGCGCGCGGCGTCGGCACTGGCGGCAGTCCGCCGTCATCGCCCTTGAGGATAGCGAGAAGACCCGCATCGGCAATGCCGGTCTCCGCCAGCCCCTGATCAGCCTGAAAGGCTTTCACCGCGGCCTCTGTCAGCGGCCCGGTCACGCCGTCGGGCTTGCCCTTGTAATAGCCGGCGGCGGCAAGCTGTTCCTGAACCTGACGGATGATCTCGCGGTCATCGACAACCGCCGGCTGAGCCTGCGGCTCGGCCTGCGACCGGGCGGCTGTCGCCGGTGGCTCTTTCTCGACCGCCTGCAGGATCGCCATCAGATCGTCGCCGCCGTCATCGCGCTCAAGCGAAGCGACCTCGACCGGTCCGCTATTCCCCTCGCCTTCGAGTTCGATCCTGAAGGTCTCGAAATCCTCCTCGCTCGCCATCCGGCGTCCGGGAACCGCATAGGGGTCTGCGGGCTGGCGCGTCTTCATCAGCGGTTCGGGATGCGGGCCCGGCTGGTACCAGAGCGCATTGGCGGAAACGAAGCTGAGGACGATGCCGAAGACCAGCGGCCCGCCGACCCATGACGGGTGGCGCGCGACAAAGGCCCCGACGGCCGAGGCGCCGCGCCCGATGAGCGAGGGCGTCTTCTTCTTGCTGCGTCTGGTCTTCCTAGCCTTCGCCATTCATCATCACTCTGTCAGTCGTTTGCAACCTCGGGTCGTCGGCGCCAAATTACGCCGCACGGCTTAATGAAGGGTAATGGAACGAAAGGCCCGCGGCCAGACGACAAATCGGCGCAAAAGCGGCAAAAACGGCCAACATGGTTAATGCCCTGTAACAGGAACGAGAACGAGCCTTGCTCCGGTCTTGCGCCATACACCTGTTTTTGCGTCATAAATCAGGACGCTCCCCAAAAAAACCGCCCCGGCCGGCGCGGCGGGCGTCAACAGCCGCCGGCCCTTTTAGCGGCTCATTTACCGTCCTATGATAGCAATCAAGCGCGTGGCCGCCCGGACACGCGAGGCGAAACCCTGAAACGGGCAAGGACATCGATGAGATTTCTGCTGAAATCGGCATTCATGATCTTCGTGCTGCTGCTGATCGTGCCGTTCTTCGCGCCCCTGCTGCTGGGCGACAAGGTCACGCGCAACGAGGCCGTGCTGCCGAGCGGCCGTGACATCGGCAGCGCCGTTTCCGCAGCCCGCGGCACGATCGACTATATGAGCGGCATGTGCGAGGAGCGGCCGGAGGTTTGTGATGACGGCGCAGGCCTGCTGGGTTTTCTCGGCCGGCGGGCGCGGCAGGGGGCGGAAATCGTCTACCTCTATCTCGGCGCGCATTTCGCCGAGGATGAAACGGCCCCCGCGCCGCAGCAGGCGCGGAAAACCACGCGTCCGGAACAGCCCGCAGCCGAGGTGACGGTCGTCGAACGCATGGCCGAGCCCGCCGAAACGCCGACCGACCTCATCCGCACCGGCGCCATCACGCCGGAACCCGAAATCGCGCCCGCGCCACCGACCCCGGCCCCCGCCGTTCAACCGGAGCGCATATCGGGCCTGCCGGAGAACGTGCCGCTGCCAACGCGCCGCCCGCGCTGACAATCGGCCCCGCCCCCGTTTCATTCGCAGGCCGATCGGCCTATATGGAGCGCAACAGAAGACAAGAGGCGCCTCATGAACGAGAAACTCGAGCAGATCATCGACGATTTTTCATTCCTGGACGACTGGGAAGACCGCTACCGCTATGTGATCGAACTCGGCAAGGAACTCCCCGACATGGCGGAGGAGGAAAAAACCGAGGAGAACCGCGTCCATGGCTGCGCCAGCCAGGTCTGGCTTGTCAGCGAAGAAGACGAAGGCGCGGATCCGGTGATCCGGTTTCGCGGCGATTCGGACGCCTTCATCGTGCGCGGCCTGGTGTCGATCGTGCTGACCGTCTATTCCGGCGAGAAGGCCTCGGTGATCGCGGGAACGGATGCGATCAACATCTTCCGGCGGATCGGGCTCGTTGAAAACCTCTCCGCCCAGCGCGCCAACGGCCTCAATGCCATGGTGGCGAAGATCCGGGAAACGGCAGCCGCGGCGCTTCCCGCCTGACGCCGCTTCCGGCGGCCGCCTTCTGCGGCGCCTCACTCCTCGGCAAACATCGCCGCGATTTCGGGCCGGTAGCCCTCGCCGCCCCAGTGGCGGATGGCCCGCCGCGGCGGAGGCGGGGCGTAGTGGCGGGCAAGCGCCAGAAGCGCGGTGCGGACCATCAGCTTCGCCGAGCGCACGGGCCATTGCCGTTCCCGCTCCATCTGTTCCAGGCCTTTTTCGAAACAGACGAAATCGAGCAGAACGTCGGCCAGCTCCGGACCGACGGAGAGGAGCGCGCGGCCGACGCGCCGGCGCGCGTCAAGCGCGCTGTCGGACAGTCCGGCGGCGTCAGCCCGCATCGCGCGCGCGCGGCTTTCCAGCCGCGGCTGAAGCGAGGCCGTGATCCTGGGCTGCATCTGCGCCCGGTTGAAATCCGAAAACAACCGCTCGCCCGCGTCATGGGCGACCTGCGGGAGAAACCGGCCGCCATCGCGCCCCTTCAGGCGGGCCAGCATCTCAAGAGGCGTCTTCTCGCCCGTCCGCGCGTCCGTCATCGCCGCCGCCCTCCGCTCATGCATTTTCCCGCACTCCCGCCGCAACGACGACGGAATAGGCAAGCCGTTCCACCGAGGCGATGAACTCGTCGAAGGCGCGGTCGTCCCGGCGGTCCTCGATCACCCGACAGGAATAGGCAACCGTCGTCCGGTCCCGGCCGAAAGCCGCCCCGATCTCGCTCAGCGACAATTGCAGCGTGACGTGGCAGACATACATGGCGATCTGCCGGAAATGGGAGACCGACCGGCGACGGTCAGCCTTGAGCGAGACGCGATCGCCGGCGACCTGCGCCATCTCCCTGGTGATCAGGAGAACAATGCGGCACGCGGTGCGAATATCCGCCATCTGGCCGGCGCGTTCGAATGACCACGCCCCGGCGACCTGGTGGACAAAGGCCTGCTGGAAGGGCGCTGTGGATTCTGCTTTGTACTCGTTCATGTCATCTCCCGGCTAAAATAGGATTATATTCTTGCACCTGTCGGCACGACGGGGACGGAAGGCGGGTTTCTGTGCAGTCGCCCATCTGTTTTTATTGCTGAATTTTGGTCAATCTTAGGACTTTTTTCCTACTTTGATCAACCGGGTCCTTTTACGGGAGCGAATATGAATATACCCTTAATGCGTGTATGTCGGATATCCCGGCGCAGGAAGCTGACAGCGCTTGCATAAAAAAATGCCAGCGCGCATTCGCGGCTGGCATCAAGATATAAATCTCCTGCGGGACCCGGAGCGCTTGCGGGACTCCGACCCGGAGCGGCGGCTCAGCGCTTGCGGCGCTGGCCGAGCCCCATCTCCTTTGCAAGCCGCGAGCGAGCCTCGGCATAGGAGGGCGCGACCATCGGATAGTCGACCGGCAGGTCCCATTTCTCGCGATAGGCGTCGGGCGTCAGGTCGTGATGGGTCATCAGGTGGCGCTTCAGCGATTTGAAGGTTCCGCCGCATTCGAGGCAGACAAGATGATCGCCGCTGATCGACTTGCGCACGGAAACCGCCGGCTTCTGCTTTTCGGCAGCCGGGACGCTTTCCTGCGGACGGGCCGTATTGCTCAGCGCGGCGTGCACTTCGCGGATCAGACCCGGCAGATCCGTGGTCTGGACCACATGATTGCTGACATAGGCCGCGACAATATCGGCCGTCAGTTCAACGAGGTTCTGGGTATCCTGTTCGACCGCAGCTTCCGTCATTCTTCACTCCTATTCTTTTCTGTTCGTCTTCGACCCCACCGCCAACGTTCCCGCCAGGAGCCGAAACGACGACAATGTCCGGACAGACATTCCGAACCGTCGGCGATTGCTTCGAAGCGTGGGGTACGTTTAGCTTCGGGAGAACGGCCGTCTACCGAACAAGGCCGCGCCCGCATCGACGTAGAGACAGTTTTGTTTTCTATTCCAGCAAGAGCTTTCTGTTCATGCTCACGGCAGCAAATACCACTCTACACAGAAAAGTAAAGTTACATTGTTTAAAAAATAATGCCGATTATGAAAAGTTATAGGAACTTTGATTGAGTCCCGCGCACTTTTTCTTATACTTGGCGAGCAGCCAGGCAAGATTACCGCGCAACTAAACCTCTTCACTACTCTGGAGCTCATCCTGCACGGTTTTTTCATGCAGCGGATAGCCCACCTCATGCGCGGCGCGGGCGAGGAGATGCGCGGAAATCGGCGCCGTCAGCACGAAAAAGGCGATGCCGGCGAAGGCCCGCACGAAAGTCGCGATCTCGGCGGAATGAAAACCGATGGCCAGAAAGATCAGTCCCGAGCCGACCGTGCCCGCCTTCGAGGCCGCATGCATGCGCGTGTAGAGGTCGGGTAGACGCAGAACGCCGATGGCCGCCGTCAGCGTGAACAGCGCGCCGGCCAGCATCAGGAACGAGACGAACAGGGCGACAACATAGTCCATACGGCTTATTCCTTCTTCGTTTCGTCGGCGGAGACAACCGGAACGTCCTCCCCGCTGCTTCCCGAATCATAGGCCATCGGGTGCGGCTTGACCTGAAACCCGGTTTCGGTCTCGTCGCGCATGGCGCTCGAGCGGATGAAGCGGGCAAAGGCCACGGTTGCCAGGAAACCCACGAGGCCGAGGGCAATGGCGATATCGATGTAGAGCGTGAAACCGGAACGAATGGCTATGACGACGATAAAGCCAATGGCGACCGCCACCAGCATGTCGAGCGACAGAACGCGGTCCGGCAGGGTCGGCCCCCTCACCACCCTCACGGCGGTCAGGATAAGCGCCAGCGAGAGGATGCCGATCGAGATGTCGGCGGCGGCTGAAACGATCATATCAGGCGTCATCAGGCGAAGGCCTCCCTGATCTTCTTCTCGAAACCGTTGGCGATGTCGCGGCGAATGCCGTCCGGATCGGAACAGTCGATGGCATGGATGAAGAGATATTTTTTGTCGTCGGAAACATCGACGGTCAGCGTGCCGGGCGTCAGCGTGATCATGTTGGCGAGAAGCACGATCTCGAAATCCTTCTCGAGCGAGAGTTCGAAGCGCAGGATGCCCGGCTTCACCTCCATGCGCGGCGAGCAGACGAGTCTTGCGACCGACCAGGCCGACTTCATCAGGTCATATAGGAACACCAGGAACAGCGCGGTGACGCGCCTTGCCCGCGAGAAATAGCCCGTTCCGCCGAGTTGGTGGCGCACGAGGCCGACGGAGATGGCGCCGATGACAAAACCGAAGACGAGGTTGTGCAGCGAGGCGCTGCCGGTGACGGCAACCCAGACAATGGCCAGAACAAGGTTCAAGAGCAGCATGGATGACATCTAGGACGCTCCCCCGGGAAAGACCGACATGAAATAGGCCTCGGGCGCAAGAAGCCCCTCGATGGCGCGCGTGGCGATCGCAAGCAGCGGCTCGGGATAGACGCCGAAGGCCACGACGAGGGCCATCAGCCCCACCACCGGCAGGCTTTCCGACAGCGTCAAGCGGACCCTGGCTGCGGGCGCCGCGGCGGCGGGCCGCCAATAGGCCAGAAGAAAGACACGCCCCAGCGCGATCGTGGTGCAGAAGCCGGCGAAAAGAATGGCGAAGGCCAGCCACCACTGTCCGTCACCGAGCGTCGCCCGGACCAGCAGCGCCTTCGGCCAGAAGCCGGAGAACGGCGGCAGGCCCGCGGCGGCGAAAAAGGCGGCAAGGCTTAAGCCCGCAAAGGCCGGATTGCTGCGGTAAAGCCCGCCGATCGCGTTCAGCGAAAATCCGCCCGCAAGCTTTCCGGCAAGACCGACGATGAAATAGAGCGCCGTCATCAGGATCATCGAGTGAAGCGCATAGACAAGCGCGCCCTCCAGGCCCGAAATCCCGCCGACGGCCACGCCGGCAAAGATATTGCCGATGCCGACGATCACCACATAGCCGACCGTGCGGCGGATATCATGCTGGGCGATCGCGCCGAGACCGGCAAGCACCATGGTGAGAAAGGCGCTGATCGAGACGAGCGCGCCAAGGCTTTCAAGGTCGGCCGGCAGGATCATCACCATCACTCGCAGGAGGGCATAGACGCCGACCTTGGTCAAAAGCCCGCCGAAAAGGCCGGAGACCACCGTGCGCGGCGTGTGATAGGAAGCGGGCAGCCAGAAATTGACCGGGAACGCCGCCGCCTTCATGCCGAAGGCCACAACGAAAAGCGCGCCGATCGTCGCCGTCGGCAGCATCGGCGCAGCCCGCGCCCGCATGGCGATATCGGCCATATTGAGCGTGCCGAACACGGCGTAGGTATAGGCGACCGCGATCAGGAACAGCGTCGTGCCGATCAGGTTCAGAACCGCATATTTCATCGCCCCGTCAAGCTGTTCGTGGGACGACCCCAGAATCAGCAGGCCGAAGGAGGAGATCAGCAGGACCTCGAACCAGACATAGAGGTTGAAGATGTCCCCGGTCAGGAACGCGCCGGAGACGCCGGCCATCAGCAGCAGAAGAAAGGGATAAAAGCCGTAGCGCCTGCCGCTCGCGCGAATATCGCCGAGCGCGAAGATCGCGCCGGCAAGCCCGGCAATGCCTGCGGCAAGGGCAAAAAGGGCGCCCAGAAGGTCGGCGGAAAAGGCAATGCCGAACGGCGGCAGCCAGCGGCCGGCGACCATGGTGATCGGTCCCTGGGTCGAGACGGCGTAGACCAGAAGGCAGTCCACGACCACCAGAAGGACAAGGGCGGGAATGGCGATGATCGGATGCCAGACGGTGTGCTTGCGGATCAGCATCAGCAAGGCGCCGACCGTAATGCAGATGGCGACCGGCAGAATGACGAGCCAGTCCGTCAGCGTTGACGGTTCCATGGTCAGCGCCAGCGACAGGTCGACGGAATGGGCGGAGGACGAAGCGGCCATGAGGGTGTTTTCTGGTCCTTGTTCAGTAGCCGAGCGGCGGCATGGGCTGGTCCTTGGGTTCGGCGGCCCGCATGTCGTCGGTGTCATCGGTGTTGAGGTCCTGATACGCGCGGTAGGTGAGGACCAGCAGGAAGGCGAAGAACGAAAAGGAGATCACGATCGCCGTCAGGATCAGCGCCTGGGGAAGCGGATTGGCCGTGCCGGCAGGCAGCGTCTCCATGGTCTTCGGAATGATCGGCGGCACCAGGCCGGAGATCCGTCCGGCGGTGAAGATCAGAAGGTTGACCGCATTGCCGAGAATGGCGATGCCGAGCATGATCCGGACGCTGTGGCGCGACAGCATCAGATAGATCGCGGCGGCGAAGAACAGTCCGACAAGACAGGAAAGCACGAATTCCATCAGGCGTGGTCCTTTTCTTCAAGCGCCAGGAAGATCGAGGAAATCGATCCGAAAACCACCAGATAGACGCCGATATCGAAAGTCGTGACCGTGGAGATCGGCACCTCGACGCCGAAGATCACCGGATAGATCCAGTGCGCCGTCATGAACGGCACCTGGGCGAAGATCGAGATGAAGCCCGACAGCGTCGAGAGCAGCAATCCCGCGCCGGCAATCGACATCGGATGGAAATGGATCGCCCGGCGCACCGCCGAGACCCCCGAGGCGATGCCGAAGATCGCGATCGCGGAGGCAGCGATCAGCCCGCCGATGAAGCCGCCGCCTGGCGCGTTGTGGCCGCGCAGAAGAACGAAGATCGAAAACAGCATCATCAGCGCCGAGAGGAACGGCGCGGCGGTGCGAAAGATCAGCGTGTTCATTGTGCCTTCTCCTGTTTGGCGACGGGGGTGGCCTTTGCCCGGTCGGACCGCACGCGGATCAGCGCCAGAATGGCAAGACCGGTGATCATCACCACGGCGATCTCGCCCAGCGTATCCGTTCCGCGGAAGTCGACGATGATGACGTTGACGACGTTCTGGCCGTGGGCGATCACCTTCGAATAGGCATTGAAGAATGCCGTCAGGCTGTCGTTGAACGGCACCTGGGTGACGCGCATCAAAAGCAGGGCGAAACCGAGCCCGCAAAGGCATGCCACCGCGCCGTCAAAGACCTTCTGTCCGAGCGCGCGATGATCCGAGGGCGCAAGGTTGAGCCGCGTCATCACCAGGGTCAGGATCACGACCGATAGCGTTTCGACCATGAACTGGGTGAAGGAGAGGTCCGGCGCGCCGAGCAGCAGGAACAGCACCGCGACGGAAAAGCCCTGTATGCCGAGCGTGACGATCGCCGTCAGCCTGTTGTGGGCATTGATCACCGCGAGCAGGCCGACGACGGCAAGGGCGATGATGACCCAGTGGCCGAGCAGGAAACCCTCCGGCAGGCCGGGCCATTGCGGCAGTTCGCCGAAGGAAACCAGCGACACCAGCAGCACCGCCGCGATGATGCAGAAGGTCGCGGTGATATAGAATTCAAGCCGCCCGGGCTGCACCGTCTGCGTGACCTTGAAGGACAGACGCACAATACCGCGCATAAAACTGTCGAACCAGGCATCCGGCCCGGGACCGAGCCGGGCAAACATGCCGGCCATCGCCGCCCGCGCTTCGGAAAGACGCCAGTAGACGACAAGCGCGATGATCACCGTCAGAACAGAAAGCGCAAGCGGAACGCCGATATGCGGGATCAGCGAAAGGTGAATCTCGACCTCTTCGCCGGCAACGGCCGAGGCCATCGGGCCGGAGAAATGGCTGTTGAAGAAATGGGCGAAGACGGCCGCGAGAAAAGCCGTGGCGCCAAGAACGATCGGCCCGAGCCACATCAGCATCGGCCCTTCATGCGCATGTTTTGGCGTCTCGGTCTTTTCGCCGATAAAGGGCTTCAGCCCGACGCCGAAGCCGACGGCGAACATCAGCGCATTGCCGAGGATCGCGATCAACAGGAAGACCGTCGCATAAAGGCTGCCGGCGGCCAGCGCCTCGTAGATCCCCTCCTTGGCCAGAAAGCCGACGAAGGGCGGCAGGCCGCCCATGGAGATCGCGCCGGCAAGACCGGCGGCAAAGGTGATCGGCATCGCCTTCGCCAGACCGCCGAGTTTCGTCAGGTCGCGGGTTCCGGTCTCGTGGTCGATCAGGCCCGCGACCATGAACAACCCGCCCTTGAACAGCGAATGGGCGATCAGATAGAGCACCGCGCCTTCCGCGGCGTGCGGAATGTCCATGCCCGTCATCATCACCATCAGGCCGAGCGAGGAGACCGTCGTATAGGCCAGCATCAGCTTCAGGTCGGTCTGGCGGATGGCGAGCAGCGTGCCGACGATCAGCGTCGCCGCGCCGAAGACCGGCAGAACGATGGTCCAGAGCGCGGTATCGCCCATCACCGGGTTCAGCCGCATCAGAAGATAGACGCCGGCCTTCACCATGGTGGCCGAATGCAGATAGGCGGAAACCGGCGTCGGCGCCTCCATCGCGTTCGGCAGCCAGAAATGGAACGGAAATTGCGCCGACTTCGTGAACGCCCCGCCGAGCACGAGAATGAAGGCTGCGAGATAGAGCGGGCTGTCACGCAGCACATTGCCGGTCGCAAACAGCGCCGAAAGCGAGGAAGCGCCGGTGATGTGCTGGATCAGCAGCACGCCGGCCAGCAGCAGGAGACCGCCGCCGCCGGTCACCACCAGCGCCTGGATCGCGGCGCGGCGCGAGGCTTCCTTCTCATTGTCGAAGCCGATCAGCAGGAAGGAGGTGATCGAGGTCAGCTCCCAGAAGACGAACAGCATCAAGAGGCCGTCGGAAATCACCACGCCCAGCATCGACCCCATGAACAGGAACATGAAGGACACGAACCGCGCCTGCTGGGCATGGCCCTTCATGTAACCGCCGGCGTAGAGAATGATCATCGTGCCGATGCCGGTGATCAGGATCGCGAAGGTCAGCGACAGGCCGTCCAGCAGGAAGGAAAAGCGAAGCCCGAGGCTCGGCACCCAGTCATAGCCGCCGGTCAGCACCGCGCCTTCGCCGATCCTCGGCACGAGGCGGATGAACTGGATGAGCGAGAACAGCGGGACAAGGGCAAGAAGCCACGGCGCACTCGACTTGAAGATACGGTAGAGTATCGGAGAAAGAACCGCGCCCAGAAAAGGCAAGCACAAGGCCAAAAGAACAAGAGCCGTTTCACTGGCGGTCATGGCGTCTCCAAAAAAACTGACAATATACAAGCCGGACGGGTAAATAGTACAGACAACAGACGTGTTACGACAAGAAAAGCACCGGCTCAAGAGCGATCGGCGCCTTTTCGCATCCGCGAAATGACGCACCACAGGTTTCATCACTTGCGTGACATCGAGCGGACGCAAGCCATTGCTTTTTCTCGCCCGGAAACCCAAGTAAGACGGCGGGCGATCCCATTAAACGGTAAAACAATCCGGAGCGCGACATTGACCCAGAGCAATAAACAGAAAAAAACGCTGTCCGATTCACAATGGCGTGAAGAACTGACCCCGGAACAGTACCATATCCTGCGCGAGCAAGGCACCGAGCGGCCCTTCACCGGCCCGTACTGGAACAGTTTCGAATCAGGTACCTACTATTGCGCCGGCTGTGAGACCGCGCTGTTCCGCTCGGACACCAAGTTTGACGCCGGCTGCGGCTGGCCGAGCTTTTTCGAGCCGGTCGCGCCCGGCGTCGTCACCGAATTGCGCGATGTTTCCCACGGCATGATCCGCACGGAAATCCGCTGCGCCAGTTGCGGCGGTCATCTCGGTCATGTCTTTCCCGACGGCCCTCCCCCGACCGGCCTGCGCTACTGCATGAACGGCCATGCCATGCATTTCGTCCCGGACGAAGGCTGAGGGCCGCAGGTGCCGTCGGCCTTTCGGGGCCGGCGCATGTGGCCCGGCGCGCGGCGCGTCAGGAGCGCGCGTTCCCGCGAAAGAGAAAAAGAAAGCGCTAACATGAAGAGCGGCCGGCTGATTGCCGCGGGCACGAGGAATCCCGTCGCCAATCAGCCGACCGACCCCACGAGACCAGGAGATGCGGCGGACCTGAGCATCATGGGGCAACTGCCAAAGGCAGTTTCATCAATTTTGTACGCTCTGAAATAATAATCAACCGATTTTCGATGTTTTCGCCCGAAACCGGCGCTTTCATGGTTAACGGCCAAGCATTTATACAGGATTTACCGGACGGCCGAAAACCGGGCGACTGCTTGCCGCAGCCGAAACGCGCTGCGCCGCAGCGCCGGCGGGCGCGAAACGCCAGGAAGATCAGACGGCGGATTTCTTCGCAACGGCTTTGCGCTGCTTCAGTTTACTTCCGTCAGCGCGGTGCGGATGGCAAGGGCAGGATCAACGGCCGGCTGATAGGCGTCCTGCACCCCCTCCCCCAGAAGCCTGGCGAGATTGGCATCGAGACGCTGGCGCAGCGCCGCAATCGCCTGTTCGGCGTCGTCGCGGCGACGGTCGGGGTAGAGAATGGCGAAGAGCCCATCTTCCACGCGGCTTGCCGCATCCCGCCCGCTCAGGTGATAGCGGATCAGCGCCGCGACGGCTTCCGCCCGTGCGCCGCTTTCATCCTCCGGCACGCGGACAACGCCCATATAGAGCGGCGCGCCGGCGGTCGAGGCCTCGCGCTTCAGCGCGTTGAGCGTCGTTGCGAAACGCTCCGGCGCCAAGAGCCCGGTATCGCTCTCGACCGTTTCCGGCGCCTCGGCAAGATCATCGATCGCCGTGCCGAGCGCCTCGACAAAGCGCTTGCGGCGCAGATGCAGAAGCGCCCGCAGGATCAGCTCGCCGGTCTCGCCCGGCCATGCCATGCAGTCATCGGCGCTGCGCGCGGCGTCGCCGGAAATATCGGCGAGCCCGCCCGGTTCGCTGAGCGCGAACAGCGGCACGAAACGCATGCCCGGCACACAGCGGAGCTGGCCGCAGATCCTGAGGCCGTCGGCGAGCACAGGCCCGCCATGGACAAGCACGAGGTCGAAGCTCTGGCTGGAAGCCAGGTAGAGCGCCTCCCGCAGATTGCCGGTGGCAACCGTGGTCGTCAGCGAAAGCATGCTCTTCAGAAGGTCCCGGCGCATCGCCGGATCCTCGGCAACGATCAGCACCCGCACCGTCTCGTCCGGCACGGCGGCGGCGCGCGGGGCAGAGGGCCAGGCCTCGGCAAATGCGCCCGCCTCGCTCTGCAACGTCCGGAACCGCAGGAGAGCGGAAATTCGCGCGGCCGCCGTTGCCAGATTGTGTTCAAGCCCGATCACGTCATCGGCGCCGGCGCGCAGCGCGGCGAGCCTGAGCGTGGCGTCCGCCCGCTCCGGCGTCACGAGGGCGACGGGCGCGCTGACGCCCGAATCATGTTCCTTGAGGATGCCGCAGCAGGCCAGCGCCGGCCCCGGCGCGTCGTCATCGACGGCCACCAGGATGAGGCTTGCGGCGTTGACCGCCGCCATGGTGGTCTCGCTGTCGGAGAAGTCGGCCTGGAAGAACCCGACCGACCAGCCGCTCAACATCGCCGTGAGCGTCTGGGCCACGGCGCCCTCGCCGCCGATCAGGACAATGCTTTCATGCGTCGCGCGTCTCAACGTCGTCCCCTCAGGCATCACCCAGATAGGTCTTCACGGTCTTGATGAAGTTCGGCACGGAGACCGGCTTCGACAGATAGGCATCGAAACCCGCGCCGCGAATGCGCTCCTCGTCGCCGCGCATGGCGAAGGCCGTGACGGCGACGATCGGGATCTTCGCGAGTTCGCGATCGGCTTTCATCTCCCGGGCAATGTCGAGACCCGATTGTTCCGGCAATTGAATATCCATCAGTATCAGTCCGGGCCTGAACAGGCGGGCGAGCGCCACCGCGTCCGTCCCTGTCCGGCTTTCCACCACTTCATAGCCCTGCGCCTCGACGAGATCACGAAACAGCTTCATATTCAAATCATTGTCTTCGACGATCAGAACCTGTTTTGCCATTCGCGCTATCCCCTTGCACCGGCCCCTGTACCGGCTTGCAACGCGCCGGCAAGAAGCTAGAATCACGTCCGTGCCCGTATCAGCGCATCAGATGCCGAGTTTAGGGCGATTTGGTTAAGAAACGGAAATCCGCTTGCAACATTTTCAAGAAGAGCCGGAAAATTCGGCGTCGGAACAAGACCTCGCCATTGCCATTCTGGTCTGGCTCTCCCGCGAACCCGAGATGCTGAGCCGATTCTGCGCGCTTTCAGGCGTGGAAGCCGGCCAGTTGCGCGCGCTCGCGGGCGATCCGGGCTTTGCGCGCGCCATGATCGGCTTCATCGCCGGCCATGAGCCGACGCTGATGGCGTTCTGCAGCGACAACGGCATTGCCCCGGAGACCGTCTCGCGCGCCTGGCAGCGGCTCGAATACGGCCACGGTGGAGACGAATGACCCGGCTTGCGGAAGCATCGGCGGACGACCTTCGGATCGGCCACCGGCCGCTTCTGGTCGTCGATGTCGACGAGGTGGTGCTGCAGTTCGTCGCGCCCTTCAAGGCCTTCCTGCGCGCGCATGATCACGAACTGAGGCTGGAGACCTTTGCCTTGAACGGCAATGTCATTTCGCTGAAGGACGGCCGGCGCGTGGAAAACGCCGAGGTCAAGGCGCTGATCTCGTCCTTCTACGACAGCCAGGAAGACTGGCAGGAACCCTTCGCCGCCGCCCGCCAGACCCTTGAAGGCCTGACGGATGTCGCCGATGTTCTGCTTCTGACGGCCATGCCGCCGCGCCATCGCGAAAAAAGACGGCGGCTGCTTGCCCGCCACGGCTTCGATTTCCCGCTGATCGCCTCGGAAGAGCCAAAGGGCGAGGTACTGAGAGACCTTTGCGAGACCAGGCCGCCGCTGCTGATCTTCGTCGACGACATGCTCTACAATTGCCGTTCGGTTTCGTCATGCCTGCCGGAGGCGCTGACGATCAACCTCCTGATCGATGACGATTACCGGGCGCTGGCGCCTCAGACCACGCCGCCATCCGTCGTCGCCACGGGCTGGGACCACGCCGAGGCCATCATCCGCCGGCATATCGCGGAGAATAGTTGAACCCGGCAATCCGCGCTTGCCTTGACCGGACGCCGGCACTATTTTCGCCATGTTCAACCTTTGTTCCGATGGCTGAGATGACTTCCAAGGCAAACGGCTTTTGCCGAGACTGTCTCGCCCCGGCGGCGTCCGGTGTGCGCCGCTGCGCGACATGCGGCAGCCCGCGCCTTCTGTGCCATGAGGAATTGTTCACGCTCTCGATTGCCCATATCGATTGCGACGCCTTCTATGCCGCCATCGAAAAGCGCGACGACCCGTCGCTGGCCGACAAGCCGGTGATCATCGGCGGCGGCAAGCGCGGCGTCGTTTCCACCGCCTGCTATATCGCCCGTATTCGCGGCGTGAAATCGGCGATGCCGATGTTCAAGGCGCTGGAGGCCTGCCCGGAGGCGATCGTCATTGCGCCGAACATGGAGAAATATTCCGCCGTCGGCCGGCAATTGCGGAAGATGATGTTCGACCTGACGCCGCTGGTCGAGCCGTTGTCGATCGACGAGGCCTTCCTCGATCTGTCCGGAACCGAGCGCCTGCACAAGGCACCGCCCGCCGAAACGCTCGCCCGCTTCGCCATCCGCGTGGAAAAGGAGCTCGGCATCACCATATCCATCGGCCTGTCCTACTGCAAGTTCCTCGCCAAGATCGCCTCGGACTTCCAGAAGCCGCGCGGCTTTTCCGTGATCGGCGAGAAGGAGGCCATGACCTTCCTCGCCGACAAGCCCGTGGGCATGATCTGGGGCGTGGGCAAGGCCTTCACGGAAACGCTGAAGCGCGACGGGCTGACGACGATCGGCCAGTTCCAGCAGATGGAGAAGAACGAGCTTCTGCGCCGCTACGGCACGATCGGCCAGCGGCTCTATCATCTGGCGCGCGGCGAGGATACGCGCAGCGTCAAGCCCGAGCGCGCCACCAAGAGCATTTCCAACGAGACCACCTTCTTCACCGATATCAGCGATTTCGAGACGCTGGCGGGACATCTGCGCCGGTTGAGCGAAAAGACCGCGCGTCGGGCCAAGGCTGCGGGCTTTGCCGGACACGCCGTGACGCTGAAGCTGAAGACCGCCGACTTCAAGAGCCGCACCCGCAGCCGACATCTGGAAGCGCCGACGCAGCTTGCAGACCGGATATTCGCCACCGGTCTGTCACTGATGAAGAACGAGGCCGACGGCACGAAATTCCGCCTGATCGGCATCGGCATCAGCGAACTCTGCGACCCCGCGATCGCCGACCCGCCCGACCTCGTCGATCCGAAGGCCGCCCGCCGCAAGGCGGCGGAAAGCGCAATGGATGCGCTGCGGGACAAATACGGCCTCTCGGCCGTGGAGACCGGCTACACCTTCCGCCCGGACGGGAAGAAGAAAAAGGACGAGGACGGGCGCTAGAGCATTTCGCAGTCAGATGTAAACATCTGACGCCCGCGAAAATGCGTCAAAACAAATAGATAGAGCGGTTGCGCGTTTCAATGAAAGGCGGAACCGCTCTAGCGCATCGGCCCGAAAATCGGAATCGATTTTCGGAAAGCACGATGCGTAGATTCAATAGGTTAGAGCGTCCTTTGTGCGTCCGAATGGACGCACGCTCTAGTTCCGCTCAGACGCCGGCGGCCGCACGCTTCCCGCCGTCAGCTGCCACGGCTTTCTCGAACTTCGCCAGTGCCGTGCCGGAAAGCCTGCCCTCACGGACGAAATGCACCTTCATCGGGTCAACCTTGCGGCCGTTGACGGAGACCGCGTAATGCAGGTGCGGTCCGGTCGCAAGGCCGCTCTGGCCGACATAGCCGATCACCTCGCCCTGCCGGACTTTTGCGCCCGCCTTGATGCCGTCGGCGAAACGGCTCTGGTGGCTGTAGGCGGTCTCGTAGCCATGGCCGTGGTCGATCACCGTCATCCGCCCCTCGCCGCCGCGCTTGCCGGAAAAACTCACCACGCCGTCCGCCGCCGCGTAGATCGGCGTGCCGACGGGCGCGGCCCAGTCGACGGCGGCATGCATGCGCGAATAGCCAAGCACCGGATGCTGCCGGTTGCCGAACCCGGACGTGCGCCGCCCGTCAGGCACAGGATTGCGCAGCAGATACTGCCCGAGGCGATAGCCTTCGGCGTCGAAATAGCCGGTCTTCCCCGTGTCGGGATCGCGGTAGCGATAGACATCGACCTTGCTGTTGCCGAGCTTCACCACCATGTCGAAGGCGCCCGCGGCAAGGCTCGGCGTCTCTTCCGCCGCATAGGAAAGCTTCATCCTGTCGTCCGGCCCGGAGGATGCCACGGTCTCGCCTTCAGGCGGGCTGACGAAATGGTCGATAGCGGCATCTTCGCTGTTTGCCGCAAGCATGGAAGTGCAGCCCGTAAGAGCGACACTGGCCGCCAGGCAAATTACGATAAGCGTCTTCACGTTCAGCCTTTCAAATCAATTGAACGGCGCGCTTGAACGCGGAGAGTGTGACCGAATTGACACCGGAAGGAGGCGTTTTGGCAGCGCGGGCCTTATTCCGGCCGGCGGCGTAAACCTGGACTGACGGAGTCGCGTTTCAGGGCGAAAGCCGCCCGCTCACCACCACTTTTTCGGGGTGAACCGTCCGGCGGCCTTTTCCATGACGGCGGCGGTGCGGAACAGGGTTTCCTCGTCGAACGGCTTGCCGATGAGCTGCAGGCCGAGCGGCAGGCCGTTGGCGTCAAGGCCCGCGGGCACGGAAAGGCCCGGAAGGCCGGCCATGTTCACCGTCACCGTGAAGATGTCGTTCAGATACATCTTCACCGGATCATTGGCGAGGTCCTGGTCGGCGATGCCGAAAGCCGCCGACGGCGTTGCCGGCGTCAGGATGGTGTCGACCCCTTGCGCAAAGACATTCTCGAAGTCGCGCTTGATCAGCGTGCGCACCTTCTGGGCCTTCAGGTAATAGGCATCGTAATAGCCGGCCGAGAGCACATAGGTGCCGATCATGATGCGGCGCTGGACTTCCTTGCCGAAGCCTGCCGCACGGGTCTTTTCGTACATGTCGGCAATGTCCTTGCCGGGCACGCGCAACCCGTATTTGACGCCGTCATAGCGGGCAAGGTTGGAGGAGGCTTCCGCCGGCGCGACGATGTAATAGGCCGGCAGCGCGTATTTCGTATGCGGCAGCGAGATGTCCACGATTTCCGCGCCGGCGTCCTTCAGCCAGGCGATGCCCTGTTGCCAGAGCTTCTCGATATCCTCCGGCATGCCCTCGACGCGGTATTCCTTCGGAATGCCGATCTTCATGCCCTTGACCGACTGGCCGATGGCGGCCTCGTAGTCCGGCACGGGCAGATCGACGGAGGTCGTGTCCTTGTCGTCGACGCTCGCCATGGATTTCAGGAGGATCGCGGCATCGCGCACGTCGCGCGCGATCGGGCCCGCCTGGTCGAGCGAGGAGGCGAAGGCGACGACGCCCCAGCGCGAGCAGCGGCCATAGGTGGGCTTGATGCCGACCGTGCCGGTAAACGCCGCCGGCTGGCGGATCGAGCCGCCGGTATCGGTCGCCGTGGCGCCGGCGCACAGATGCGCGGCAACGGCCGCGGCCGAGCCGCCGGACGAGCCGCCCGGAACGAGGTTCTGGTTCGAACCCTCGGCCCGCCATGGGTTGATCACCGGACCGTAATAGGAGGTCTCGTTGGACGAGCCCATGGCGAACTCGTCCATGTTGAGCTTGCCGAGCATCACCGCGCCGTCATCCCAGAGGTTCCGGGTGACGGTCGATTCGTATTTCGGCTTGAACCCGTCGAGGATATGCGAGGCCGCCTGGGTGTGGACGTCGCGCGTGCCGAACAGGTCCTTGATGCCGAGCGGAATGCCCTCCAGCGCGCCGCCGGTGCCCTGCGACAGCTTCAGGTCGGAGGCCTTGGCCATCGCCAGCGCCTTTTCCGGCGTGACGGCGACATAGGCATTGAAGGTGCCGTTGAAGTCGTCGATCGCCTTCAGATAGGACGCCGTCAGTTCGGTCGCGGTGATTTCCTTCGCCTGAAGCTTGTCACGGGCCTCGGCGATGGTCAGGGCGGTCAGTTCGGTCATCTGCTTCACTTTGTCGTGTTGTTATAGCGCCTTGCGAAAGAAGACGGACTGCTTGGTCGGCGCGTGGTTCAGCACCTTCTCCGTGCGTTCGAAACCGTTCTGTTCGCAAAAGGCGATGGACTCTTTGAGATTGGCATCGGTGACGATGACCAGTTCGCGCAGTCCCTCGCTCTTCGCCAGGGAGGCGATGTGGCGCAGGATGGCGCGGCCGATCCCGTGCTTGCGGTAGGCGGGCTCCGTGAACAGGCGCTTGGCTTCCGCCACGCCGTTGCCGTGGCGCACCAGCGCGCCCGTGCCAACCGGCTTGCCGTCGACGCGGGCAACGAAGCTCGTGGCGCCCGGCGTGCTGACATCAACGGTCAGCTGGTAGTCGATCACATCGGAAGACGACATGCGCGACAGCGATGTCTTCAGTTCGGTGAAGAGCGCCTTCAGGTCATCCTGCTGGGGGCTCTCGATATCGATTTTCGGCTGTACCATCCCTCACTCCACAACTTTTGGCACCAGAAAGAAATTCCGTTCGGATTCCGGCGCGTTGGCAACGATGTCGTCGGCCTTGTCGCCGTCCGTCACAACATCATGACGCTTCTTCATCTCCATCGGCATGACCGAGGTCATGGGCTCGACATCGGTAACGTCAACTTCGCCAAGTTGCTCGACGAAGCCGAGAATGGCGTTGAGTTCGCCGGTCATCCGCTCCGCCGATTCCTCATCGACGGCGATGCGGGCCAGACTGGCAACGCGTTTGACGGTCGCGGTGTCTACGGACATGAATGCTCTCCGGGTTTCACGATTTCACCACACGCTATAAAGGGCGTCGCCGCCCTTCGCAACGGGGCATTTCATCAGAAGGCGACCGTTTCGCCGGGTTTGGGCGTCAGCACTTCGGTCGGCCCGCCGGCCATGCCGCTGACGAAAGCCTCCGGCGTCTGGTCGATGATCGGGAACGTGCCGTAGTGGATCGGTATCACCGTATCGAAGCTGAAATAGCGCTTGCAGGCAAGGGCCGCGACCGCGCCGCCCATGGTAAAGCGGTCGCCGACGGGCACGAGGCCGATCGCCGGCGCATGCAGCTCGTTGATCAGCGCCATGTCGGCAAAGATATCCGTGTCGCCCATGTGATAAAGCGTCGGCTCGTCGTCGATATGCAGCATCAGCCCGTTGGGATTGCCGAGCGCGTGAGAAACGCCATCCTCGGTGATGAAGGCGGAGGAGTGCAGCGCATTGGTGAAGGTGACGGTAAAGGAGCCGAAATCGACCGTGCCTCCGGTATTGCCCGGCTGCAGGTTCTCAAGCCCCTTCGACCCGAGCCAGGCGGCGAGATCGGCATTGGCAAGCACGGTCGCGCCGGTTTCCTTTGCGATCGGGATCGTGTCGCCCAGATGGTCGCCGTGGCCGTGGGTGAGCAGGATATGGGTGACGCCCTTGGTCACCGCCGCCTGGTCGAGCCCCTCGAAGGACGGATTGCCGGACAGGAAGGGGTCGATCAGGATCGTCGCATCGGCAATCTCGATGCGGAAGGCGGAATGTCCGAGCCAGGTGATCTTCATTTTGCATTTCTCCCTTCGAGGCGGTAGTTGAACGCGATTGCCTAAAACGTAATGCGAACACGCGCCATTTTCCATCGGGAAGCGGCAAAACCATGGGAAAAGACCGATGACAGTGCTTTCAATCGAGGAACTGGCCGAAACCCTGCCGCCCAACGCAGCAATCGCGGGACTTGATCTCGGCACCAAGACCATCGGCCTTGCGGTCTCCGATCTCTCGCGCCGCTTTGCGACGCCGCGCCCGGTGATCAGGCGCGTCAAGTTCACGCACGACGCGGAAACCCTGATCGCCTTTGCAGAGAAGGAGAAGATCGCAGGCTTCGTCATCGGCCTGCCGGTGAACATGGACGGCTCCTCCGGCCCGCGCGTGCAGGCAACCCGCGCCTTTGTGCGCAACATGGAGGCGCTGAGCCCTCTCACCTTCACCTTCTGGGACGAGCGGCTTTCGACGGTTGCCGCGGAACGGGCGCTTCTGGAAATGGATGTGTCGCGGCAAAAGCGCGCCGGGCGGATCGATTCGGCTGCCGCCTCATTCATCCTGCAGGGCGCGCTCGACAGGCTTGCGGCGCTTGCGCGCGGATAGGATTATTGCTCGCCCGCCGGACCGCAATCCACAGCCGGATCACGCAGCATGCGCTTCGGGTCGAAAAGAAAATCGACGAACACGAAGGCGAGCAGGATGGCGCCGCTGACGGCGAGCTCGACCGGAAGGGCGGCAAGCGCAGCACCCATCAACCCGATCTGAAACCGCTGCGTCATCCGTTCCTGCATTGCCTTTCCGCCTTTCCTCCTGTCTTGTCTGACAGCAATTCTTTCTCTCTGGCAAGCGCCTTCGGTTCGCAAAGTTAACCGGGCGGTAAGGAAATCATGGAATGCGTGCATGCTGATCATCTTCGAAAGTGTTCTGCCGATCTTTCTGACCGTGGCGCTCGGCGTCGGCCTGAAGCGCCTGCCGCTCTTCAGCGCCGATTTCTGGGACGGCCTCAACCAGCTCGGCTATTACGTGCTCTTTCCGGCGCTTCTGTTCACCACCCTGGCGCGCGCCGATTTTTCGACGATTGCGGCGGGAGACATAACTTGGGTGACCCTTCTCGGCGTCGCCGCCATCTCCGCCCTGACGATGGCGCTGTGGCCGCTCCTCAGGGCCTTCGGGCTGGGCAGTCCGGCCTTCACCTCGGTGTTCCAGACGACGACGCGCTGGAACGGCTTCGTGGCGCTCGCCATCGCCGACAAGCTCGCCGGGCTTGAGGGCATGGCCGTCATCTCGCTGATGATGACGGTGACGATCATTCCCCTCAATCTCATCAACGTGCTGGTTCTGGTGTGGTTTTCCGGCGAGAACCGCAATGTCGCCATGATGACCCGCAAGATCGCCACCAACCCGCTGATCATCTCTGCCTTTGTCGGCATCGCCTTCAATCTCGTTGCCATCCCGGTCTATCAGCCGGTCTATGACGCGATGAACCTGATGGCGCGCGCCGCCTTGGGGATGGGCCTGGTCCTCGTCGGCGCCGGGCTGGTGATTTCCGACGCGCTTAAGCCGAAGCCGATGGTTCTGCTGCCGTCCTTCCTGAAACTCGCCCTCTTCCCGCTGATCACCTACGCCTTCGCCACCCTCTTCGGCATTTCCGGCACGCCGCTTGCCATCATGGTCCTCGGCGCCAGCGTGCCGACCGCCATGAACGGCTATGTCCTCGCCCGCCAGCTCGGCGGCGACGCCCGGCTCTATTCTGCGGTGGTGACGGTGCAGACGATGCTGTCCTTCTTCACCCTGCCGCTGGCGCTCATGCTTGTGGGGGGCGGCTGAGACCATGGCCAAGCCGGTTTTCATCAATACGCTCGTCTTCGTCTCCGACATGAAACGCTCGGTCGACTTTTACTGCCATCGCCTCGGCCAGACCGTCGCGCAGGATCACGGCGATTTCGTCCAGCTGGAAAACGGGCTCGCTCTCCATAGGGGCCCCGCCCTGGAGGCGACCATGTTCGGCGCGCCCTCCGGCGAACGCAGCCCCTACGGCCGCGGCAATCTGGTGCTCTATTTCGAAACCGACGAACTCGAGGCAGTGTTTGCGCGGATGCCGCTGAAGACGGACCTGATCCACCCGATCGAAACCCAGGCCTGGGGTCAGAAGGTGTTTCGCTGCTATGATCCCGACGGACATATCGTCGAGGTGGGGGAGCCGATGTGATATTCGTGTTGGCTCAAATACGCCGAAAAACCGCCGAACCGCCCCGACGGAGCTCAGCTTGCCAGGAAAGCGCCCTCTCTTGTCCCCGTCATGCTCGGGCTTGTCCCGAGCGTCCAAGCGCGTTTCCGCATGACAGGCGCATCGGACAAAAATCCATTTTAAAACAGAACATTATCAACCAACCGCTCCGTTCGCAGGGAGAGGTGGTTAGATCCTCGGGACAAGCCCGAGGATGACGCCCGTATGGGTGGCGAGGTTGGTCAACAAACTGAAAAGCCCCGCCGGATCGCTCCGGCGGGGCTTTTGAATGTCTGTATCGTCCGTCGATTACTCGACGATCGATGCCACGATGCCGGCGCCGACGGTGCGGCCGCCTTCGCGGATGGCGAAGCGCAGCTTTTCTTCCATCGCGATCGGAACGATCAGCTCGACGTCAACCGTGACGTTGTCGCCCGGCATAACCATTTCCGTGCCTTCCGGAAGCGTGACGACGCCCGTCACGTCCGTCGTGCGGAAGTAGAACTGCGGACGGTAGTTGGTGAAGAACGGCGTGTGGCGGCCGCCCTCATCCTTCGTCAGGATGTAGGCTTCTGCCTTGAACTTCGTGTGCGGCGTCACCGAACCGGGCTTGCACAGGATCTGGCCACGCTCGACCTGGTCGCGGTTGATGCCGCGGATCAGCGCGCCGATGTTGTCGCCGGCCTGGCCCTGGTCGAGCAGCTTGCGGAACATTTCAACGCCGGTCACCGTCGTCTTCTGCGTCGCCTTGATGCCGACGATCTCGACTTCCTCGCCAACCTTGACGATGCCGCGCTCGACGCGGCCGGTCACGACCGTGCCGCGGCCGGAGATCGAGAACACGTCCTCGATCGGCATCAGGAAGGGCTGGTCAACCGGACGCTCGGGCGTCGGGACATAGTCGTCCACGGCCGCCATCAGCGCGCGGATCGCGTCTTCGCCGATTTCCTTGTTGCTGTCTTCCAGAGCGGCAAGAGCCGAACCCTTGATGATCGGGATTTCGTCGCCGGGGAACTCGTAAGAGTCCAGCAGCTCGCGCACTTCCATCTCGACGAGCTCGAGCAGCTCCTCGTCGTCGACCTGGTCGACCTTGTTGAGGAAGACGACGATCGCCGGAACGCCGACCTGACGGGCAAGCAGGATGTGCTCGCGGGTCTGCGGCATCGGGCCGTCGGCGGCCGAGCATACCAGGATCGCGCCGTCCATCTGCGCAGCGCCGGTGATCATGTTCTTCACATAGTCGGCGTGGCCGGGGCAGTCGACATGGGCGTAGTGACGCTTGTCGGTCTCATATTCGACATGCGCCGTCGAAATGGTGATGCCGCGCGCCTTTTCTTCCGGCGCCGCGTCGATCTGGTCATACGCACGGAAGTCACCGAAGAACTTCGTGATCGCAGCCGTCAGTGTCGTCTTGCCGTGGTCAACGTGACCGATCGTGCCGATGTTGACGTGCGGTTTGCTCCGCTCAAACTTTGCCTTTGCCATGAAAATGCTTCCTGTAACTGGTAACACGGATGACCCGGCGAACCGGTTTAGTGCCGCCGTTTAAGGCTTTCGACAGCAATAAGCAAGACCAAATTCGCCAGTTTGATGCCCCCGGCCCCACCGGGGCCGAAAACCCGGTCCCTTTTGCCCGCCATCGGACACGCGGAAACCGGCCTTCCCCGAAAAAGCGACGCATGGCCAAGAGCTTGGGAGCGCATGCCTGCGCGCGGCTGGCGCCGCCGTCCACCCCGTCCCCGCCGCTTCAGGCGCCGGCCCGCGAGACTTCGCCCGGCGCCGCGGCGGAGGGAGCGCCGTCGGCAACCACGCGGTTGCGCCCCAGCCGCTTTGCCCCGTAAAGCGCGTTGTCGCTCATCCGGTAGAGCGTCTCGTAGCCGCGCTCCGAGCGCGCGATGGCGACGCCGATGCTGCAGGTTGCCTCCAGCCCGTCGGAGACCTCCGGGAAGCGCCGGTGAGCCAGATGGATGCGGATACGCTCCGCCATGGCGCAGGCTCCCTGCCGATCGAGCCCGAGGGAGAGGATGGCGAACTCGTCGCCGCCGATCCGGCCGACGACGTCCGTCGCCCGCGTCTCGCTGAGCAGGATCTGGCCAAAGGCCATCAACACGGCGTCGCCGACGGGATGGCCCAGCGTATCGTTGGTCAGCTTGAAATTGTCGAGGTCGAGCAGGGTCAGCGCCACCGGCGTGGAAGAGCCCTCGCCGCAAAGGCCGCTGACCGCCCGTTCGAAGCCCTCGCGGTTCAGCACTCCGGTCAGGCGGTCGCGGTCGCGCAGCGTGTTGAGCCGGTCGAGCGACTCGACGAAATGCGACGCCAGGATTTCGATCGTGAGGATCATCGCGATCATCAGGATATAGATCTGCGTCGCCTGCCAGAGGATCGAGCTGGGATCCGCGATGATCCCGGTGAACAGCATCACGGCGGTGCGCAGGCAGTGCATGACGCCAAGCGCGATGATCGTCCAGAAGATCAGCTTGTCGTGCAGGGTGTCGTCGCGGCGGATCCAGAACCTGAGCATCGCAAGCCCCATCACCACGGCAAGGCCGACATTGATGACGATCGTGCGCTGAAAGGCCGTGCCGTAAATCTGGAAAAAGCTGTAGAGGCCGAACAGAACCAGAAAGGCCGTGACGTTGAAGGCGACGCCGAAGGTCTTGCCGCGCCGCTGAAGCAGGCCCTCCGCAAACAGGACCTGGGCGACGATGAACAGACCGTTCGCCACGGAAAGCAGGGGCGTGAGGCGGTAGAGGCCGAAGAGAAAGGTCACCAGGAACGCGAGAGCGAGAACGAGGAAGGACGCCGAAAGCAGCAGCAAATAGGAGCGTCTGACACCGGTGAGCCAGGCCACGATGAAGCTGCCCGCCAGGATCAGCAGCCCGCCGAGCAGCATCAACAGCTGCATGATTGTCATTTGGTGCCCCTCGACGCCACGGGCGCCCCTCCCGCCTGCCAACCCACCGTTGCCGAGGCCATCACAAAGCCCGGAGAACGGGCGACAGTTTACGTCCAGATCCCTCAGCATGGTAGCAAAAGCATCCGGGCGTTGGAATCACCTTTCTGATGATATACAGGGGGATGGCCCGAAAGGCACGGGTGCGTTCGACTTAGTTCATCGGGCAGTTAATCTGAACTGACCGATGATCCATCTCCTTGTTCAGGCGCATCGGGTTATCGAGAAACCGGCAACCCCTTTTTCGCCCGCTGCGCCAACCGACCGAGCGTCTCGTCGCTGCGAGGACCATGGCCCTCCGGGTTGCCGGCCGGAAGACACGCCGTCTTGCAGGCCCTGGGCCTTGCCGACGGGCGTTACAGGGCTTTTGTCTTTTCGCGCCATTCGGTCCTCGCCCGCTCGATCAGGCCGGGGTCGCGGACGGCGGCCAGGCCGGTGGCGGCAATCGCCTTGGCGGCGTGGACAAAGGCCTTGTGGGCGGCCTGGCTCTTGCCCTGGGCGACCACCTGCCAGGTGTGGGGGTTGGTGCCGATCGCCCAGGCCGGCGCCCAGCACTGCGCCGTCGGCACGACCCAGCTGACATCGCCGACATCGGTCGAGCCGGCGCGGAAATGCGACCTGCCTTCGAATGCCCTCAATCCGCGGTGCAGCGGTTGCGAACCATCGACCGGCGTATTGGAAAGCGCATCGCCCTTGATCTGATAGAGCCTGATACTGCTGTCGATCGCCTCCTGTGAGAAGGTCGCCTGAACATCCCTTGCGAAAGCCTCGTCGGCCTCGTCGAAGGGCACGGGGCCAAGCGCCGTCATCTGCTCGTGCATCGCCGTTTCGAGCGTGATGTTTGGCAGCAGGCTGTTGGTCGCCTTGCCGAGTTCCAGCTCGACGCCGGTCTCCGTCATCATAGCCGCGCCTTCCGCTATCTTCTTCACCCGTTCGGCAAGCGCCCGAGCGCCGACGATTTCCGGAGCCCGGATCATGTAGCGACCGGCCGCGCGCGCCTGCACGACATTGGCCGCGACGCCGCCGGTCTCGGTAATCGCGTAATGAATCCGGCAATCGGACGGCATGTGCTCGCGCAGGAAATTGATGCCGATATTGGTCAGCTCCAGCGCATCGAGCGCGGAACGCCCGAGATGGGCGGCGTTGGAGGCGTGCGCGGCCGTGCCCTTGAAGCGGATATCGTACTCGATCACGGCGAGATTATTGGTGGAGCGCACGCCGTTGAAGGGGGCCGGATGCCAGGTGAGCGCGAGGTCGACATCGTCGAACACGCCGGCCTCGGCCATAATCGTCTTGGCGCCGCCGCCCTCCTCCGCCGGGCAGCCATAATAGCGCACGGTCGCGGCAATGCCGTTCTTTTCCAGATGACGGGCAAGGCCGACGGCCGCCAGAAGAGAGCCCGCGCCAAGCAGGTTATGGCCGCAGCCATGGCCGCTTGCGCCCGGTTTGTCGGACTTTTCCTCGGCAATGCCGGCGACCTGGTTCATGCCGGCAAGCGCATCGAATTCGCCGAGGATCGCGATCACCGGCTGGCTGTCGCCATATTCTCCGCAGAACGCCGTCTCCATGCCGGCAACGCCGCGCGTGACGGAAAACCCGTATTTCTCCAGAAGCGCCGTCTGGAGCTTCGCCGATTCGAATTCCTCGAATTTCAGTTCGGCCAGGTCCCAGATCCGGTCGGAGAGTTCGATGAATTCCGGCTTCAATGCCTCGATTTCACTTGCGAGTTGTTCGATCGCCTGCTGCGTCATGGGAAGGTCCTGTATGCTGCCGGGGCAGCGGGTCTGGGGTCATGAAAGGTCGCGCGGCCCATCTCGACGGGCCGCGGGATCAGGATTGTTGAGGAGAAACGCCGCGCCGCGGGAGCAGCGCGGCGACAAGCCGGTCAGTCGACCGAGACTTCCCATACGCGGGGATTGCCCTGCCATACGGGGGCGCCTTCGAGGTTCGCGGTTGCCGCCCAGATGTCGACCATGTCGTACATGAACAGGCCCGGCATATCCTCGAGCATCAGCGTGTGGAAATCGTCGAAGATCTGCTGGCGCTTTTCCTGATCGGTCTCGCGGTAGGCGGCGTCGAGCAGTTCGACGGCCTTTGGATTTTCCCACATCAGCGATGTGTTCTCGTCCTTGTCGCCGACATAGAAGCTCATCATCAGCGCCGGATCGAGACGCGGCGAAACCGACTGCGAGATCACTTGGTAATTGCCCGAACGGCGGCGTTCCACCTGGGTGGCGTAGTCGAGCACCTCGATCTGAATGTTGAGGCCCGCCTGCTGCATCATCGCCTGGGCGATGATCGCCGCCGGGTAGCTCGGCACATTGCCGCGACGGTTGGCGATGATCGAGATCGGTTCGCCGTTGTAGCCGGCGTCCTTCAATTCCTTCTTCGCCGCCTCGATATCGTAGGGCAGGCACTCTTGCTGGGTCTCGCTGTAATAGATCGAGTTGGTCGCGATCATCGAGCAGTTGGGCGTGCCGGTTCCGTTGGAGGCGGCGGCGACAAGCTGCGGCAGATCGAGCGCCATGGCCATGGCGCGGCGAACGCCGGGGTTCGAAAGAACCGGATCGCGGGTCTGCATGTAGAACAGGTTCTTGCCGTTGTTGACGGCGACGATCAGCTTGCTGTCATCGCGATCCTCGAATTCCGGCATCAGGTCCGGCGAGACTTCGGCGAGATCGAGCGCGCCCGACTGGATGCCGGCCTTCACCGTCGAGGCATCCGGAACAACCATGAATTTGACGCCGTCGGCGAGCGGGTCCTTGGCCCCGACCGTGCCGTCCGGTTCACCGTCGTTTGGCGGCGAGACATAGGCGTCATTCTTGGCGAGATGGACATATTCGCCCTTCTTCCACGCGTCCCACTTGAACGGGCCCGTGCCGATCGGCGCTGCGAAGCTGCCGTCCTCGCCCACGGATTTCGGCGAGATGATGCCGGTGAAGCCGCATTCCGGGCGGGCCATCAGGCCGAGAAAGACCGCCGAGGGCTCGGCAATCGTCATCGTCACGGTGGCATCATCGACCTTCTCGACGCCGGTCAGCTTGACCACGCGGCTGCCGTCGAAATCCGGCAGGCAGCGCCACTTGCTGTCGGCGTCCATGTAGCGGTTCATGGACCAGACCACGTCGTCGGCGGTCATCTTGTCGCCATTGTGGAAGGTGACGTCATCGCGCAGCGTGAAGGTATAGGTCAGCCCGTCATCGGACATGGCAACGGATTTGGCGAGAAGCGGCTTAACCGCGCCATCCTCGGTATAGCCGACCAGACCTTCGAGAATGTGCATCATGATCGCGTCGGTATTGCCGTCGCGGTTGACGCCCGGATCGTTGGAGCGCAGGTCGGAGGAGAGCGCGACGACGATATCGCGCGCGGCCGCCGTCTGGGTGAGCGCTGCCAGCATCACGCCGGCCAGGAGCAGTTTCTTCATGTTTATCCCTCTTTGCTGTTGGTTCTGTTTTCAGGTCTTCAAAGTCCGGTGAAACAGGCGCGGGCGAGCCGGCCGATCGTCTCGAGTGCCACCGTATAGCCGGGAAGCCCGTCCGGCATGGTGAGCGGTACCCCGTCCGTGTAGGCGGCGAGGATGAAGAGCGGCGCGCCGTCGCGATAGACGATGCCCGCATCCATGCGGCCGCGCTTGCCCCTTCCGCCCTTGCTGGCGATCACGGTATCGAAGGGAAGGCGCGAATGGATGCCGTAGCGCAGGACCTGTGATTTCAGCATTTTCAGCGCGAAGGCCGACAGTTCCTGCGAGATGCCGAGCCGCGCCGAGGCCTCGGCATCGGTCTGGGCGGCGAGGATCGTGTCGAGCAGCATCACCTGGTCGGCCGCCGTCGTCACCGTCACCGCGTCGAGCGGATGGTCATGGGGCAGAGCGATCGGCGGGATCAGGAAGCGGTGACGGGTGCCGGTCATGCCGATCTCCGCGCAATAGGCCTGAACCTCGTCCAGCGTCAGCCGCTCGAACACCATGTGGGTGCAGACATTGTCGGAAAGCGTGATCATGCCGGCGATCGCATCGCGCAGCGACAGCACCATGCCGGGCGTCATGTGGCGCAGCACGCCGCTGGCCACCTGCTCGGCGTGGCGTGGTTCATAGACGATCTTCTCGTCAAAGCTGAGCCGCCCCTCCCCGATCGCCTTCAGCGCCGCCATCATGATCGAAATCTTGCGGGTGGAGGCAGACGGTGTTTCCTCGGTGGCACCGCGCTGGATGGTTTCGCCCGTCAGCAGGTTCTTGACCTTGAAGCGGACGGTGAAATCCTGGGCATCGCAGATTTTTGCGAGTTCGGCGGCCGTCGCTTCGGTCTTTTCGGTTGTCTCAGTCATCTTGTTCCTCCAGACGCCATTTGAGCTTGACGCCGCCGGTCTCGTTGAAATCGAGCGCGGGAATGGCCGAAAGCAGCCGTTGCGTATAGGCGTGCTGCGGACGGTCGAAGATCTCGTCGCGCGGGCCTTCCTCGACGATCTTGCCGTGCTGCATCACGATCACCCGGTCGGCGATCTGCTCGACCACGGAAAGGTCGTGGCTGATGAACAGGCAGGAGAAGCCGTGCTTCTTCTGCAGGTCGGCGAACAGCGCCAGCACCTGCGCCCTCACCGTCACGTCGAGCGCGGACACCGGTTCGTCGGCGATCAGCAGTTTCGGCTCGCGCACCACGGCGCGGGCGATTGCCACGCGCTGGCGCTGGCCGCCGGAAAGCTCGTGCGGCAGCCGCTCGGCGAATTCGCCGGGCAGGCCTACTTCGGCAAGGGTCGCAAGCGCCCGTCGGCGCCGTTCGGCGGCGTTGACCCCGGGCATGGTGCGCAGCGCCTCTTCGACAAGCTTGACGATCGACATGCGCGGGTCGAGGGAGGAGTACGGGTCCTGAAACACCATCTGGCAATTCTGCCGATAGTCCGCCCAGTCCCGTTCGCGCGGCTTGCCGTTGAACAGGATATCGCCCTCGGTCTGGTGAATGAGGCCGGCGATGGTGCGCCCGAGCGTGGTCTTGCCGGAGCCCGAGCCGCCGACCAGCGCCACCACCTCGGCCTGGCGGATATCGACCGAGACGCCGTGCAGGGCGCGCTTGGCCTGGCCCTTGCGAAACAGCGCGCCGGCCTTGTGGTAGTCGACGATCACGTTCTTGACGGACAGCACCGGCGTATCGTCCGGCCGGAACACACGGGTTTCGCCGCGCCCCGGCAGCGATGACAGCAGCTTGCGGGTATAGGCATGCTGCGGGTTTGTCAGAATGTCGTCGGTGGTGCCGCTTTCGACCACGACGCCCTTTTCCATCACCGCGATGCGGCTGGTATAGCGCGCGACCATCGGCAGGTCGTGGCTGATCAGAAGCACCGCCGTGCCTTCAGCGCGGGTCAACTCCACCATCAACTCCATCACATCGCGCTGGATCACCGCGTCGAGCGCCGTCGTCGGCTCGTCGGCGATGAGCAGCGCCGGTTTCAGCAGCATGACCGAGGCAAGCATGATGCGCTGGCGCATGCCGCCGGAAAACTCATGCGGATAGGCTGACAGCGCGCCCTTCGGATCGACGATGCCGACCCTCTCCAGCATGGCGAGGATCGCGTCCCGGCGCTTCTCGCGGGAAAGCCCAGTGTGAAGCTTCAACCCTTCCTCAAGCTGCCGGCCGATAGTCATCGACGGGTTCAGCGAGGTCATCGGCTCCTGGAACACCATGCCGATCCGCGCGCCGCGCAGCGATCTCAGATCAGGCGGGCTCATGGTCAGCGTGTCGCGGCCCTCGAACACGGTCTCGCCGCTCACCGGCGTGATGCCGGCGGGCAGAAGCGACATCAGCGCGCGGGTCGCCAGCGTCTTGCCGGAACCCGATTCGCCGACAATGCCGAAGATCTCGCCGGGCCGCACATCGAAGGAGACATTGTCGACGAGCTTCACGCCATTGCCGAGTGCGAGCGTCAGGTCGCGGACGGAAAGGAGAATATCCCTCATCATTTAAGCCCCCTCATGCGCGGGTCGAGCCGGTCGCGCAGCGCGTCTCCCAGAAGATTGATGCCGAGCAGCGTGAGCGCGATGCAGAGGCCGGGGAACACGCCGAGCCAGACGGCCTGCTCGATGAACGGCCGGCCGGCGGCCAGCATGTTGCCCCAGGTGGGCGCGGGCGGCGGCACGCCGAGGCCGAGGAAGGAGAGAGCGCTTTCAGACAGGATCGCCCAGCCGAACATGGTGGTCGCCAGCACCGACATCGGCGCCAGGCAATTGGGCAGGATATGGCGGAACACCGTGTAGAACTCGCTGTTGCCCATCAGCTTCGAGGCCTCGATGAATTCCGATTCCCGCAGCGTCAGCACCACGCCGCGCACCAGTCGCGCCATCGACGGCGTGTAGGCGATGCCGAGTGCAAAAATGATGCCGTACTGGTTGGCCCCGAAGACGGCGAGCAGGCCGAGTGCGAGAAGAATGCCCGGAAAGGCGAGCAGCGCATTGTTGACGGCCATGATCAGCCCGTCCGTCAGCCCGCGCGTATAGCCGCTGACGAGGCCGATCAGCGTGCCCATGAAAACAGTGAAGGTGACGGTCAGTGTGCCGATCCACACGCTGGCGCCGGCGCCGACCATGATCCGGCTCAGCACGTCGCGGCCGAATTCGTCCGTGCCCATCCAGTGGGCAAGGCTCGGCGGTTTCAGCCGGGCGACGAAATCGAGTTTGAGCGGATCGTAGGGCGTCCAGAACGCGCCGAGCAGAGCAACAACGAGCAGAAGGCCGATCAGGAAACCGCCGATTGCGGCATTATAGGACAGTTTTCTCATTGTGCCGTCACCCGGGGATCGAACAGCGGATAGAACAGATCGATGATCAGGTTGACGACGACATAGGAGAGCGCCACGAACAGCAGGCAGCCCTGGATGACCGGGTAATCCCGCTGGAAAATGCTGTCGACCATCAGCCGGCCGAGGCCGGGGATCGAGAACACGGTCTCGATCACGGCGATGCCGCCGAGCAGATTGCCGAGGATCAGGCCGATCATCGTCCAGGTCGGGCCGAAGGCGTTCTTGAAGGCGTGACGCCACAGAACGGCCATTTCGGAAAGCCCCTTGGCGCGGGCATGGGTGATGTAATCCAGCCGCAGGACTTCGAGCGTCGAGGCGCGGGACATGCGCAGCAGCACGCCCATCTCATGCATGACGAGGGTGGCGACCGGCAGGATGATATAGATCAGGCCCTCGGTGAAATTGTCGCGCAGCGAGACATAGCCCAGCACCGGCAGCCAGCCGAGCTTCAGTCCGAACAGCAGAAGCAGCAGCAAGCCGAGCCAGAAGGTGGGGATCGAAAGAAGCAGCGTCGCGCTGCCGACAAGCGCGAGGTCCGTCACCGAATTCTGCCGCCACGCCGCGATAATGCCCGCGGGCACGGCCAGAATGGCGGCGAGCACCACCGCGATCAGCACGATCTCGCCGCTGATGACGAAGCGCGAGGCGACCAGCGGCAGCACCGGCTCGTCATTGATGATCGAGCGGCCAAGGTCGCCGGAGAGCGCGTTCTCGCTCCAGATCAGGAATTGCTGCGGCAGCGGTTTGTCGAGCCCGAGCTCGGTCTCGAGCGCGGCGATCTGCCGGTCATCGGCCATGTCGCCGAGCAACAGTTCCGCCGGATTGCCGGGAATGAGACGGATCAGGCCGAACACCGTGATCGATACGATGATCACCGTCGGTATCGCCATCGCGACGCGATGGAGGAAAAATCTCAGCATCGGAACCCCTCTGAGACCTGCCTTTTACGGCGGCAGGCTTGCTTATTGACAAAAGTATGACAAAGCCAAAAACTTGCCGCAATACTATGAATATTTTCATAGTCATATGCAGCCGCGCGCACCGTTCATGGGCGTTCCGGCGAGAGAACCGGCAGCGCGGAATGTCTAGTCGTCCACCTGCGAGCGCTCGATCTGGCGCTTCAGCGCCGCCATCAGCCCTTTGGCGGCAAGCGACATCGGCACGCCCTCGGCCGACGCGATCCCGAAGCGCTGCGTCAACTTCGGCTCGAAGACCCGCTGCACCACGGGCAAGTGCTTGTAGAGATTGGCGTAGAAACTGCTGGCAAGCGCGATCCCCAGCCCCTCGGCGGCATAGGCGCAGGCGGAGGAGTTGGAATGGGTTTCGATGCGCACGTCTGGGCGGACGGCCTCGTTCTGCAACAGCCGGTCGAGCATCACCCGATGGGCGCGCAGCCGGCCGAGCATGATCAGCGGTTCGCCGCGCAGGTCCTCGGGCCGGATGACGTCACGCGCGGCCAGCCGGTGATCACGGTGCATGACGGCAACGCTGCGGCCTTCGGCGACGATCTCGAGACGAATGCCCGGTCCGATTTCGCCTTCGTGGCGCAAGAAGCCGAAATCGATCACCCGCTGATCAATCATCCGCTGGATGGTCATGGTCGTTTCAAAGAAGGTCTCGACCCTGACGCCGGGAAAGCCGTCCCGGTAGTCCTTCAGCATGGCAGGGGCGAAGTTCTCCCACATGCTGCTGGGAAGGCCGATGCGGACGACCTCCGTCTCCGACGCGCCGGTGCGGATTTCGTCGGCGAGCTGGCTGAAACGGGCCAGGTTGAGAAGCACGGTCTTCGCCTCCTCTTCCAGCGTCCGCGCCTCGGGCGTCGGCACCAGCCGCCCCTTGACGCGCTGAAACAGCGTCAGGTCGAGATCGGATTCGAGCTGCTGGATGAGACGGCTGACGCCCGACTGGCTGAGACCGGTGCTCCTGGCCGCGCTCATCGTCGAACCGGTCGAGAGCACCGCACGGAAGACTTCGAGCTGCTTGATGTTCATGCGATGTCGTCTCTCGGCGCGTTAATCTGCCGTCGGAAGATTAAGCCATCCGCGCCGCGCTGTCATGCGGCAGGCGGGATGACGACCCGAGGCCGAAATCGCGGTCCCTTGAAGCCAGCGGCCGCGCGCCGAAACAAAAAATGAAGGTGGGAACCTGGAGCGGGTAGCGGGAATCGAACCCGCATATTCAGCTTGGAAGGCTATTAATTCTGCCAATGGAATCAATGCGACGTTTCAATGTTGCAATGACCCGCTCCACTTAGGCCACCAGAATGTTTCACTGGTGTTCACGGTCGCGGCTTGCGCCACTTTTTCGACGGGGCAAAAGCGCCCTTGCTGTCGGTGCAGAATTCGCGGAGGTTGACCGGGATAATGGAAAGCTCGTGCTCTTCTTCAAGCGCGGCGGCTTCATCAAGAGCGTTGACGAACATATCGCGCAACTCCCCGGCCCGCTCGATGACCTTGGCACGGGCCTTTTCCTTTTCCTCTTTCTCGCGTTCGTGTAGCTCGTGTTCGATCTCTGTCATTCGGCGTCTCAATTCTGCCGCCGACATCTCTTTCAGTTCCGGCCGATGCCTATTCGGCGTCTGGATATCTGCCATTGCTCATCTCCTATATGGTCCCGGAGATGAGATTGCACGGCCTGTCTATGCGGTCAAGGCCTCTTGTCTTCACCGCGATGAGCGAACGTGTCGAGACGATCCCCTAGGCGATTTAAGGCATCCACGATGCGGCTTTCCATTCGGTTCATAACCTCAGTCGAGGCGTAGTTCCTGGCGACGTGCTCACGGAAGTCAGACATTTCTTCTCTGATTTTGGCCCTCTCCGTTTCGTCCTTCGCGGCTAATTCCTTAATGGTCGCTCTGATTTCCGCCTTCTTGATCCGGATATCCTCGATATCGGCCCGGTTCTCTGCCGACTTGTCCGCTGCCCTGACGATGAAAACAACGCCCGTAATTCCCATTCCGACCACAACCACGGCAAGTGATGCAATCGCTATCAATGTGTCAGTTTCCATGTGCTGCCGTCCCCGCGCGCTTATTCAATCCCAAGGCCGGTCAGCGCCGCCCCATTCTCGATGCGATCTTTTCCGCCGCCGCGACACCCGCGCCTGTGAAAAAGATGTTCTGCCAAACCGTGTCGGCGTATTCCTTCAACTGCGGAGGAAGCTCTGCGACATCTGGAAGAGCACCGTTCAAGAGGGTGTCAAGCACGCCCCAGCCGAACCATGCCGCTGTCGGGATCGCCGCAATCGACCACGCGACCCAAAACATGCGGTGCGCCATGCCCTCTTTGATCACCGAGGCTTGCTGGTTGAGGGCGTCAATCGTCACTTCAGCCTGAATGCGGTCCTTGTCGTTCTGAGCGTTCAGCTTCGCCTCATAGGCGCGCTGTAGGGCTCCGGCGACATCGCCGGTTAGCCATTTGAGAAGCCATTGCATCAGAGCTTCCATCCGTTGCGCTTGGCGAGCTTGTAAACCCGCTCCGTTGCCACGCCGATGACCACCGACAGGACAGCGGACACGACCGCGACAACATCGGGGTCAGACGCAAGCTCTTTGCCAACGGCAAGACCGAACAGCGCGCCGGCACCATAGCGCAGAGCGATGCGGGCCGTTGGCCCCATGAGTGCGTTCATCATTTCTTGCCTCCTAGGGCTTTGGCGATTGCCTTGATTGCGGCCATAAAAAAAGCCGCCCATGCGGACGGCGGGGTTTCGGGCTGTGTCGGTGCGTCAGGTGGCGGATCGCTCTGTGCGGGCTTCTGTGGCGATTTCTCGACCGCCTTGGCGGTGTATCCGCCTGCCTTGAGCGCGGTCTCGAATGCCAGCGCATACTTGCCGATCATCACTTGCTTGTCAGTGCCGTTGATGATGCGGCGAGCGTTCGAGAACTCCCGAAGGTCTTCGGCGTCCGGCTCGTCAACCCCGTCCAGATAGTCTGACAGGCTCTTGCCGGTAAACCAGCCCTCGGCCATGCCGTCGAACAGGATCGCGGTAGCGTTCTTCAGATCCATAACGAGTTCGGGATAGCGGACGAAATCAACGCCGAGCTTTTTCGACGCCTTCTCGTAATTGAAAAGCCACGTTAGTTGAACGAAGCCGCGCCCGTAGTAGACCTTGCCATAGGGGCCGTCAGGCTGTCCGTATTCGCGCCCCTTGCCCTTTCCGTATTCCTCGATTGGCTGCATCGTGTGTGCAGTCTCGTGGTAAACGGTCGCGAGCATGTAGGCGAGATAGTCAAGCTGCGTTCCGCGCTTTTCGGCCTCATCAAGGATGGCCTCGATACCATCGACCTGCCCCTGCGAGAGGCTCGTTCCGAACACCCCGCTGTCACGCTTGCGCAGGGATGCGTAAAAAGCGCTGCGATCAAACTCTGTCATCGTACTCCCTTTCCCGACCGGCGAGAGCGATCAGGCCTTGTGTGCTGGTTTTCATTGTCATTTCTCCTTTGCGCAGGGCGTATAGCCATGCGCCGTCAACCGGCCCTCAAGCCAGAGAATGAATTTCTGTTCGTCGGTCATGGATAAAGCTCCGCCGCCCGCCTCATGCGGAGGCGGTGCGGTCAGTGTGATTCTTGAGGTGAAGTGGCTAGGCGAAGATCAGCCGGCCGGAACGCCGTAGACCGCCTCATTGAACGCATGGAGCGCGGCAAGCCGCGCCGCATTGGCCTCGGCGTGCAGGTCGAGGCCGTCAATGATCTGCACGTTGTTGATGTAGCCTTCCCAGTAAGCGCCGCCGCCAGACGAGATTCCGGAAAGCACGAAACCGGAAGAGGCAAGGTTCTGCACAGTGCCTGTCACAGGCGCGCCGCCGCTGATCGAGACGGATGCGGTGGTCGTGCCATCGAACGACGCGACGACCGAGAACCATTTGCTTTCGTCATACGCTACGTTGACCTGTCCGGTCCCGCTATTGAGCCGCATATTGCCCGCCGCCGTGCGCCCGAGAAACCAGTTGTTGCCTGCCGAACCGAGCAACATCTTGTTCGGCGACGCCGTTGTGACCTCGACATATTTCGCGACGAGCGAAACCGTATAGGGGCCAGTGGTATCGAGGCCACTGCCGTTGATCAGATACTGCTTTGCACCGACGCCGTCGAAGTGGAGCGCGCTGCCGCCAATGTCCGGCGCGTCCGCGGCATAAAGCGCCTCGCGATCTGTGTTCGACGGTGTGAGCGTTGCCGCGCCGCCTGCACGGTCGTTAAGCTGCGTGACGTCGCTGCCCGAGACCGCAATCAGCGATGGCGCGGGCTGGAACCACGAAAGGCCGGGGATCGCCATCACAGGCGTTGAAGCCAGTTCGTAGGGGACGAGGGGGTCGGTAAAATAACCGTCAAGCTGAAAACCTGCCATTTGATGCTCCTTTAGGCTGTCGTTACAGGCACGATGTCGCGGCACAGATAGTGCCGAATGTGCGAGGTGGTGTACTGTGGGAAATAGGGGTGCCAGAAGCTCGGCCGGCCGGTGACATAGATGTCTGTCATACCGCCTGGATGGCCTTCGTCCGTTGTGTTTTCGACCCCGGAAATGACGATTTTTGGGTTTGTACCGGTCGGCTCCTGATCAAGCGTGATGATGATCTTTCGGTCCTGGTAAGAGCGGTAGCTGTAAAGCTCCACCGCCGCGATCGATGCCGACGACGTGTCATCGACGTATTTCAGCCCGTGGCTTTCGAGCGCGAAATTGAGCCAATCCTGATCGAACTCGAGGATGCCATTCGGCCCCTCGATGATGATTTCGATCGTTGTGCCGGTTCGAATTGCCGAAACGATGTTGCCGCTACCGTCGCGTTTGGCATGCAACGGCTTGTAGTCGCCGCCGTCGCGGATGATGTCGTGGACATGCGCGAACAATTCGGCCGTCATAAACTTGCCGACCATGTGAATGCCGTCGTCGGTCGTCCGCTCGTGATAGACCGGCCCGATGCAAACAAGATCGGGGTTCGTGAAGGACAGCGACAGAGTTTCGAGCGCGGAGGCCTTGATATCACCGAGCGCTTCCGTGGTCGCGTCGTTGGGCTGATAGGCAAGCACCTTCGGTCGCACACCGGCTTCGACGTTGCCCGGTAGATCCTCGCCAAAACCGCAGACATAATTGACGAACGCGGTCAGAACGTCCGAATAGCTGTCATAGCCGGTGTGGGTTTCGTTCTCATGGCCGATCAGAAAATGCGAATACATGATCGATTTGCGGCCGTAGACCGACTGGATCATGGTCGCGGTTTCCTCGACGCTTCCTTGAATGCTGTCGCCCTTGGTCGTGCCCGGCAGGTATTCAATCAGCGGCGTGCCGCCCTCAGCCGTCGTTACCTGCACGTAAATCTGTTGCGCGCGCTGGGCGTACTGGTCGTTTGCGATCGCAGAAAACTGGATGACGTCCGGGGTCCACTGGTTGATGCCGCCCTGCTCGAAGTCCCGGCCCGCAGGCGCAAGTGCGGTAATGTCCCCGGACTGCCATGGCGCGGGCGAGCCGCTGCCGTCTCCGAAATGACGATGGCCGTCAGGCTCAAAAGCGCGGTGACGATCGTAGATACCTTTGGTCGCGTAGCCGTAAAGGTCTGGAAATCCGCCGCCGTCCAACGTGTTGGACTGGCCCGAGCATGACAGAATGATGAAGTAGTCATTGGTTGCCGCAAAGGCGAGGCCCGTTCCGGATTTAGGGTAGACGACATCCACGGGGCCGAACATGGTCGGCATAGTGATCAGGTAATGATCGGCATCAAAGCTTCGGTGGTTGTAGCCGGGCACGCCCGAGAAAAGCTGGCCGTTGACGTTGAGCTTGTCCGCCAGAACTTTCGCGAGGTATTTGATCGTCTCGTCGGTAAAGCGCCAGACAAAAAGCGATCCGTCAGACTTTTGCGACAGCGATACCTTTCCGCTTTTATCGCGGAGAATAGCGGTCCCGCGATTGTTGTCCGGCAGGTCGCTCGGCGGCGAACGGCGCATTTTGGCGAGGATATCATGGATAAAGGTCTGGCCCGATCCGAGCACGCCGATCGCCGTTTTCCCGGCCATATCCTTGGCGAGCGGCGTCATCGCACTGGAATCGGGAAGATCGGACGTTTCGTTCATCGGCGTGCGAAACGTTCGCATCATGAACGTTCCGGCACGATCCTTCCATCCGCCGATGACGCCTGCCTTGGAGACAAAGGCCGCGACCCACCCCGGAACCCCGTCATTGAGCAGAAAACGGATTGTCGCCGTTTCCGTTTCCCGTGCATTATCGTCCAGCGCCTTTTGCTGGGCCGATGATATGGGCATGGCAGACGGAGCCAGGTTTGCGACATCGCCGAGACCAATCTGGGCTTTTGTTGTTCCGTGCGGATTGTCCGTGGCGCCAGTATGCGCTGTCAGCGCTGTAACGTTCGCCTTTTCGGCAAGGCCCGCGTCGAGGGCCGCTTGGTCTGCCTTCTGATCGACCTTATCAAGCTGCGCATCAATACTCGCGCCGGTTCTGTCGGATGTCCAAGCCATTATTCAGCCTCCGGCCATTCGATTGCGTCATACGCTGCTTGTGCAGCCTCGGCGTCTTCTGCCTCAGCAATCGCCTTCTTGCCGGCAAGCCGCGCGGCCTCGATGGCGCCGCCGATCACGATCCAGTCGCGATAGGCCGTATCGACCACCGTCGCGACATTCGCCACCGTCTTGCCGGTAATGCCGACCTCGGCTACAAGCAGCGGATAATCGGCCTCGTCCGGCGCTTCCGCCGCAAGATAAGCCGCCGCCTGGCGGGCCTTTTCGATATAGGCCATAGCCTGGCCGCTGCCGGCGGTGATGTATTTAGACCGCTCGAGCTCCGCCGCTGCGTCAACGCTGGCGGAAAGATACGCGCAGGTGGCGGCACGATCCGCCGCCGGCTGATCGGCAAGGTTCGGCGTTCCGGTCCCGTCGGCGACAATCCGCTTCCCCTCGGCCTGTCCGGCCAGTAGTTCAGCGTGCCGCTCCGTCGTGATCGCAACTGCGTCTTCGGGCAAATTTCCGACGATGAGACGATCATCAAGAAAGCCGCCGGCGGCGTTGGACCAGTAAATCATGGTAGGCTCCTCAATATCCAAGGCACAGGAAGCGGCCGTTGCCGAAGGCGTTGTCGGAGGTCCAGGCCCTCACTTGCGTCAGACTGACGGGATCTGCGCCGAAGCGGATGAGACCGGCGCCGGTCTCCGTGACAAAGGCATGCAAATGCGCGTTCGGAAAAGCGATCGGCAGCGTGAAATCCGTCGGGTTCGCGCTGACCGCGCCCTGAAGCCACTGGATGATCAGTCCGCCGGGAAAAACCTGCCAACCGGCAACCGTGAACGATCGACTGGCGGTGAAGGCAGAAACGACCAGTGCGCTGATCGCCTGACGCAACTGCGTCAGATCAGTGCGGTCAACGGTAAGACCAGCATCGATGATCGCATTCTCTACCTGGCCCCATGCATAGGCCGTCGTGAAGTTGAAGAGTTTAAGATCAAGCGGCCCGCACAGATAGCCATTCTGAAGCTCAGATGCGGTCGGCAAACGCATAGTGTCATCAAGCGAGTTCCACGGAACAACGCCATCTGTAAAAACGGGATCAGCCATTCAGGCCTCCTTAGCTGTCGAGATAGAACGGCCCATCTGCCGCGTTGAAGATCAGGCCATCGGACGTGATGAACAATTCCGGTAGCGTTGTTTCAGGGTTTTGCCATGTGAAATCGCACCCGAATGGATCGAACTCGATCGGGCACAGCCATTCCGCGCCATCACAAAGCCCACCCCAACCACCGCCAAAACCGATAACTTGACCGGTGGCTTGCGAGATATAGGTTTTGATGCCCGGAGGGATCGGCAGCGCGCGGAACGACACCTGTATCAAAAGGCCCTCCATCTCTGTCAGGAGCCGGCCAGGAGAAACACAGACCCGCGCGCCGCCCATGTTCGTTACGGTGGCAGTTTCGCCCCAAATGGCTTTCACGGCAGCCGACAGGCTGTCGATGCCCCATAGCTGTCGCATCTGATAGAGGCGCGCGATGATGTGGCGACGATATAGATCATCGTCCTCAATCGATATGGTTCCTTCACCTGCATCATTGCAGGCATACCAACTGCCGCCGGCGCAAAATCCTACGATATTGACGTTCTGGCTCCCCGGCGCGCAATCGAATCCCAAAACAGGAACAGGAACGCAGATGCAATGCTCTCGCGGAAAACCGACCCGCTTGCCGATCAATGTCAGTTGTTCGCCTTCAGCGTCGAGGATATCGAACTTTCTCGGAAGAGCCTGCGCCCGCTGAAACACGTCGTACATCGCATCCAGATCATGTCGGATCAGCGCAAGCAGTTTTGGGCTCTCTCGGTACTGCGTCAGCACCTCTCCCATTGCATCGTCGACTATGGTCATACTCAAGCCGCCGTGATCGTAATGTTATCCAGATCGATCGATGCGATTTCGTCAAAGTCGATGCTGATCGGAAGGTCAGTGGCCGTGTCACCCACGCGGGCGCCTTGGATTGCCGTGACCTCGACATTCCGCCATGACTGCGCGATGACGGTCCTGATCATGTGTTCCGTGATGTCGCGCCCGTTCGCGGGGCGATTGGATCCGCTCAAACCATCCTGAAGCGCGGCGGCAATGGCGTTGTTCGATGGCGGCGGGCATCCATCATCACCGTTCGTTTTGGTGATGTCGAGTTCAAGAAAAATCGGAATATCAGTCGGCCGCATGATGAAGATGTTTCGGCAAACGCCATCGATCTCGGTCGGAACCGGCGTGTTCCCATAACTACCGATGCCGGGAACGATGAATTGCCGGGCTGTGGTCGCGACTGCTTCGTCGTCACCTCCAATAACCGCCACGCAAACGCTGTGCGCATCTTGACCGTTTGCATCGGTCGCATCGTCGTCGTTGACATGGATTTTCGCCCATGTCACGCCGGATACATTCAGGATCGCGCGATAGAAATCTGCATCGCGCGTGTTTGCCGCGCCGGCATTGGTGATTGCCTGCCTGAGGCTTTCATCAAGCTCTCCAGCAGTGCGCGAAATAAGCCGCAGACGAGCAAGAGTATCCAGCCGCGTATCTTCTGCTTGATCCGGGTCGTAGGACTGATAAACGTCTTCGAAACTCTCCCATACCTGCGAGAGAAGATCGGCGCGAAGCCCATTCAACTGCCCCATCGGCGTTTGTGCTGTCTGGATCAATCCGGGCCCGAAAACCTCGATATTCGCAGCCTCAATCTCCGCCAGGATGACCGCAAGCGGCTTACGGTTGAAGCCGGAAGAGAGAACACCATAATCCGTCATACCGTTGCCACCTCGTCATAAATCGTGTTGACCGTGATCGAGCGGATCGAGACGCCGCGCGATGCACGATCGAACGAGACAGAAAAGCCATCGATCCCGGTCACGCCATCCGTGCTCAAAAGCTCTGCCTTGACGACGCTTTCGGCAAGCGCCGGGTCATAGTTCTGCCCCAGGATATCCGAGAGCCACGGGACGCCGCAGGCCGTATCGAGGTACCATTCGCCGGAATAGGTCTGGAGCCGCTGCCGACCATGCTGGCCGATCGCTTCCGCGTCATTGACCATGGCAAGGTTGCCGGCGTCGTCCAGATAGATATCGTTCGTCATCGGATCGATCGCGATTGCTGTTCTGCTCATCAAAGCACCATTGCTCTAAGCCTTGCCGCAAGAGCCGCAAGCGCTGCCTGTTGCGTGATTGGCCATGTTCCGGCAGAAGACCCGCTGCTTACCGTTGTCGTGAGAACGCCAAGCGTCTCGCAAACCTCTGCAAGCAGATCGATGATGTCGCCCTCGGCGCCGGTCATCTGTATCTTACCATCCGGGCTTCCCTTGATCCCGAATTCGCCGCTCGTCGAGAACCGAAGATGCGTGTTGTCGCCATCAGCGCCGGGCAATGCCGACGAAAGGCTGTCTCCTCCGGCCAGAGAAGCGCGCATAGTCGAAAGGTGGAACGCGCGGGCATCTGTGGCCGTTGCATCGCTTCCGCCCTCATACGCCTCTGTGGCGCGCATCTGAGGGGTAAGCATAACTCGCGTTCCGGCCGGGACCGGGAAAGTCAGCCCGGCATTGCCGGTTCGGGGCTGATCAACCGGAACCTCGAACAGGTCCGGAAGGTCTATCGCTTGCCCATCCGGTCCGGTCCATTTGTACAGCGGGCGCACCGTCGCCGTGCCGCTCGCAGCGTCATAGTCGAGGACCTCGCCGGGGATCGGGCCCCACATTGCATTGCGCTCGCCTTCGGCGATCTGTCCGATCGTGTCCTCGGGGCGGTTCGTAGCCTTTCCGATGTAGCCGGGCATCATTTTACCCCTTCGTCAACTTTTCCGCCCTTGATCGCCTCACAGGTCAGATCACAGCGAAACTCGCCGTCCTGGTTGTTGCCAGTAAAGCTGACCTCGGAAACGCGATAGATGCCGTTCGACGCGTTCATTTCGAGCGTGTCGCTCTTGATCTGCACCCGGCGATTGGGCCGGATTTCAGGATTGAGCAGGCATGAGACCCGGACGCCATTATCCGTTATGCTCGGCGTTCCGATCATGCCCGTATCTGGCGTCAGAAGCACGATGCCGCCGACCGTCCCGTCACCGGGGATGATCTCAAGCGTCTCATTCTGCGAGCTCCAATAGAACTTGTGCCCTTTGCCGATCACATCGAGCTCGCGGGAGCACATGCCGCACATGGCATAGGGTCGATCGAAGGTCTCTTTCATGTTGTCGGGGAATTTCCACTCTCCCCGCGCCATGCCCTTCTTTTCCATCTCGGCATAAATGTCTTTGACAACGGTCTTGACCGGCGTTCCTTTCGGGTAGCTTTTCGAGATCGTCGCTTTCCGGATAGCCTTGTCGCCATCACCGCAAGAGATCGTCGTGATGATGTTGCCGTCTTGGGTTTTCTCGTGCTCGACATCGCGCACCGCGCCTTTGAAGATCACGCCGACATTGCCGTCGTCTCCGGGGGGGATATACCCGGCCTCGAGCGTGATGCTGTCGAACTCCTTGCCCATGGCGTTGCGATGGCTCTCGGTCAGGTTATACAACCTGATATCGGCCGAGTTCTGCTTGCTCGAAATCCCCTTGTTGATCGAGAATTCAATCCTGATCTGGTGACCGGTCTCGTTACCCGGATTGATCACCAGTCCGCCCGAAAACTTCGCGCGGACCTTCCTGAGATATTGGCGAATTGTGATACCCTCCGGCGGCTATGTGTTTGCCGCCTCATATTCGGCCACAGACGCGGAGAACAGCCGAACCGAACCGTCAACCAGTCCAGTGCGCGAAGGCTCTCCACCGTCCCGCATGACCGACGCAAAGATGATCCCGACGCCGAAGTCGAACGCCGCGATAAGGTCAATGCCGGTCACGACGCGCCGACCATAGAGAACCGGCTCATCATCGACAGACAGATCGAACGACCACCGGTCAATCGTGGTGTTGTATCGCAACCGGATCGTGACCCGACGACTGTTGATGATCGTGCCGAATTGCTGATCGGCATGATCGCGGATTTCGAACACGTTCATCGTGCCAGCCCCCCGAGAAGACGCGATGCAAGGCTCTGATCGACAGCAGATGCGGTGCCATCACCGGATTGAACCGTTCCGGCAGCGCGATCGGTGATTGCCGGCGTGGTCGAAGATGCGCTGTTATTCGCCGTGGGCCGCGCCGCGTTCGTGCTTTTCTTGCCGCCCGCCGCGCCGGCCTTGCTGTTCTCCCCGGTCGGATCGGCGGCATAGGCCGTATCCACGATGATGATCTCTTTCAGTTCGACGCGCCCGCGAAGCACAAACCCGAACGTCGCATCGCGATCGACCATGATGTCGCTGATCAGCATGTCGTTGTAGACCCGGAGCCCGGTCACCAGCGTGAAAGGCTCGCGTCGCTCCTGAAACTCTACAAGGGCGTTGTAGGTTGCGGTCGCCGCTGCCCCGGCGATGTCCAGCGTCACGACTTTTGGCAACACCGCCGCATGATCCGTGATCTTCGCCCCGGTCTCGACAGGGATTTCCGTGATCCCGAGCCGCGTGTTGTGCTTCTCGCTGACAAAAACGCTGATCGGAACCGGGCCGATGAGATTGGAAAAGGCGATGACCGTCATCAGAAACCGCCTCCTCCGTTCATCCTGGCCGGGTCAAGGCTTCGCGTCACCGCGTTGCCCGTGGCCGTGGCTGCCGCCGCCGGCGCCTGTGTCGGTTGCGTCACGTTCTGGTTGATCGTGACATTGTTGGTCTGGTTCGAGGTTCGGTTGTCGTTAACCGTGCTGCCGAGCTTTCCTGGCATGCCGCCCATCATTGCGCCGATGTTGCCAGCGGCATTGTTCAGACCATTGTCATTTCCGGATGTCGGCATTCCCGCACCAAAGCCAGGAGCGATTTCCGCAAGCCATCCAGGGATGAGACCGGCAAACCAGTCCTTGATCGAACCGGCAATCGACTTCAGGCCGTTCCATATACGGGTCATCGCGTCCGCTCCGGCCTCATAGAAGCTCATTCCAGCCCATTCTTCGGCGAACAGGTTCCAGAGCATGCTTGCCAACGGGAATGACGCATTCGTGATGAACTCGCCCCAATTGATGTTGGTCCACGCCTCCTTGAACTCATCCCAGAAGAGATAGACGATACCAGCCGCCGCACCGCCGATCAGGATTGCCCATCCGACAGGGTTTGACAGAAGGCCAAAGGCGGTAGCAAGCGCAGTTCCGATCGCAGGCGCAAGCGCGACAATACCGGCAACGATGATGCGGCCAAAAGCCTTGATGAATGTTCCGGGCCGCAAGATGAAAGCCGCGGTCAGAGCCGTAGCTACAGCCGCGCCAAGCCCGCCAAGAGCCTCAGCAACATCATCCGAGACGCCGGTCAACTCCTGGATCTTATCGATGAACGTCCCGATAACGCTCTCGCCGTCGCGCATGTATGTCAGAAAGTCATCGACTGCAGCGGCGGCAAGTGCGATCGCCGACCAAACCGGGAAAAGGAAAATCGCAAGCCCGGCAAGCGCCGCCTTGAACACATTCCACGCCGCGCGGTTCTCATCGATCAGTTCGCGGATCGTGTTGAAGTTCAGCCGAATGCGATTGACGATTTCGGTCACGGCATCGACGCCGGTGACGAGCGCATCCGAAATGCTTTGCGCCCACTGGTCAAGCTTCCCTTCACGATCAAGCTGCCCGATATAGTCAAGCAACCCGCCGAGACGTTCCTTCATGCTGTCGAAAAAGCCACTTTCACCGACGCGCTTCTGGAAGATGGTCCACTGATCGAGCATGTTCGACCACATGCCATTCCAGGTCTTGGACTGTCGCTCCATCGCGCCGGCAAAGCGCTGGTCCATGATCTCGGTCAGCGCCTTGGTGATTTCGGTCCCGTTCTTCTTGACGGTGCGGGTCAGCGTCTCGCCGTTCTGCTGCCAGGAATAGGTGATCTGGTCCCCGGCGACACTGGCGCGAATGCCGAATTCCTTCAAGCGCTCATTCTCACCTTGGGCCGCATCTGCAATGGCTTCAACACCCTGCATGATGTCCTTGCCCATGGCGGCGGCGGCATCACCAATGCTGCGCAACGTGCCGTCCATCGGATCGAGGCCATAGGCCCGGAGCCGGACGAACGACATGGAAACCTGATCAAGCTCATAAGGCGTGGTCGCGGCGAACTGCGTCACCCAATCCATCGCGGCCCGCGCTTTTTCCGTAGAGCCTTCGATGGTCTCAAGTGTCGCCGTCATCTGCTCGAATGACGCATTGGTCGTGATGACCGACTTGCCGAACATGGCGAACGCGCCGGCTGCAGCGGCCGCAATGGCAGCGGCAAGAGCCGTGACACGCCTCAAGCTAGTCTCTAGACCTTGGTTGAACCGCTTCAGGTTTTCCTCGCCCTCGATGTCATAGCCGAGGATTGCGATAAGCTCGTCAATGACCATGGGTTGAAAATTCCTCTCGGGCGGGCCACATTTTCGTCATAGATGCGGAGGCACCACATGAAACGAACGATTGCGGCGATTTATTTTGTACTGATCGGCGGTTCGGCGCTCGCCGGAAGCCCGCAAGATGCAATGAAGGCCAGAGAGCTCGGCCAGATCATCGGAACGGCTGAAATTTGCGGCTATGACATCGACAGCGCCAAGGTCGGCGAATATGTCGCCGGATTTCTTTCCGGTTCGGATGAGACGACGCGAACATTTTTCCAGAACGGAAGCGGAGCCCATAAAATAAGGCTCCAAGCGATGAGCGAAACGGAGCGATCCGTGACATGCGCATCGCAGAAAGCTATGGCAGAGAAGTACGGCCTCACGCCTTAGCGTTCTGTTCCGCCTTCTCCTGCATCGCACCTTTCAGATCCAGCATTTCATGCGCGTCCATGACATCCGCGAGGGTCACCCACTCGCGAAGGTCTTTCATTGTGTAGATCGGCGGTTCGGCGAGCATTGGCCGCACAAGCCATAGGTTCAGGTTCGGGGCGATCCGCTCGATCTGCTTTTGTGTCAGCCCTTGCCCGTCGTCTTTCGGAGACCATTCGCCAGGGCGTCGCCGAAAAAATCCTGAAACTGCGTCTGAAGCACGAAGAACATGACCGGGAAGACGGACTTCATGTCGCCATGGAAGTCGCCGTCGAGGTCTACCGGCTCATAATCGCCGGACGGGCGCTGAAGCTTGGCGATCTCCACGATGTCTTTCACCAGATCGGCATATTCCTCCGGCGTCAGGGCTTCGAAGATGCCGACAAGCGCGGCGATGGTTTCCGTGTCCGCCGCTGCCTTCTGTGTGTCGTTTCCATTGCGCGCCGCGAGGATGGCCGGCAATTTACCGGCGACCGGCCCGAGAGCGCGGGCAAGACGCCCCTGAAGCACGAGAGCCTTGGTTGCCAGAAGCGGCTCACACTTGAACGTGCGACCGCCTATTTTTTTTTCCGCCATGTGTCAGCGCTCCTTATGCGTTCGGGACGGCATCAACGATTTCGCCGGTGACAAGCACCCATTCGCGAACCGTGGCGTTGGTCCCGTTGTTCTTGGTCGGCGCGGACTGGATGAAGCACCGGTCGGCCGATCCGCCTTCGCCCGACGAGGTATCGAACACGGTCGCCGGGAAGCCGGAGAACGCGCCGCCGAGCGCCTTCTGTCGCGCAAGCTTTTGCGTCAACAGCCGATGCGTGGGGCTCTTGTGCTGCAGCCGGATCGTGATCGTCGCGCCGCCGTTGGCCGACACGGAAAAGATCGAAGAACCGTCGGCCCCGACAAGCATCGTGCCCTTGTCGGTCATCGGAGCGATCGAGATTGCATCGTCGCCATCCCACAGACCGGTGACCTGCTGGCCATCGATCGTGCTGGAGACGTTGACCATGCCATATGCGGATGAAAGTGCCATCTGTCAGGCCTCCTTAGTAATTGAGCTCGTAGGTGACGGTCGCGTAATGGACCGCGCCGGCATATCGGAAAACAACGGTGATCGCCGGGGCGATGCGCGCGTTGCGCTGGCTGGCCGGCACATCGAAGACCGAGGGAACGGTGATCGTGTAAGCCGCCTCATAGTCGCCTGTCGTGTTGATATCGAGCGGGACGATCCCGGCGCGCACTGCCGCCTGCATGATCTCACGCGGGCCGCTGGCAAGGATCTGCATGCCGACATCGGAGAATGGGACGCGGGCGTTATTGAGGAAGATCGAAAGCATCTTCTCTTCCGTGCGCGCCACGATCCAGTCGGAGGCGTGGATTTCGTCGATGAACGTGTTCTGCGTCAGCGTCGAACCTTCAACGAGGAAATTCTGGTCGCCGATATCGATGTAGGTGTTCGCGCAATGGCCCGCCGTCTCGCTCTGACCCGTGCCAGGCACAAAGCCGGTGATTGCCGTGATCGCGGCGCTGCCAAGGTTGACGTTCTGGACGCCGGCCATGCCCTTGAACTTGAGGGTATAGGCCGAGTTGGCATCATCGAAAACGCGGGTCGAGCAATAGGCAGCGGCGCAGATAGCGAGCCACTCGGCCGCATCGGTGTGATAGAAGACCGAGGTCCGGATCACGGTGCCCTTGTTCCGAGCCGCGACGTTGGTCGTATCGGCGGCGCTTTCCATGTTGTCATCGTTGCTGTCGATGAAGGCCTGCTTCATCTTGGCTTCGTTCCACGAAATCAGGCCGTCAAGCGGAGCCTCGTCGCGCAACACGCTGTCGATGGTCAGGAAATACCAGTCGCCATCGAACGCTTCGATCGCGTCGAGCTCGTCCTGAACGTCGCTTTCCGTCGATGTGCCGCTGGTGTAGCTGATATAGCCCGCCTTGATTGAGGTCGGGCGCGGGTTCTGCGAGAACGCTGCAAGCGCAGCCTTGTAGAAATCATCGGTCGCGGCCCAATCGACGGCGACTTCCTCGATCGAGGCGTAAAGCTTCGTCCGCGTCGTGGCGTCGACAATGCCAGCCTTCGCCACGGTCGAGAGGAAAAGAATGGTCCCGAAGCCACGACGGGTCGGGAAGTTGTTCACGCGGTCTACACTCACGTTCACAACCATTGAATAGGGCAGTTTCGCCATATTCTTTGCTCCTGTCATTTTAAGGAAATGGACCCGTCAGGCCCGGTTAAACCCCGTGATTTTCGGGGAATTCTGCACTGTATTGGTCGATAGTATCGATCACGAAGCCGTCACGGACATAGCCGCGAATGAAAAGGTCCATCTGAGCGCGCGGCTCCCACTTGCTTTCGACCACCTCGGGCAAGTGCCGGATCTGAGACACGTCGAACATGGTCAGGGCCGGAAAGTGCGGCTCCCATGTCTGCGACAGTTGCAGCGCGGCGCGAACCGGGCGCAAGATGCCTGTCGGATAGTCTCCATAGGCATGCACCGAGAAGCGCCATTCCGTTTCGATTACTGGCGCGGCACTGATTTCATTTTCCCCTTCAGGGTTCGGGACGCCGGTATCGGTGTATTCCGTGTCTGCCGGGTTCTCACGAACCTCTGCCGTGCCAGTCAAGTTGACCATGCAGTAGGGTGGCGTCGGGCGCGGGCCTGCCTGATAGGCCTTGATCGTGGTTAGGCCCGTGATCGAGTTCACGAACCGGACGGCGGCGGAAAAGACTTCCTCATCGGTCATGTCGTCTTCCCCATCGCCGCGCGGTAGAACTCGCCATCCCTGTCACGGGGCCACACGAACAGCACGCGATATGTCACGCCCGCATCCGTGATTTCGTCATCAACCTGGATATCTGAGCGGCTCCAAGCCACGTTACGCGCCTCGGTTCGGATGCCCTCGGGCATGTCCTTCAGTTCGTTTCCGCTGATCGGCTGCACAACAGCCCGTATTTCGTCCGAGGATGTCGCTCCAGGCACATAATCGCCATCTGCGTTATATCCACCCGCAGCGACACGAACGCGCGTCACGATCCATGCACGGCGGTCAATGCCAAGTCCTGCGAGACGGGTCATTCATCAATCTTCCATGTCACAGAGTTGCGCATCTCGCCCGTGTCGATAAGCGGATTGCTCGATCCCTTCTGAGTAACCGTTGACGCTGCATTCGGCGGATCACTCAAAGCGGTGATCTCCGCCTTCACATCATCGGCGGCTTTCAGACCAAGTTTTGCCAGAACAATCGCCAGCGTCGTTTCTCCGCGAAGGATTTTCTCCGCGACCATGCGCATTGCGTTTCGATAGGCCGCTGTGTTGTTCCGCATCGCGTTCGTGAGGAACGGTCTTTCCGGTATCGTCTCGGTCCCGAAATGGTTCCACAGGGCCTTGTCGATGTTGTCGCTGTCCGCCTCGCCCGCGACAAGCCCGACCTTGACTTTCGTGTCGCCAAGGATCGGATGCAGCTTGCGGTGCGTCTTGCGCCTCACGCGAGCCCTGAGCGCCATTACACGGCCAGGATCGCGGGGAAGTTCCGGCGCATCAGGCTCAAGAACTCGCGCCCGTAAGCCGTGCTGCCATAGATGCTGTTCAGATCGCCCGAGGCCGATGCGGTGGCGACATTGAATTCCGTCTCCGCGTCCCCGACCTTGTCGCGCTTGATCTGACCCGTGCCAGCCGCACCAACACCGCTTGCCGTGCGGCCCGGCTCGCCTTCCATGGTCAGGGTATGCGCCACCCGAAGCATTTGCGCCCGGCGCCGATCGCGCTCCAACCAGCTTTCACCGACTTCTACCACCGCATCCGCGATGATCAGATTGATCAGCGTGTCCGACACATCGGCAAATTCGGGATACCGCGCCTTGATGTCCGCTGCGGTCGGTTCGACATAGGCCATAGGCGCGCTCCATAGGTGAAGCCCGGCCAGTCACCCGGCCGGGCCATTGATCATTCCGTCGGCTTGTGAAGATCGACAAACGCTGCCTTGTCTTCGTCCGACATGTCGTCGAAGCCTTCGACATCGGCCTTGCGCAGGCTCTTGGTGACGATCTCGCCGTTATGGGCGATCGCGTACCAGCCGGAAGACGGAGAGACGACGGCATAACCTTCGGTCGGGATTTCGACCTTGGCCCCATCGTCGGCCTCTTCTTCCTCGCCCTGAACCTCGATCACCTTGGCGTCAAGCCACTGCTTCACGACGTTGTGGTTCTTGATCTTGCTCCAGTTCTCGACATTGGCCGCGACACCGGGGCGAAGAACGACGCCGCCCGGAAGACCGAGCGGGCCGTGATAGTTCGAAACGATGTTGGCCATGATCAGATGCCATCCACATAGCGAACTTCGGCGGGGCGGCGGATGTCGAGACCGCCCAGGCGGAAGATGCCGGGGACCTCGACATAGAGCGGCGTCTTCTGGAACGCCGGCAGGAACCGATGCGGCATCGGGATGTGCATCTTGAGGACCTGCGGATCGCGCCGGTAGGTGATCATGCGAGCCGTCGAACCGGCGCCAGCCGTCGTGAGACCGCGAACCGCGCGGATCGTGAGGGGCTGGCCGGTCGTGGCGGTGTAGACATTGTTCCGGCGGATGAACTCGAGGACAGTCATCGACGTGTCGGTGAGACGAGTCGAGGCGATGTAGTTGAGTTTTTCATTCGGCAGAAGGACAGTGTCAGACATCGACGTATAGTTGGTCGCGGTCTGGACACCGGTAATGCCCTGGTTGAAGTCGCCGACGATTTCATCCGGCGTGGCGGTTGCCCATGCACCGGTCGTGGCCGAAACGGCAGTCACAGCGCTGTTGGCAATGAGACCTTCGAAATTCTTGGTCGCATCGCCCTGCAGTGCAACGCGGTCAACCATCTCCTCGTATGCGCGGCGTGCGGCCATCGCATCGTCATTGGCGAGGTTGATGCCGAGCATTGCGGCCTGGCTGATTTCCTCCAGACCATAGCCGTAGCCGATGCCGGCCGTGTAGACATTGGTCTGGAACTTGGCCCGCTCGGTCCCGGCAAGCGGGATGTCGCCGGCATTGCCGTTGATCCAGTCCGCAGCGCCGTACTTGTCGGAGCTGTAGTAGGTGACGGTCTGAGCCCACGGATTGGCCGAGGTGTCGACCGGGATCAGCTCGGGATACTGGATATCGGGATAGACCGTCTCATTGACGGCGCTCTCGATATGCGTGGTCTGCGACAGGACGAAACCGAGCGCGGCCTGTGCGTCAAGCATCTGAAAGTTCATTGTGTTGCTCCTTAGGCAGCGCCGGCGACGGCCGGGACGTCGAGGTCAACGCGAAGCTGCGCAAGAGCGCCGTTCGCAGCGGAGGTTTCCCAACGGGAACCGGCAAGGCGGAGACCGCCGCCCGAGCCGACATCGGCGTTGGAATAGGTGCCGTTGGCGAGATTGAGCCAAACCGCATCACCGGCAGCAACGCCGCCCGCATCGGTCACGGTCACCCAGATGACGCCCTTGCGCATCAGACGAGCGCTTTCGTACTGAGCGAACTTGTCGGGCGTGGCAGGGTTGACGGAACGCTCGCGAACGGTGATGCCGACGAGCTCGGTCACGCCGGTCAGCGTGGCGGTGATGCCATTGTCTTCCGACCCCTGGGCGACCGGAAGGCCGAAAGCGATGCCGGCGGCATCTTCAACGGTTCGGGAGATCAGCGTCGAGGGTTCGGTATTGACGATTGCACCGACGCGGCCCGCATCGATGTTATCGGCATAGTTGGTCTGAATAGCCATCGATTAGGCCTCCTTCGACTTCCATGCACCGGCCACGCGCGCCTCATAGGCGGACTGACCGTTGTCGTTGATCTGCTTGGTGGTGTCGCGACCCTTCATGGCATCGCGGAACGGATCGGCCTTGGCCGCGTCTTCGGCCAGGATGTCGAAGCGGGCGTCGATATAGGCCTCGCCCTTATCCTTGACCGCTTCATCGCCGAGCTTGGCGACCACAGCCGCCTTGCGGATATCGGCGTCGGACAGACCGTCGGTCTTGATGTCCTTGGCGATGGTCTTGGCCGTGGCAATCAGATCGGCGCGGGCCTGGACCTTGGCGTCGAGCGCCTTCTCGTCCAGAACCTTGCCCTTGAGATCGTCGATCGTGGCATCCTTCTGTGCCAGTTCGGCGTCCTTGGCTGCGATGGCGGAAGCATGCTTCGCTTCAGCATCAGCCAGCGCCTTTACGGCGACAGCCTTGTCGTTGGTGAGCTTTTCAATGGCCGCTGCGCCCGCGTCGGTCGTCTCGACCTGCAGCCCGTCAACCATCACTTTGCGCAGATTGTCGGCCATTTGGCCCTCCTTTTCGTCTGCTACGTGACCGGGGCGCATGCCCCACGAAAACGCACCGTCACCGATGCGAGCTTGAGAACCAGCGCGGCCGCGATCCACGACGGCGACATGGTTGATCCTGATATTCTGCTGAATGGCGTCGTAGGCCTCGCCCTGGGGCGTGGTGCCGCTCTCCCATTTGAGATCGCAGACATAGCCGGCGGAGAGTTCCCGCTTGCCGCCTTCGATCTGGTCGATGACTGCCTTGTCCATGACGATCATGGGCACACGGACATAATCTCCGTCGCGCGCCACCTCGTCACCTATCGCGCCGACCGCGAGCTTCTTCCAATTGTCGGCCGTCACCATTTCGGCGGGATGGTCATTCGTCACCGGCTTGTGAGCGTATGAGCCCATGCTGTCCTGTGCGAATACCTGATCATCGGGCCGGTAGACACGAACCCGGTCCATGGCAGGCTTGCCCACTTCATACCCGGCATAGTCCTGAATGCCGGTGCGGGCGGTGCGGACCTCTGCCACGAGATAGCCGTCAGCGGTGCGCCGCGTGCCCGCAATTGGGGCCGCGTCGATGAACTGCATCATAGCGTTTTTCCTGAATGTGTGGTTCTATCCGTCCATGACAGACGAACAATTCCGCCAACTGAAAACCATGATCCTCGACCTTGGCGTCAAGGTTGAAGCGCTGGCCCTGGAAAACAGAGCCTTGCGCAAGGCGGTCGAAACCACCGAAGTCGTCTATCTCGAAGACAAGAAGGTCAGCACGACCGAACTCGAAGCCCTGCTTAGAACTCGATCACGCCCCGCGCCCAGCAACGACACCGAATAGGCTTTCCTGGCGGCAATCCCTGTTCCGCTCCCGTTGCCTCGCCCCATTTGTACCGTTTGCCGTCAAGCGCCCTGTGACGCGATCTGACGCGTTCGTCGTGGCTGGTGCTCCAGACGTACTCCGTCACCCCTGCTTGCCGCTGGCGTATCTCTGTGAGGTCAGCATTGGCCTTCCCCATCTGGTCCGACGCGATAAGCTTGGCCCGGCTCTCCGAAACGCCGAACTCTTGCACCAATTGCTTGCGCAGCGTGGTCACCGAATTGCCCGCCACACTGTTCTGATAAACCGCCTGTTCGACTTTCTTGACCGTATCGTCTGCCAAGCTCTGGATGAGCGAAGCATTGCGGGCCGACGCCGTGGTCAGATAGTCGCCAAGGTCTTCCTGTGCGATCACGGCGCGGATATCGATCCCGATCGCCCGCTTGACCGCCGCGGCAAAATTCTCGGTATGCCGCTCCGCCTCAAGGTTCAAAATCCGGTCCACGGTGCTTTGCGCCACACGGACCAGAGAAGCCTTGAGAGCGTCGAGACGAACGAACCATGACCGATCAGCAGCGTCGACCGTGATGGCTTCCTGCGCCTTTCTCTGCGCCAAATCAGCCTCATAGGCCGGGATGATGCTTTCCCGTACCTCTGCAGCCATTTGCCGAAGCATGGACCGCAGCGCCTTTTCATAGTCCCGCTCGGCAGAGAGACGAACCGGGATTTCCGGCAGATAGGCGACAGTGCCAGACTTACGCCCGGCCCGCCGCCCCTGCTTGGCGAGTGAATAGCGGAGCATCAGGCCTCCTCAATTCCCTCATGCCAATCTTCCTTGACCTCCTCGAAGATTTCCGGGCCGAGAATGATTTCGCCGGTGTACGGCTCGACATCGGCAAGGTCCGGCGCATCGGGGTCATAGCTGATCGTGATATGAGGCTGGTACTCGGGATGATCCCATGACGCGCCCTCTTCCTTCATCCACTCGTGACGCCATTTCAGTTCATTGGCTGCGAACAGCAGAACGCGGGCCTCGCCGAAGCGCTCCATCAGGCGCGCGCCGCCGCGACCGATCTTGATCTCGCTTTCCCATGCCTGCCCCATCTTCATCCAGTCAACCGGCGTGCGGCTGAAGGTGACGGTGACATGCAGATCATTGGCCGGCAGCGTGGTCTTGAAGCCCTGCGACTTGGCCCACGCTATAATTTCGTCGGCGTTCAGCACGTCGCGGCGGACATAGAGCGTTCGCGGCGCGGCGTCGGCCATATTCTGGTTCGGATCGTCGCTCGGGTCCGCGTTGGGATCATCCGCCGATGGATCGGACTGCCCACCAAGCGTCTTTTCCCAATCCGTCTTGTTCTCTTCCATGGCCTTCTCAAGGCCGGGATAGAAGCCGTCTTCGATCATCTGGTTCGACGCGACCTTGCGCAGCTCTGTGCTTGTCAGCCAGCCCGTGCGACCGATGATTTCCGCCGTCTCTGCCTTGGCCTTCGCGATCTCTGCCTTTTCCTTGTCCGACAACTGCCAGAGCGGAGACCACGTGTACCAGACCTCCGGCGGGCGCGAACCGAGCGCGGATCGGATCAAGCATTCGTCCAGCCGATACAGCGCCGGCCCAATGATCAGCTTTTGCTCGCTCGCCAGCCGGTCGTAATAGTTCCGCAGATCACCGTCGCCCGTGGCGTTCATGCCGTCCGGGCTCTTGCCATAGAGGCGCGTTGCCGGGATGTCCGCATCCGCCGCAAGCAAGGTCATGAACCTGTCGAGCACGTCCGGCAGCGTGGCAAACGTGATCTGTTTGCGATCGTATTCCTCGTCCTTGTCGAGGAGGAGCATGCGATTGATGCCCTTCAGGAGGGCGGCAAGGCCGAAACGCTTCTTCAGACGATCCTCATAAGCCGGATCAAGAAGGTTGCCCATCAGATCCGGGTGACGGATCACGTCGATGTTGGCCTCGAACACCAGAGAGGCGATGTTCGCGCTCGTCGCGTCCTTGTTCTTCAGGCTGGTGTATATCGCCTCGAACGTGCTATCGCCCCATCCCGAGTTCGCGCCGATCGTGAAACCCGGCTCCGGCCGTTCGTTGCCGATGAACCGCGAGAGCCTGGACGGGTGAATGCGCACAAGGCTCGTTGTGCTGCTCACCTGATAGTATTCCGGCTTGCCGTAGTTCTCCGACATGGGGTCTGTGTCGATGTCGCCCGCAACCATGTCGCGGCACGACAGCACCGTCAGATACTTGAGCCCGCCCTTCTTGACGCGATCGACTTCAAGCGGCTCCTCAAGGTTCTGATCGCCCGTGCCGGCGAAGATCGCAGCACCGCCCCACAGACGAGCTTTGCAGCGCGCTTCATAGAGCTTTTGCCAGTAGCCGAGCCGCTTTTCTTCGTCCTCGATAAGCGTGATCTGCTCTTGCTTGGCCTGCCAATCACGGCCCTCGCGAACGCTATCCAGCGCCGGAATGTCGATGATCTTGCGCGCCAGCGCGTTCGACCGGTACAGCGCCATGATCTGGAGATCGTCCAGATAGTTCATGGAATAGCTCGCCGTCGCCATCTTGTCGCGAAGCGGATCGCCGAGCCCGGCAATCATGCTTTCGAGCCCGTCGAAGCTCATCATCTTAGCGGCCATATTTGCCCCTTATGTTCGGCGGGTTCTTGATCGTGTCTTTGATGACGGCCGGCGCGATCTTGAGAACGCCTTTCACGCCCTCGCGCTTCCTGGCTTCCTCGATCATCTTCCGCCGTTTGAGGCAGGCTGCACAAACCATCAGAGGCTTTCCAATGTGTAGGTCGAACCGGTCAGCATCAGTTCAGTGAGCGCCCATACCCCGGCGTCGGCCCGGTCAGGCGATCCCTCACCGATATAGCCCGATGTCGTGAAATTGCACTGCTGGTCTTCAAGGTCAGCGAACACACCGACATGATGAACCTTGCCCTGCTCGTAGAGTGCACTGATCGGCTCGGCACGAACCACCTTGCCCCGACTCGCGACAACCTCTTTGAACGATGCGTTTCGATCAGCCGTTGCGACGGTGAAGCGAACCATATCGCCACCGAAATTTCGCTCTCCGACAATCCGGTCAGCGCCCCAACGGTGATAGAGATCAACCGCCCTACGCCCCCATCCTTCAGGGGACATGTTCACGGTCTCGTCGGCCAAAATATATCCGTGACCGTCAACACCCTTGCCCGCGACAATGATGCCAATGTCATCGCCCTGCCCGTCGCCGCGCGTCCCGGATGGGTCTACAGCGACGACAATGCGCTGCATGCGCGGCGCTTCCTTGACGCGAAGACTGTCGATCCCCGGCATAACCCGGCCATCAGGCGCTTTCCGATCCTCAAGAGACCAAAGCGCCCCGCTGACCTCGCTTGCCCATTCTCCTGCCTCAAACCGAAGCCGCTTTGCCGCAGACATGGACGCCAGAACGTCGAAATATTCCCCCGGCAGATTGTCGGCGTTGTCCACCGGATTGATCCGCATCTCTACATAATCGTCCGGGTTCGCCAGCGCTTCTTTCGTCCCTGGTTTTATCTTCGAGCGGAAAAGCTGAAAGCTCCAATGCAGCTTTGAAGGCGGATTGCAGTCAAAGAACGCCTTGAGCCGGAGAAACATCCGCCCCGTCGCAGCCGCTATCTCGGGCGCTAGTTCGCATTTCTGCGCCAAGCGAGACATTGCCATTTCAACCGAAGCCCATGGGATTTGTGAACTCTCGTTGAAATAGAGCGTCACATATTCCTGGCCAAGGATCTTCTCGACCCGCTCCTTATCGTCCAGCCCGCCAATCCAGACCTGCGATCCGTTAGGAAGTTCGACATAGAAATCTGTCTTATCGAACCGGACTGTCAGGCCCGGAAAGCACAACTTCAACACCTTCGGCAGCGTATCGGACCAAATCGAAGTCTTGGCGTGATTGAAGCGAAACCGGAATATCGCATGCCGAGAACCCGGCGCGTTGATCGCCCGCTGGATTATCGCCCGCACAAGCAGGAACGTCTTTCCCGATCGCGAGCCTCCGCGAAGCATCACATTGCGCGCCGGTCCAGCGAGGAGACGATTTGCCTCTCTCTGCTTTTCCGTCAGCGTTGCTGTCACAGTTCCGCGTCTTCCTTGCTGACGATCAATGCCAATGGACCGCCGTCCTTACCCGTGTGCTCATGGCGCTCGATGAACATGCCGAGATGCTTGGCCAGCTTCTCAAGCGCGCTGTTCTTGTCCCAAAGCTTGATCTTGTGGACGTGCTCGACAACGGGCCGGCCTTCCTCGTCCTTCTCGCCCGTCGGCTTTGAAACCACCTCGATTGCCGCAACAGACGCGGCGAAATCATCATCCCATTGTGATGGCGGCAGGATCGCATCGCCCGCAGTGAACGCCTTCCGGATGTCACCGAAGCCAAGCCGCGCCATTTCCTTCAGGACGCGTTCGACCGTCGCCTCTGCTCGATCTGCGCCCTTGGCGACAAGCTCATCTACACGCGCCTGGATTTTGACATTTTTTGACAGTCGAGTAGCCGACGCCGGGCTGTCTTTGTACCCCGCGTTGACATAGGCGTCACCAACAGCAAGCCCTTCTGCTAGCCCCTGCGCGAAGGATTCCCATTTCGCGTTCTTCAAAACCGGCATAGAGGCCTCATGATTTTCCGTACTACGATAAATCGGACTGCTGTTCGACTTTTCGTGCTACACTAATTCGGCATTCAAAGGAGACAGCCATGGCCATCATATTCAACCTCGGCAGCGAGCCGAAGAAACTGGCGAAGAAACCCAAACCGGCACGACAGAAGCCGGTGAAGCCGATCCCATCGAAAAAGGCCGATACCGAAAAACCTGCAACGAAACTCGGAAGACCTCCGACCGGCAACGCCAAGGCTCTCGTCTCTCTCCGCCTGGATGCGGATGTTGTCGAAGCCTACAAGGCAACTGGCAAAGGATGGCGATCGAGGATCAACGATGATCTGCGAAAGTCTCTCGGCTTGTGACTGGCTCGCGCTCTTGGGCTCGAACCAAGGTTTCAGCCGATCACTCTGCGGCAGATCCGATAACCGGTCGTGTCTCGTGGTATTCGCACCGCGACGACAGAGCTTCGAGCTTCTTGATCTCGCCAGCATCAAGCCAACGATCTTCGGCTTCGGAATAGCCTGTTTCTATCGCCTGCATGCGAGCCGCCTCCATCGGGGCGTTCTTCGCTATGCATTCCTCCATGCCATAAGGCAGAGGGCCAATTGACCCGCCGACGACAGATGCGGAATAGATGACGACCCACAGGCTCATGAAATGCAACCTTACCCGTTTATAACGGATATTTGTTATAAACTGTCGCTTGGAGCGGATACCGAGAATCGAACTCGGCCTGTGAGTGTGGAGCACTCATTGTCCACCTTGGACACACCCGCGAATTGGAGCCGCCACGAGGATTCGAACCCCGGACATGTGAATTACAAAGACACCGCTCTACCTACTGAGCTATGACGGCATTGAAACTTCAGGGCTGGGGCTTCCCCACTTCCGCCGTAGACCGGTATGATAACCCGTTCCGCGCCCTGCTATCAGGCTTGTGACCCTCTGTTGAGGCGTCGTTGCCTGCCGGCTATCAATGTCCCTCGCGTCCGATTTGCCGGAGACGGTGCGGAGGTGAGCCGGGGAGCGTACCGGCGCTCGGGATCTGTTTTCCGTCGCTATACAGCGCCAGAGGAATGACGTTGACCGGCCTCTGGCACAAGCCAGTCAACACCTGCATGGGGTTTTCTTCGCGGGCTGCTTTCCATCGCAAAGAACTCAAATGCAGGTATGCCCTTGCAGGCAATTGAATTGGCGACTGGTTAAAAGGGTGTTCGACTGCCCAACATATAACCCGTGCGGTGTCGCCAAACTGAACGATATCGGTTATCCGATATCGAAACTCTGCGACCTCTAAGCCGTCGCCTGCTCTCTTGCGCGTTTCTCGGCCCGCGCCCGGCGCATTTTGTTCTGCTTCTCGGCCCATGAAAACGATCTGGCTTCGGGCTGCGGTTCTCTCGGCAGATCGCCGTCATTCCAAGCCCGCATGCCTGTCGCGATTGTAGGCTCAATATCGTTGATTTCCGGGGCATCTGTAAACCCGTCGAAACCGTCAACCTGTGTCGGGTAGGCAGCACTGCCACCTACCTGCGCTGCCAAAAAGGCAACGGCGCGGTCTTTGCGGTTGCACCCCGCCGTTCGGGAAATCCCCTCAGAACGACACCAGCGCGCGAACGGCTTTCCTCCGGCCTTGGCTCGCGCCCATGCCCACAAAGCGCGCCTGTGGCTTTCCTCAGGGCAAATGGCGATCATTTCAAGCGCCTTCTCGTATGCCGTCATCTGCTCCGCGCCGATCCGGTCGCGCAATCCTTCCCAAAACGCCTTGCGCTCCTCGGACAGACGTTCCGTGCCCCAGCCGTTCATGTCCTCGCGGGTGTGGACCGTCTCAAGCGATTGCGCCTTCAGCCGTGCCGGCCGCGCCGTGTCGGGCAAGCGCCGGTCCACCTCGGCGGCGGTGATGAACAGTGCATGGATGTCGTCTCTGGTCATGTCGCCTCGCATTGGAATGCCGCCCACTCTCCGCATTTCGGGCACGTCACGATATTACCCGTCTTGCGCCGACCGCGCCAGCCGCAGGCCGCGCACTCGACAGGCTTTATCGTGTCTTTTGGCCAGAGGTTCATGCCACCCTCTCATCATCGAACAGATCTGGCTCGATCGCCCGGTCGCCAAACTCCCGATAGACATGCCGGAATATCCCGGCGGCGATGTAGTGCCGGCGCGACATGATCGCATCCGCGCCGCGCGCCTCCCACTGTATTTGACCCACCTCGCACCGGTCGAACACGGCAAGCCAGCGGCTCGCGTCGTCCTCGATCAGTTCTCGATTGGCAAGCACCAGATCCGACACGGCATACAGCAGGCTGTCATGCAGCCGCCCGGCGTTGTTCTCTGTCTCCGCCACGGTGGACAGCACCAGCCGGAAATGCCCCTCGCCGTGCATCTCGTATATCCGCCTCAGGCAGGCCGTGGCGCGCGTTTCCTTCACCGACAGTCGATCGCTCTTGCCGACGATGCGGATGCCGTACTCGGCGCATATTGCGGCGATATGGGCGTCTGTCATGCGCAAAGTTCCTTCTGCAAATCTTCCACATACTGGATGCGCTCTCCGATGTACTCCATGACGTTGACGGCCATTGAGTTCCCGAGTGCCTTATAGCGCGGCCCGTCGGGGCAATTCTCGGCGGCTTTACCGCGCCACGGAATGAGCGTGAAATCGTCGGGGAACGCCTGCAGCCGCTCGCACTCGCGCGGTGTCAGTCGGCGCACGGCCCATGGCGCGGCGACATATGACCGCGACGAACCACCGGACCCGGCACGGATATTGGCGGTTTCGTGCGGTCCTTCGAATTGCGCGCCGCCCTCGCGACCGCGCATGTCATAGGCAACGGCAGAGTGTCCACCACCGTGAGCGGCCCTGAGCGAGCCTGGGACTTCATCGATGGAAAATCCTGTATCACCTGCCGCCTTGCAGTCAAAAGCCAGGGCAAGGGCAACGCAAGCCTGCCCTTGCCCTGGCTTGCCGCCGCCGGTCGTCAGTTGTGACGAAACGGTGCCATCACCGCCGCATAAACGAACCTCCGAACGGCTATTCTCGGCGAAGGCAACCGCCTGCACTTCCGCACGCGCTTCTATCGTATAAGCAACGCCCTCTTGCACGCCTGCGCCATCCGGCCCGCTATTCGGGTTTTCTCGCAATGCGCCGGCTTGAATTGCATGGGCAATAAGGGTTTCCGTTTCGGCATCATTTGACCGTTGGCCGTTGACGCTGACGCTGACGCAATATGATGTTGCACCGCAATTGGTGACAAGCCCACCGTCTAGATCGAAGTCTGTTCCAAGTCCGCCACCGCCTTTAGTGCGTGCGCTAATTGTTGGTGCAACTCTTTCCCGCGTTTTTCGGCGCGGCGCAGGATTCCCGCGCATGCTTTCGGGGTCAAGTAATACCGCTGCGGCAGGTCGCCAGTCTCCAAGATATCCGACAACGAACACACGGCGTCTGCGCTGGGGGACTGCGCCTGAAAAGCGTTGTGTTCGGATAAACTGAGCGTCAAGCACTCGCCAGGCCGCATGATACCCGCATTCTTCCAGCCCCCGGATGAAGGTGCCAAAGTCCCTTCCCCCGTTCGATGACAAGACACCGGGTACGTTTTCCCATACCACCCATCGGGGCCGATATCGTTGAGCAATGGAAAGATAGGTGAGCATGAGGTTTCCGCGAGGGTCAGCAAGTCCCTTGCGAAGTCCGGCGATTGAGAAGCTTTGGCAGGGTGTTCCGCCGACAAGAAGGTCAATTGCATAATCGGGCCAATCCTTAAATTTGGTCATGTCGCCGAGGTTCGGGACGCCGTTTGTTGCCAGCGGCTCACCCGGCATATTCGAGCCGTAGTGATGCGCCAAAACGGCAGACGGGAATTTCTCGATTTCGGAGAATGCGACCGGCGACCACCCGAGCGGATGCCAAGCCTGCGTTGCCGCTTCTATGCCGGAACAAACGGACAGATACCTCATACCTCCTCCAGTTCACGCTTGGGACGGTACAGGATGCGATAGTGCGCAGAACATGCCGATGTCCCCGCCAAGACCGGCTGACCGCAGCAAAGCACATCGGCGACGGCGGGTTCGTCCCGATCTGTCAGAGGCAGCTTGCAGCGGAACGGGCCGCATTGCGTGAGCGGGATCGGCTCAGTGCCTGGAACCTGCAGCTTTCGAGCGTCGCCATAGCGGCGCCCATCATCCGGCCTTTCAGCGGTCGGCTTTTTCGAAACCGGAGCCTCTTTCTTTCGCGCCGGGAACATCTCGGGCCGCAATGTCTTCAGCCTCTTCACCGTTGTTGGATGGCAACCGACGATCTCGGCGATCTTGCATTGCCCGTGCCCTTCGGCCCACAGAGCGAATATTCTTTCGTCCCGCTCCGCAGTGTCAGCCGGCGTCGGGCCCTGTCGGCGCTGCGGAAACAGATCGCGGTTGCGCTTCGACATACCCGCGATCGTCCCGTTTGTCGTTCCGAGTTCCTGTGCGATCTGCGACACACTCAAGCCATTGGCCCAAAGCTTCGATGCTTGTTGGATTGCGTTCTGGTTCATTTTGCAAACACCCTTTCCGCTTCCCGCTTTGCCTTTCCGATGATCGCGCCGTCTCGCCGCATGAGATTGCCGTTAATGTAGGCGCACAGCGCATCTCCAGCAGCGGCCCGCGCCGCCTCTCTGGTCTCGAAGACAAGCGGCTCTCCGCACCGGTTGACCGTCTCGAAATCCGCCTTGTGGACCTTGCGAATAAGGCCATGAAAGCCTCCCACAGCAGGCCGCGTGCCAATGGCAACCTCGTTCATGCGAAAAGCTCCTCGCTGTTCTTCTTCTGCTTGAATGTCGGGCCGAAGCTGGTTGTCGCGCCGTGCCATTCGATGTCCTTGCGGCGCGGAAACTCGCTCTCCCGGGACAGGGACAGGATCAGTTCGGCCCGGCCCTCAGTCTTGCGCATGGCCTCGTCCCATATGTCGTGATCCGCCGTGCCTTCTTCCGGCTCCATGCCGGCGAGGATCGGCCGCACATTGAACGGGATAAGAACCTGGTCCGCGTCCTTGTCCATGTTGCCGACCAGATCCTGATAGTTCGGCCTGCGGTTCATGGCGGTGTAGATGCGATCGCGAAACGAGCGGCCCGGATAGTCGCCGAAGGTCGCCTTTTTCAGATGCGTCACGGCGATGATCGGGATTTCGTGCTTCATCGCCATGTCTTTGAGACGTGACGTAGCGCGCTGCCCCTTCTTCCAGTCCTCGTCAAGATCGAGCTTTCCGCTCCATTCCAGCTTGCCGATATGGTCCAGGAAATAGGCCTCCAGCCCGTACTCACCCTTGAGGCGCGTGATCCGCTCGTCTAGCCTGTCGAGCGTGAGGCGCTGGCAATTGATCTCGGCCACCTTCAGCCGCTTCATCTCGGCAGAGGCACGGACAACTTCGTCCATCTCGATCGGGCTCAGGCTCCCGCGCTTCTGGCGTGTGGCGGATATCCCGGTGCGCCGGGCGATCTCGCGGCGGATAAGCTGGTCGCGCGGCATCTCCCCGCTGTTGCCCGCCACGACATGGTTTTCCGCCATGGTGAACAGCGTTTGCCATGTCAGGGCCGACTTGCCTTGCTTCACCCCCGCGCCGATGATGATCAATTGGCCGTTCTCCCACGGGCCGGTCAGCGCCATGATCTCATTCAAGCCAGGATCGAGCCCGAGGCGCGCTCCGCCCGTCGCGGCGTATTCCGTCCGGTCAAGCGTGCCGTCGATCATGTCGGCGAAGGAAACGGCCTTATGATTGCGGTCTTCGATCTCAGAAACGATGCGGGTCAGTTCTTCCCGCGCCGCGCGGATGCCGTCGGATATCTGACATTCGGCATTCGCCGCTGCATAGGTCAGCTCTTCCGCTGCAAGAATTGTCCGGCGGCGATCGGCAAGGCCCATCAGCGTGATCGCGTAGTCCGGCGCGTTGATGATCGTCACCGCGTCGGCGGCGAGCCGCGCGAGATATTGCGCGATCGTCAATTCACCGATCTTGACATCGGACGGAAGTGACGACTTCACCGTGATCGGGTTAGCAACGCGTCCATCTTTCTTGATTGCTCGCATCGCCTCCCATATGCGGGCGTGAACCCCTTCCGAGAAATGATCCTCGCCAAGACGAGAGACGGCATCGGCATCCAGCGCCTTGTTGTTCACCAGACATGCGCCGAGAAGAGCTTGCTCGACTTCGATGTTGGCCGGGAGTTCGATGTTCATCCGCCTATCCCCGCAAACATAGGCAAAGGCTCAAGCCCGCTATCGTCAAGCTTCTCTACGACCTTCCAATCGTTGTTTATCCGGCGCTTTGCTATCTCGACGTATTCCGGGTTGAGTTCGATGAGATCGGCCCTGCGGCCGTGGCGCAGCGCTACGAGCGCCGTGGTGCCCGCGCCTCCGAACGGATCCAGCACCAGCCCGCCCTTTGGGCAGCCGGCCAGAATGCAGCGCTCTGCAAGCTCCGGCGGGAAAGTGGCAAAATGCGCTTCCGAAAACGGCTTCGTCGCAATCGGCCAGACCTGCACAGGCGCAGGCTCGTAATTGCGAAGGTTCCGCCCTTCCCCGCGCGGAGTGTCATCCAGCTTGGTGTGGTTTACCTGGCCGGCATGACGCGGCGAAGCTACGGCGCTGGCGCGTACCTTTCCGCGCGGACCACCGACTGCTTTCATCGTGCCGTTGGTCCTGGTTCCGCCATTGGCCCGGCCCGAGCCTTCCTGATTGTCAATGTCCTGCGACCACCTGGCTAGCGATGACGACGCAGCGTTTTGCCGAACAGCCTCCCGGTCGTACCAGTACCGGGCTGACTTCGAGAGCAGAAAAACCTTTTCGTGGCTTGTGGCCGGCCTATCGCTGATGCTTTCCGGCATCGGGTTCGGCTTGGCCCAAATGATTTCAGAGCGCACCCACCAGCCTGCCTCCTGCAAGGCGATGGCGAGGCGGTTCGGCACCATGCACAGGTCTTTCGGCTTCAGATAGCCACCAGCCCCAATCCGACCCGCACTTTCTCGTCTCGATTGACGGTCACCGGTCGAAAACTCGCCGCGTGGGTTGCTGATTGGCTGATAGATCGGCCCGACTGTCGAAAACGGTTTGTCGCGAAACGTCCGGTCGTCCGTGCCCGCCGCCTTCGTATCGGCAGCGCTGCGGCCGTTCGGCGCTGTCGCGTAGCAATCGCCATAGTTCAGCCACAGCGTGCCGGTGGGCTTCAGCACCCGGCGCACCGCTTCGAACACGGCAACCATCACCTCTAGATGCTCGCCAAGCGTCGGTTCCAGCCCGATCTGCCCTTCCACGCCATAATCGCGCAGGCCCCAATAGGGCGGCGAGGTCACAACGCAGTCGACGCTGTCCGGCTCCATCCGGTTCAACTGGTCGATGCAATCGCCGGACCAAAAACGCACTCGGCCATCAAGGATTTCCGTTGGGTTTTCCATCAAGCCACCTCCGCGCGCTCGTGGCGCTTCATCAGCAATTCAATGCGCGGAGCGTGATATCGCCCGGCATGCAGGTTCATGTCCTTGACGCCCCAGCAAATCGCCAAGGCGCAACTTTCCGCCGCGTTGTGCGCGATCGTCTTCTTCGGCGGCAGTTCGATCCCGAGCCGCTCGCATTGCTCCACCGCCGCCGCCTTCCAGTCCTTCTTGCCATTCTTGTCGACTGCAGGCTTGAACCTTGAGCCGAAGAATGCTTTTCGCCACGTTCCAGGCGGCAGCGTCCCGTATGGAATGCCGAAGTTCGAAAGGGTCGCGACGATCGCCAATGAACAGCCCCAAGGGTAGATCTGCGCAAGCGCGCTGGTCCGCCCGATCTGCGCAAGGGACTGTTCCTCAAGCACTGCCCAATCCGGCATGCGGCCGAATTCCTTCTTGGCGTCCCGCAAAAGCCCCGTGACCTTCAGTCCGATCTGGTCGCCGGTGTAATACGGGTCTGCCTTGGCCGGCATTTCGAACACGCCGCAGCGCATGGAGGAATGGTGGCGCGAGGTATCCCAAAGCGCCCAGCCAGTGGCTTTTGAGGGGTCAAAGGCGACGATCAGCGGCATGAGCTACCCTTTGATGTCTGAGAGCTTGTCGAGCATCTGGCGGCGTCCTGGGGGAGGATCGCCCATAACGGCGGCGGTGACGTTCCTCGCCGGTGTTTGCGCGACTGGTCGTGCCGGCATTGCCGGTGCGCTCGTCTTGTCGCGCATCTTCGGCCCGGTTTCATCGGCCCAGCGCGGAAGGATGATTTCCAGCCATCCGGCGTCATCACCATCAAGAATTTCGAACGCGCACCACCGGGCCGTTTCGCTGCGATCGACAAAAGCCGACTGAGGCCCAAGGGCGATCTTGAAATATGCGCCCTTGGCTGCATCGCGCCGGACAAATTCGGCATCGCCGACGCTGTTGTTCTTCCGCATGCGAATGATACCGTGATGCTCGCCATCGCCGATCAGAACCTCAATCTTGTCTCCGGAGCTCCATCCGAGCTCCTTCGCAACCGTCATGTTGAACGAGAAGTTCATCCGGGCCGCGCCGCTCTTTCGCTTCGACAGCGAAACCTTGAGGCCGGTTCCGACAGAGGCGGGCTTGATCTCGATTTTTGCGCGTGAAAATCCCATGACCGATCACTCCGCAGCGTCCGCAAACGGGTCTTCGCCGTCGGCCTCGGGCTCCTCGTTGGTGCGCGCCGCCTCAGACTGCTTGAGAACGTCCGCGATGCGTTCGAGAAATGTCTTCTGCCCACGATCGAAAGCAGCAAGCCAGGTCTTGTCGTCGGCGCTTCCGGCGTCATACCCGGAAACCCGGTCGAGGTTGCGAAGGCCGGCGCTGAAGCCCTTGGCATCGATCAGTTGCTCGCCGGTGACGCGATCGGACAAAAGATCGCCCTGAAACTGGTCGGGAATGATGCCCATGAAAACGAGGTTCTTCCGTTCCCGCTCGTTCTTGTCGACCATCGTCTGTTTGTCTTCGGCGAAGTGCGTCTCGATCAGATGGTTCAATTCCTTGGCCGTAATGCCTTCGGCCTTGGCCTTCTGGTTGATCGACTTGATGGCGTCGGCGGCCTCGCGCTTCTTGAATTCCTGCGTCAGCCGAAGCCGGAAGTGGTGCGCCTTCAGGACGCTGAAGTCCGTTTCACTCATGCCCATGCTGTTATGCCCCTTTCCGTTTGTCATGCTTTGGATCCTTTGATGTCTTCGAATTTTCGGCAAATAGCCGATATCTCGCGGTCCAGTTCTGAAATCGGAGCATGATCACTGACCGCGCTCGCGATCGATGCCTCCATTTGAAGTTCTGCTATTCGCCGCGACAGCGTCTCGACGTAGGCCAGCCGAAGCGGCTCAAACAGACGAATTCCGGGATCTTTCATCTCGCCATTGATCAGCCGTTGAAGACTGCGGACGTTCATCCCGGCGCGGCGGGCGCACCACTTTGTTGCCTCTGCACGACCGATGCCCGATGCCTTGATCTCGATTATTCTTCTGGCCATGAAGCGAAGGCCATCAGCGGAAATTTCGGTCATGTCTTTGGTCCAGTCGTCGGAAAAATCCGAAGGTTTTTGTCAAAGAAAAACCGGTGCGCCGAAGCGCGCCGGCAATCACATTTCAGGAGCGATCCGAAGTGCCAACCAGCGCGCGAAGCGCATCAACAAACGGGCGAGACCGATCCTTTTCTTCATCATCCAGAAGCGCACCCGCCCTTTCGATGAGCATTTCGAGTTCATGCAATTCTTTTCGAGCATTCTTCAGCCCCGCTGCTTCCTCGATGACCCGCATTTCTTCAGCGTCGATCGATACGCGCGGGTCTGCGTACCAAACGTCTTTCGTGCGTGAGAACGACCAACCAAGCTTACGTGATGCTATCCTGATGCGGTCCTTCACGTTCCGCGCCGCATGGGGCGGCGCGATGTGTTTTTGCAAAGTGGTAGAGGCGAAATCTACGCATGACATTTCTGATTTCTCCGTCAAAAAATCGGATTTCTCCGACGAGAATTCGGACATTTCCGAAGCCTTTCATGGTTCAAATCTCTTTGTCAGAAGGAGATCAGAATCATGATCTGTGTTGATCGTGGCGCCCCGGCCCGATGGAAGCCGGGACGCCATTGGTCCGCCGCTTGGGAGGAGAGAAGCGATTAGCGGGCCAATGCCTGAATGAGAGCTGCCAGATTGCGGCGCTCGACCATTTCCTCGTATTCCTTGTCGTTCATGGCTATCCTCTCCCCGCCATGCGGCAAAAGAGAACGCCGACAGCTGCGCAAAGGAGAAGCATAAGGATGATTGTCGTCATCATCTCAAACACCCTTGACCATGATGATCAGCGAAGTTGCTGCCGCCACGAACAGGGCGAGGCCGATGAACGGAAACCAGAATGAAGGCGCTTCATCTGCCGGATCGTAAATCCAGTCGTCATCCTCGCCGTACCGATCCCAATCGGTTGTCCCGAATTCTGATTTCTCAGTCATGCCACCTTCTCCTTTTTCGACAGGTTCAGGTTGTAAATTGTCGCCTCGGGAACCCCGAGAAAGGTTGCGATCTCGAAGGTGTTCCAGCCCTCGCGCCACCGAAACAAAGCCTCAAGCCGAAGCCGGTCATCGGTCCAGATGCGGGCCGGGGCGCGGTATTCCTTTCCTGCGAACGGGATCAGCTTCATGCCGCATCCTCCTGCAGGCTGTTCGGATGAACCGGAACCTCGTAGGGCATCCAGGCAATCGGCTCCTCGCCGGTCGCAAGCCCTCCCCATCGGCCATTTTCAAGCCGGTAGCTCGGGAAGACCTTTTCGCATTTCGTCGCGATCCAGACCTTTTCCGGCACGAAGTCTCGGCGCTCTCGCGTCTCTCCGGCGTTCGTCTTGTAGGTGGAGATGGAATGACGGCCTTGAGGCGCTGCCGATATGTCAAAGTTCCAGCCGTTCATGCCGCGTCCTCCACGCATCCGAGCACATATGCCAGGCCCTTCGCCGCGAGCCGGTCTGCCCGCTCATTGCCCGGTACGCCGCTATGACCGCGCACCCATTCGACACGGCACGGGAAAGCATCGTGCGCGGCGGCGATCGCCTTCCACAGGCCCGCGTTCGCCAGCTCTTTCGTCTCGCCGCGCCGCCAGTCCTTCTTGGCCCATCCATGCCGCCAGACATTCACGCCCTTGACGCAATATTGGCTGTCGCAATGGATGATGACGCTGCCCGGCTCGAACCCGGCGCGCACGCAGTATTCCAGCGCCGCCAGAAGCCCGGTCATCTCCATGATGTTGTTCGTGGACTGCACATCGCCGCCGTTGCGGTTCGTAACCTCAAGGCCATCCTCGTAGACCACAAAGGACCATCCGCCAGCGCCTGGGTTCGGCTCACATGCTCCATCTGTGTAGATGTGGATCATGCCGCGTCCCCTTCCCTCTCAGGCAGGAAGAAATCGTTCGGCATGACCAGACCATCCGTCTTGTCGGCAATCGCAATCATTTGCTCCTGCCTTGGCACCCGCTCGCCATACATCCACTTGCGGACACCGCTTTCAGAAACTCCGCCGATGAGAGCCGCAAAGGCTTCCGGAGTGATGTTCTTCTCTGTGAGGTACTGTTTCAGCTTCATAATTGCCGAAGTTACACAATGTGGGGAATATTGGCAACCCCATAATGGGGCGCGACAGATTTTTTTTGTCGCGTATCTTCCCTGTCATGGGTAACAGGCTGAAATTTTTCCGTGAAAAAGCGCGCATGACACATGAGCAGGCGGGGGAAGCCATGGGCGTTTCTCGAAGCCAATTCATCAAGCTTGAGCGCAGCGAGAGACGATTGAACCTCGACTATATCGAGCGGGCCGCTGCCGCGTTTGGCGTTTCTCCAGCCGATATAATCTCGGATGACCCGGCACCAAGCGATGTTCCTTTGGTCGGCTACGTCGGCGCGGGCGCGGAGGTTCAGCCGGAGTTCGAGCAGGTACCACCGGAGGGACTGGACCAGATCCACATACCGTTTCCACTGCCGGGCGAAATGATAGCCTTCCAGATCCGGGGAGACTCGATGCTGCCGGTCTATCGCGATGGCATGGTGCTGATCGTCTACCGGGAACAGAAGCGGCCTGCGGAATGGTTCTTTGGCCGGGAGGCGGTGGTGCGCACCGAAGATGGCCGGCGCTTCGTCAAGACCATCATGCGCGGAAACCCCGCAACGCTCTATTCGACCAACGCGCCGCCGATCGAGAACGCGGTTCCCGTATGGCTTGGCGAGATTTTCGCGATCCTGCCGCGTGAAAGCCTGGGAAATGGTGGATGAATGATCGTCACGGAGATTAAAAATCTTGGGCAGGTCACCGGCTCGCCGACCGAAGTTTACAGGTTCTCGGTGACCATCGATCTGCGCATGGACACCATAGCCGAAGCAAAAATCCGTGGCCTGATGGATCACGTTGACTTGCCGACGAAAATCACTCTGAGTTTTCATATCGTCGGCAGCAGGCTTAGAGGAAAGAACCACAACGAAGTAGAGCGCGAGGCGAAAAAGGAAGCTGAAAAGCTACTCCGCGTCGCGCTCTATGGACGCCTCGGGCCGCCGGTCGGCGATCAGCCGCGCCCATCGTGATATGGCCCAGAAAAACCGCGTCGGACCAAACCGCTGATCAAATTCACTGATATCGAGCCGATACGCAATTTGCGACGTGACGTGCCAAACGAACATCATGAGCTTGTATATCATCTATACCTCTGAGTAACTGACTGTTATTATTCTCTTATTCCTATCCTCAAACCCTGTTTGCAAACGGTTCAGGCTTCAGGAAACGACGCAGTAATCCCTAGGGCCCGGAACACCGAGCCTAGGGGCCACTGCGAGCGCAAATCGGACGAGTTCCGAGGTTTCCGCATGCATCCCCGGTACGCCATATGACGGCGCATAGCCTGCCCGGTTCATGTCTGGTTTCTATAGCCTCAGGAAGGCTGATCACTGGCGGGGTTCCAGATACCCTTGTGCTTGCCAGTCCCTTTCGCCTGATTGCCGGCGAACCGCTCACACCCCCAGCCTTGCACAAACTCACCAGATAGTCGGCTCTCAGGTGTCCCCAAAACGTCTGGCGGCGGATCGCAAATCGCGACCGCAACGACATGCATAATCCCGCCGCCGCGCTGCCGTCAATAAAAAATTATACAAAATGGGGTTGTCATCTGCCCCATATTGGGTAATATACCTCTCATCAACCCCGCACCGAATGCGGACAAGAGGAGAGGATGAAAAAAAATGGATAAGCCGGAAAAGCACTTGAGATTGAAGGCCGTCATCGATGTGACGGGAATGAGCCGAAGCACAATTTACGATTACATGAAAAAGGGAGAGTTCCCGCGCCCCGTTCGAATGTCTGAGAGGTGCGTGGCGTGGCCTGAAAGCGCCATCTCTAAATGGCTATCAGCCCGTAAGCCTACCGGCTCTTGATCACACACCCCCGCACCGAATGAGCCCGCCAAGGCGAAGACGCGAAACGGAGCGGATAACGAGAGAGGGCGAGGCAATGGCAACTTATCGCAACCGCGTACACAAGCCGCACGATAGCTCATATGGGCCTGAGTTCTACGAGACGGACGTGAAGCCCACCGAATACAAAGGCTTCAGAATTTACCGCGTCAATGACAAGCGATTTGATTGCGTCATTGACGGTTTAGACGGCCTCGTCTGCCAGATGCAAATGGCCGGCATCAACGGCGCCAAGAGATACATTGACGACTTTTGGATGAAACAAACCGCTGCGGAGGAATGACCAATGGCAGACCGTACCAACTTCATCGAAGCGCATGAAATCCTGATGCTGGCGGAAAAGATCGGCGTCACGGTTTACCCCACTGTCATGCGTGGCCCGTTCAAGACGGCAATGGATGCGCTTGAGGCTTTGACTGGCGAAGACAAGGAAGTCTCATTCGCCCGCATCAGCTTCACCGACATTTCCACGAGCCAGGTCACGGAAGGCGATGACGTTTCCGAAGACATGGCCGCTGCATGGCTGAATAAGCACGAGCCGGACCCGGAGAACGATGACGTTCCTGCCTATGTCGAAGACACGGAAGCGCTCGAAGCATACGCCGAGGAATGGCACATCGAAAGCGGCTTCAATCCCATCAGGGAATACGGAACCTACAACGCAACGGCTCTTTGAGCCAGACCACCGCAGACAGAGCGGCTTGAGAGAGGATACGGCAATGGCAGACAAGAAAGAGGTCGTTCACGCGATCAAGGGTTTCGACAGTGATATGAAGTGCCGTGGATACCAGTATGAGGTTGGCAATACCTACGAGCATGACGGCCCTGTTGTCGCATGTGAAAGTGGGTTTCATTCAATCGAAGGGCACCCGCTTGAGGTGTTCTGTTACTACGCCCCAGCGACAAGCAAATTCTGTGACGTGATCGCGGAAGGCGAGATTGCCCGTCACTCTGATGACAGCAAGATCGCATCGGCCAAGATCACGATTGAAGCCGAAATCGGCCTGCCTGTTCTTGTCGAGCGCGCAGTAAAATGGGTGTTTGATCGCGCCAAGTGGTCTGAAGGTACGGTTGCGACTGGCGACAATGAAGGCGCAATCGCATGGGGCGATCAGGGCGCGGCAACCGCATCGGGCCGTTGGGGCGCGGCAACCGCATCGGGCGATCAGGGCGCGGCAACCGCATCGGGCCGTTGGGGCGCGGCAACCGCATCGGGCGATCAGGGCGCGGCAACCGCATCGGGCCGTTGGGGCGCGGCAACCGCATCGGGCGATCAGGGCGCGGCAACCGCATCGGGCCGTTGGGGCGCGGCAACCGCATCGGGCCGTTGGGGCGCGGCAACCGCATCGGGCGATCAGGGCGCGGCAACCGCATCGGGCCGTTGGGGCGCGGCAACCGCATCGGGCGATCAGGGCGCGGCAACCGCATCGGGCCGTTGGGGCGCGGCAACCGCATCGGGCCGTTGGGGCGCGGCAACCGCATCGGGCCGTTGGGGCGCGGCAACCGCATCGGGCGATCAGGGTAAAGCACGAGCGAAAGAAGGCTCCGCAATCTTCCTGGTAGAGCGCAACGACGATTACGAAATACTCAACGTCTTCGCCGGCATCGCAGGGCGAGACGGTCTGAAGGCTGACACTTGGTATCGCCTCAAAGACGGTAAGCCTGTGGAGGTCCAGTCATGAGCCTCATACAAGATATCAAGCAGGATCGTGAGAACGGGACGCCTCCATCCGCCGGCAATTGGTTCTGGGATGGCGGTCGAGACATGCTTGCTCTCGTGACCAAATCGGCAGGTCGTCGCTATGTGATGGACTTCGTACGGAAGGGGATGAAGTCAGCGCAACCCCGCTTCCAGATTGCTGGCATCATGTATGGCGCAATCGACCATCTCACTCAATACGAAGTCGGCGATGGTATAGCGCGCGGCCAAAAATCCGCTGACGATGACGCGTCGGTATATCGCATGGATATCAAGGGCGTGGACCATCCAGACGCCCGCAGGCTGGCCCGCGTTCCAGAGATGGAAGCCGCCATCCTTGAGATGCATGAGGCGCTGAAGCTTCAGGAAGAGCTTTCGCAGATCGGTCTACTTCAAGCGCCTGTAGGGTTCATCGACAAGGTGACAGCAGCCCGACGCGCCATCCTCGCCAAGATCGAAGGAACAGGAGATGCATCATGAGCACTATTGAATTGAGACCGTGCCCTTTTTGCGGAGGCTATGCAAGGGTACTTCGGTGCGCCCCCGGCTGCAGTTTCGTTCAATGCACGAAATGCAAGGCATCGTCTGATGACAGCAATTGCGTCGAAGCATGGAACACCCGCGCACCTCAGACCATAGAGAGACAGGTGAAGGTGAAGCCGCTTGTTTGGGTAGACCTTCACGGGGACGGCTCCATTTATGAAACGTCCAATGATCACCCTCTTGGTTATCACGCAACAGTCCAATGTCGCGGACGCCTTGGGTGGTCGTACAATGGCGAGTTTTTCAAAATGGTCAGTGGCGCTATGATCGCCGCCCAAGCTGATTACGAGAAAAGCATCCTTTCCGCCATCGAACCGGCAGACACCGGGACGACACGGGAGACTGCCCGGCATCTTGACGAATGGCACGAAGACCTTGGCTTCGTGACGTGGTGGAAATTCCCGGTCAATGAGCCGGCATGGATCGGCACGCCGAATTGCAGCGATTGGCCTGGATACCATACGCATTTCACCCCGCATCCTCCCGTGCCTTCCGAGCCCGGCCAATGACCATCAAGACGCCCATCACCATTGCCGGATGTGGCCCGATATGGGCGCTCATGGACGCGGACGGCAACGCTATAGCCGAGGTCTATGGATACGAAGCCGCTGAAGCGCTGCAAGAAGCCGTGAACCTCGTTTTCAGACCGAAACTCAAGCCAAAAGCGGACGTGATCGTTCGCAAGATCGCAATCGTGGAGACCGAGTAATGGAACAGCAGATCGGAACAATCGCTCAGACAGCCGTCATCGAGCGCTGGGCATGGTGGCGCGCGGCGCTGAAAGACCCAGCGCAGATCGGCAAAGAACTTCCGGTTCACCCCGGCGAATACCAGCTCGGCTATTACCGCACGCGGCGGAAGGGCGGGACGTGGGAGCCGGTGGGTATCTATCCCGACGAAGACGGTCGCGTCGTCGCGTTCCGTGGCAACAAACCGGTCGATGATATCGAGAACCTGTTTACGTGGTGCTGCCGATATCCGGTCGAATACGCTGCCTATATCCAGGCGCTCGAAACCGGGAAGTGGCCGGATGATGACGAGGCCGTCGCAGCCACGATCGGCGACAATTCCGGAGACGTTGACGAGACGGCATCTCTTGCCGATCAAATCGAGGCGGCTCTGGCCGGCCTTTCGAAATACGCGAAGATCAGCGACGACGAGACGGCGGCAAAGGCTCTATCGCTCCGCAACCGCTTGAATGAACTTTCCCGTGAGGCGGATAAGGCTCGCACCGAAGAGAAGAAACCGCACCTTGAGGCTGGCAAGGCCGTGGATGCGAAATGGCAACCACTGGTCAAGAAGGCCAAGACCGGCGCTGATGATGTTCGCGCCAAGATCGGCGCTTGGGAAACCGAGAAGTATCGCCGTCAGCAGGAAGAGCAGCGCAAGGCCGAAGAAGCCCGCCGCGCCGCCGAGGAAGCCGCACGAGAGCGTGAAGGCGAGACCGAGGTACTGGATGCCCCGGAACCCGCGCCCGCGCCTGTGGCCGATCCTGTGTCGATCAGGCCCACCTATGGCAAGGCGGCAAGCGTCAAGATGCGCACCGTCGTCAAGGAAGTGACCGACTGGCCGGCGCTGTCCGTCTACATGAGCAATCACGCCGAGGCACAGGACGTGCTCCGCAAGCTGGCGCAGCGCGCCGTTGACGCGGGACGCGACGATATCCCCGGCATCACCACCGAACAGAAGGCCGATATCCGATGAACGCCCAGGCTCCAACAAAGACCACAAGGCTGGACGCATTCCGGATGGAAGTTCTTCCGCCGGAAAAGAGAACCGAGCTTGTCTCCGGGATGCCTCCGCATGTTCGCCCCGAACGTTTCGAGCGAAATCTGGTCAACGCCATCATGCAGACGCCGGAGATCATGGACCTTGACCCGCGTCTTGTCTTCCGGGAAGTTTCGAAGGCTGCAGCGCTTGGCCTGTATCTCGATCCACAGTTGGGTGAAGCATACCTGATCACGAGCTGGAACGGTAAGGCGAGAAGGAAGGAGCCGCAACTTCGCATCGGCTATAGGGGGCTGATCAAGCTTGGCCGACAGTCCGGCGAAATCAGCATGATCTATGCTCATGAAGTCTGTGAACAGGACTTCCTTGATGTCGATCAGGGCGCGGACAAGAAGCTGGTTCACAAGCCGAAGCTGTTCACGGATCGCGGCGCGGTCATCGGCTATTACGCCGTTGTCAAATACAAGGACGGCGATTTCGACTTTGAGCCATTGAGCATTCCGCAGGCTCACAAAATCCGCGATCGATCGGATGGATGGAAGGCGTTCCAGGACGGCAAGATCAAGTCCACGCCATGGGCAACGGACGAAGACGAGATGTCGAAGAAGACGGCCATTCGGCGGCTTGCAAAGCGCATTCCTCAGTCCCCGGAATTGGCGGACGCCCTCCGGATCGAAGATGATGCGGAACACAGCGAAATGCGCGACATAACCCCGCCGAAGCCACCAGCCCCGCCCGCGCCGCCGAAGGAAAGCGCTCCGGTCGAGAACACCGAGCCCGAGCATGAAGGCGAGACGATCGATCACGTCGCCGACGGTATCGACGCGGATCAGCCGGAAGACGGATCCGACGATTTCGATGCGCAGGCATTTCTTGACGCTCTGGAGGCTGAGCTTGCCACAGCGATGTCTGAAGAAGATGTCGAAGACGTGTGGAATGCCCGCGATGCGCTTGCCGTATTCGATGGAGACGACAGCAACCAAGGTAAGGCAATCGCTATGAAAACAGCCCGTCTCAAGGCTATCGGAGCCTGACATGACCACGCGCGCCTCCAAGATCATCAAGACGCCAGAAGACCGGGAATGGGTAATTCGCTTCGCGCGGCAAACGGCCGATGGGACGATTGTGCAATTCCGCAAGGCCACGCGCTCGAACGAGCAGAATGAGAAGATGTGGGCCATGCTGTCTGAGGTGTCGGATCAAGTCGTCTGGTACGGCGAGAAGCTTCCGCCAGAGGACTGGAAGGACATCTTCACCGCGTCTCTCAGACATGCCCGCGTTGTTCCAGGTATCGACAAGGGAACGTTTGTTCCGCTCGGAATGCGCACTTCGCAAATGACGATCGAAGAGATGAGCAACCTCATCGAGCTCATGCATGCGTTCGGCGCCGAGAATGGCGTGAAATTCAAGGAACCCGGCGAGGCTCCCCCAACCTCTCCCTCGCCGGAAAAGGCCGGTGGCGAACCCGACCCCACGCCACCGGCCACACAGACACAAGCCGAGAGAGACCGTGAACAGGTGGTGCAGTTTGCCCGTCTGGCGATCTCTGAGGCGCGCGTGAACCGTCCTGCCGAGGACAGGGGCAAGGAAATCGGAATGATCCGTGACGCGGCTATCGAGAACATCGGGCCGAACGCAGCGAAGTTGATCAGCCAAATGGCAGAGTTCGCCATTGCTGTTGTCGATGGAGACAGAACCGCCGATCAGTATGCGGAGAAATACGCGGCGAAGATCGGCAAGAGCAAGGATTGGATATTGGGATGAGAGCCGACATACACGCACGCATCATGCAGCAGGCCGGCAAGGGCAATCCGTTCGGCGGAACAGACCGTCAGATCATGAATGCGATGGTCGCCGGCGGATGGGCGCGATGGTCTCGCAAAGCTCAAGGCATGATCGAGCTTACAGACAGGGCAGAGGCATATGCCGCGAAGGAAAAGCGGTGGCTGAAAGGGAGGGTCGCATGAGCAGGAAAGAGGCGCTGCGTGCCTACCGTATGATCGAAAGCGGTCAAGATATCCGACAAGTGACCGACTTCCACACCGCCGCCAAGCACCCTCATGCAAGGCTTGGAACACACATGCGGAGACAGGCAGAGCAAGAGAAGCGCGCCGCTATGCTGGAACAGCTGCGCCGGGAAATCGCGGCAGAGAAGGAACGGCGGGACAGAGAGGCAGAGGTCGCGAGACGGTTCAGCCTGATCAGAAAGATATTCGGAAAGGGTGAGTGATGGCATTCAAGATTGCAAAGGCATCGCCTTCATATTTCCCGAAGGCAAAGCCGATGAAGTCAAAGGGATACCTGGCTTTCCTGCATGACCTGCCATGTGTTGTGACTGGGAAGTACGGCGTTCAAGCGGCGCATGTCAGCTTCATCAACCATGATTTCGCACACCATGGCAGGGCGAAGACGAGAAAGGCAAGCGATATATTCGCCCTGCCCCTTTGCCCTGAAGAGCATGACAGGCAGCACCGACACCCGGAAGGCGAGCAAGGGTATTGGCGAGAAGTCGGCATTAATCCCCACCTTTTGGCGCTCAAGATATGGGCAGAATGGAGCCAATGGAAAGACGACCCTGAAGAAGCGATTGAGTTTGCCACGAGGCATTGTGTTGTTGCAAGGGCGCAAAATTCGACTGGTCAAAGGGCCGGTATGTGATGGAAAGGGATTGAGATGATCGAAGACGACCTCAAATTCGTTGGAGTTGGGCTTAGCTGGCACTGGGGTTGGGGATGGTATGGCGCTGGGAAGGGGTTCGAATACTGCTTCTGCGTCGGTCCAGTTCAATTTCTTTACGTCGTTGATAGAGGATATTGATCAATGACCTACACACCTGAAGACATGCGCAAAGCAGCAACGGCATTCGATGAATGCGACCTTTCCGCCATGCTACGGGCCGGAGCCGATGCGATGGAGCGGGAGAAGCAGGCCCGCAATCAGGCGCTGGAGGAAGCGGCACAGACGGCAGACAAGCGCGCCACTGAATGCCACGAATGCGTTATTCAGGCGCAACGGGCAGAACTCGAACGCCTGCGCGCCGAGCTTGCCGCATTGAAGCAGCAGGAGCCGGTGGCCTACGTCACACGGAATGGCGTCCAAGCAATGAGGAAGGACAGGGTCGATGCTTACCTCACCGACTTCTGCCATTACCAAGACGAGAAGTATCCAGTCCCCCTCTACGCCGCCCCTGTCCCTGCCGTGGATGCGTCAGCGCTGATCGAGGCCCTGAAGCAGATCGCAAATGGTGATGGCGTCTACGGCGCTCAGGCGCACGAGTACAAGCAGATTGCCCGCGCCGCCCTCGCCTCTCACGCCAGCAACCCTGTGGAACAGGAAACGGGGGAAGGTGCGCCATGATCGCTACCGCCGACCTCTACGCTGCGTTCCTAGAGCACACAAAAGGCGCGTCTTGCTTCACGCGGCGAATGGCAATCGACATGGCGGATTTCTTCGATACGTCGCCTCGTTTCATTGTTCAGCGTCTCGAAAGCCTCTGGATAATCAAAGAGGGGTCGTGGGATTGGTTCACCGTCAATGGCGGGATCACAAAGGCACATATCCATGAAGCGCGGTCAGATCGCCAACGGACCACATGACCAACACCCGCGAGAGCGGAGCGGAAACGACCTGGAGGAATGAACGGATGATCTTTGGAAGAAAATGCCCGCATTGCGGCGGTAAACTTCAATCGACTGGCTACAGCGCACCATACCCAGCATATCGGTGTCCGTCATGCGTGACCCGAAATGCGCAGAAGGAGCATATCAATAAGCTTGAGAAACGGGTTGCTGATCTGGAGAGGAAATGAAACCCTACCGCGCCAATGAGCGCAGAGAGGAAAGCCGATGCCGAGGTCATGGAAATCACAGATAGCCGATGAGGTGCGGGCATGTTCAAGGATGAAGCCGAGGGATGCGATGAAGATTGAGAGCACAGGATTCAGAGAATGCAAGCGTGTTGTTGATGACGAAGGAAATGTCATCGGTCTTGCCATCCAGTACGGGGACAGGGCATGGGCACCGCATGACGCTGACGATAGGCGGCTTGCGATACCGAAATTCAAGACGCCGACGCAGGTTGCGAAGTTCTTCGAGGAAAGGCGAAATGATCAGCATCATTGATTTTGTCGCACGCGCGATAGACAAAGCACGGAACGACCACGGGATACCCATAAACGATAAGACCTACATTCCGAAAAACCTTTACAAGCTGGGAAAGCGAGCTGGCTTCGACATGAGCGGATACGCAGTCCAGAAGCTGACGCCGACGCACAAAGAGGAAAGCAGAAATGAGCGGAATGATTGAGCGCGTGGCGCGTGCGATAGCTGGCGGATATTGGGCCGATCCTCCATACAACAGACTGCATACCGACAAAAAGAACGACAGGTATCGCTATCTCGCGAGGATTGCCATTGAGGCAATGCGGGAACCGACTCCGGCCATGATTGTCGCTGGATCACTCGCCAAACACTCGGGCGCTTGTGATGATCAATATGCGTTCGTTGGAAACGTCAATGCAGAAGTGTGCTGGCCTGCCATGATCACCGCAGCCCTACAGGAAGGCAAGGATGATGTTTGACCCACTCACAGACAGAGAGATATTGCTCATCTTCATTGCAGCAATGAGCTTCACGCTTTCCGTGGTCAACTCCTTTTTTTTGGAGAAGTACAGAAAGTTTCTCGACATCGTTCTCGAACACAATGGCGCGCTGATCAATGCCGTATATGGGGACGAGCAAGGACCCGATGATCTTGATCGTCTGGAACGTGAGATTCAGGAAGGCAAGGAGGAAGGGGAATGAGCATCTTTGAGATGATGATTTGGAACAGAATAGAGCGCTCGCTTGCTTCCGGTCTAGACGGGGCAATAAATGAGGCTCTTGAGAATAAGATTCACGAACTCGCCCCCAGCGTTCTTTCCAAGCGCCCGAATGACCACCTTACCGAAGGCGGATGGAATCTCGCCCTCATTGTCGCCATGCAAGAGCTTTGGCCTGATACGCCTAAGTCTGATGCTATAGCTATGCTGCAGGACTATGTTGGCGCGGAGTATGGCGATGAAGGCCACGAATGGACCTTCAGCGCGGCTCGCGATCTGGCGCGTGAATATGTTTCAGAGTTTGGGGAGGTTGCATAAACCATGCCGAACGTCTCGTTTGTCCAAGCAGATATTGAGCGCTTGATCCGTGCGGCCAAAAGGGCCGGCGCGGTGATCAAGTTCGACGTGCGCACATTCGAGGCAACGATTATCCCCGATATCCACCGGGCCGGAGGGGTTGACCCGGACACGATTTCTACCGGCAATCCATTGTTGGGCAATCTCGCCCCCGATGGAAAGGAAAATTGGGATGAGGACTGACCGTCCCGGATACCAGGGCCGAAAGAGAAAAGATGGCTCTGTTGTCCACTACTGGAACCCGCAACGCGCGGTAAAGGGCGCTCCCAAGGCGCTTTCGATTGTCCGTCTCGATGACGGGCTGTCAGATGAAGAGATATCGACAGAGTGCCAAAAGCGCACTGCCGAGCTTCGCAACGAAATGCAGGACGCAGGCAGACCGCCCCGATATGACGGGACAATCAAGTCCCTGATCGCCTGCTATCTCGCGGATCCGACAAGCTCGATCCACAGCGTCAAATACTCGACCCGCAAGCGCGATTACGAGCCCAGCCTCCGCGTTCTGGAAAAGAACATTGGCGACCGGTCTATTTCGTCGCTCCGCGCATCCGACTTCCGCCGATGGTTCGAGAAATGGCGCTCAAAAGGCCACAGACGCGCGTCTGGCGCAGTGAAGCTCTTGCGGGTCATTCTATCCTATGGAGCCGGAGAAAGGCTTGCTGGATGCGCTCAGGCCCGAGAAATCCTGTCGGTGATGCGTTTCGAGCAACCCAAGGCCCGCAACGTGGCCATGACCTATGACCAGTGCCTTGCGATCATCCGGGCAAGCGCCGAGGTGGGTGCGTCATCAATCGGCTTTGTCGAGGCGCTGAAATTCGAAACGGGATTGCGCCGCATCGATGTGATTGGCGAATGGATACCGGGAGACGATGGTCAGCCTTTCCGCTGGCGCGGATTGACCGCTGGCGATATCTCGAAAGACCTGATCTTGACCGTGGAAACCAGTAAGACGCATGTCGGCGTTGTCCGGGACTTGACCGTCCTGCCGCTCGTTGTCGAGGCGCTTAAAGCTTACGAGCTTCCAAAAATCGGCCCGGTCGTGATCAACGAGGAAACTGGAAAGCCGTATTACGACAACCGATACACCAAGCGATTCGCCAAGGTTCGTGAGAAAGCCGGAGTGCCGGAAAACGTCTGGTCGATGGATTCGCGCGCCGGAGCCGTCACGGAAACGGTTGCCGCAACTGGATCAATCGAGCGGGCGCGTGATCTTGCTACACACACCACGGCCAAGATGACCGAAAGGTATTCAAGGGGGAATGGTTTGGAAGAAGCCCGTCAGATCGCGGAAGCGCGGGCAAAACTGCGCAAGGGAAACGCAGTGTAACGAGTGTAACGCCGCTCGTATAACTTATTGAAATCGTTGGAGCGGGTAGCGGGAATCGAACCCGCATATTCAGCTTGGAAGGCTGCTGCTCTACCATTGAGCTATACCCGCGCAAACGTCAGGCGCCGGTGGTGGAGGAGGTTGGATTCGAACCAACGTAGACTAAGTCAACGGATTTACAGTCCGTCCGTTTTAACCACTCACGCACTCCTCCAGTACCAGCCTGGACGGCAGTCATGCCTTGGATCGTTCGCCGCTGCCCGTCGGCCTTGGCGATGTCGATCTGCGCCGCGTATATGACCGGCTCGCCCCGCTCTGTCAACACGGCGCGGCAGAAAAAAATGACAGAAAAATCACAGCCGCATGCAGGACCGCGCGCTTTCCCCGTTCTTGCGCCGGAATGGCCTAGCCTCCCGCCGCGCCGGGCCTTATAACGGGCGCATGAGCAAAAAAGATGACCAGAACGGCTCCCCCAGGGACGCCCATTACGCCAAGCTTCGACGCGCCCACCGCGACAACAAGCGTGCGCGCGGCGATCTGCCCCCTGCCCCGGCCCGACAGGGCAAGCGCGGACCGGCCGGACCGCTGCCCGTCAGCGGCGACGAGGTGCTGCTTTACGGCCTGCACACCGTCCGCGCGGCTATCGAGAACCCCGAGCGCAGGCTGATCTCGCTGAAGGTGACGCAGAACGCCCTTGCCCGGCTGACCGACGGGCTGGCGCTGCCGGAGAGCCTCCCCGTCGACATCGTGCGCCCGCGCGAGATCGACGACATTCTCGGCGAGGACGCCATCCATCAGGGGGTGATGCTGAAGACGCTGGCGCTTCCCGTGCGCCGTCTCGATGCGCTGAATGACAGCCCGCTGCTGCTCGTGCTCGATCAGGTGACCGATCCGCACAATGTCGGCGCGATCCTGCGTTCGGCGGTTGCCTTTTCCGCCGGCGCGGTGATCACCACCATGCGCCACAGCCCGGCCGAATCGGGCGTGCTCGCCAAATCGGCCTCCGGCGCGCTGGAGCATATCCCCTATATCCAGATCACCAATCTCGCCAAGGCGCTCGATGAACTGCACGCCATGGGCTTTGCCTCGATCGGGCTTGATTCGGAAGGCCCCGCCCCGCTTGAGGAAACGTTTGCCGGCGGCAAGGTCGCGTTGGTCCTCGGCGCGGAAGGCAAGGGGCTTCGCCAGAAGACCCGGGAAACGGTGACGGCGCTCGCCCGCCTCGACATGCCGGGCGTCATCAAGTCGCTCAACGTCTCCAACGCCTCGGCGATCGCGCTCTATGCCGCCCGCCAGCATCTGGGAAAGACGTCCAAAGGCTGAAAAATACGGCCCGAGCGGCAACAAACCGGCCGCAGCAAGCGTTAAGAGCGTCGGGCGGCGCATGCGCGCCGGCCGGCAATCCGGAAGCATGATGGCTTGAAAGGTCCGACCATGAAAATCGTCTTTACCGATCTCGACGGCACGCTTCTCGACCACGAAACCTATTCGCTGGAGCCGGCGCGGCCCGCGCTCGACGCGCTGAAGGGCCGCGGCATCCCGATCATCCTCGCCAGCAGCAAGACGGAGGCGGAGATGCGGCCCATCGCCGCGGATATCGGCATCGAAGATCCGATGATTGTGGAAAACGGCGCCGGGATCGTCGGGCTGCCGGGCGCGGATGGCGGCGAGACGGATACCTATCAGCGGCTGCGCGCTGCGCTTGAAGCGATGCCGCCCGCGCTCCGGCAGAAATTCCGGGGTTTTGGCGACTGGAGCGATGAAGAGGTGGCCGAGAAGACCGGCATGCGGCTTGAGGCAGCACGGCTGGCACGCCAGCGGCAATTCTCAGAGCCGGGGCTCTGGTGCGGCAGCGAGGATGAACGGGAGGAGTTCCGTGCGCTTCTGGCAAAGAGCGGATTTCAGGCCGTTCAGGGCGGCCGGTTCTTCACGCTGATACCGGAAACCTCCAAGGCCGATGCGATGCATCGGGTCGCAGAGGCCTACCGGAAGACAATGGGCGAAGACGTCTTTACCATCGCGCTTGGCGATGCGCCCAATGATGCCGCCATGCTCGAAGCCGCCGACAGGGGCTTCATCATCGCCAACCCCGCCCATGCGCCGCTTGCCGAAACGCCGCGCGAACGCGAGGGCCACATCCTCCGCTCGGACAAGGCCGGGCCATCCGGCTGGAATGACATGATATTGCAATTATTGGCACAATATAGTTGGTAGGTAAGGCCCCTCCCCTTCGGCCGTCCGCTTCCGGAACCTGCCGCAACAAAAACATCAGGAGCGCCCGCAATGGCTGATTTTCATCAAAATGGCGTTGTCGCAACGCTTCACAATCTGCGCGAGCGTTCGCTGCACCGGGTCGAGCGCGAACTGACCAGCTTCTCGGCAACCCGGCCGATCACCCTGATCCTGCCCTCGCTCTTCTCCGAGCTCGAGGCCGAGGCGCTCGACAATATCGTCAACCACCTGACGGAAGTGCCCTATATTTCCAACATCGTCATCGGCCTCGATCAGGCCGATGAAGAGCAGTACCGCTACGCGCTGAAATATTTCAGCCGCCTGCCGCAGAACCACGCCGTGCTCTGGAATGACGGACCGCGGATGCAGGCCGTCCACAACCGTCTCGGCGATGCGGCGCTCGCGCCGCAGGAGCCCGGCAAGGGCCGTAACGTCTGGTACTGCATCGGCTATGTGCTCGGCGCGCGCAATTCCTCCGTGGTGGCGCTGCATGACTGCGACATCGTCACCTATTCGCGCGAGATGCTGGCGCGGCTTGTCTACCCGGTCACGAATCCCGCCTTTCCCTACGTCTTCTCCAAGGGCTACTACCCGCGCATCGCCGACGGCTCGCTCAACGGCCGCGTCACCCGGCTTCTCGTCACGCCGCTTCTCCTGAGCCTCGAGAAGACCATCGGTCACCAGCCCTATCTCGATTATCTGAAGGCCTTCCGCTATCCGCTCGCCGGCGAATTCGCCATGCGCACCCATATCCTGCCCGATATCCGCATTCCCTGGGACTGGGGGCTGGAAATCGGCGTTCTCTCGGAACTGTGGCGCAACTATTCCAACGCCGCGATCTGCCAGGTCGATATTGCCGACGCCTACGACCACAAGCATCAGCCGCTGTCGCCGGAAGATGCCAGGAAGGGGCTGTCGCGCATGTCCACGGATATCTGCAAGGCGGTTTTCCGCAAGCTGGCGACCGACGGCGTAACCTTCTCGCAGGAAACGCTCAGGACCGTGAAGGCCTCCTATTTCCGCACCGCGCTCGATCTGGTCGAGATCTATCACAATGACGCCCGCATGAACGGGCTTTCGACGGATCGCCATAAGGAGGAGCAGGCCGTCGAACTCTTCGCCACCAACCTGATCGAGGCCGGCAATTCCTTCCTTGAGGAACCCGACGCCACGCCGCTGATGCCGCGCTGGAACCGCGTCCTGAGCGCCCTGCCCGACATTCTCGACGAGATGCAGGCCGCCGTCGCCGCCGATATGGCGGAATACGGCTAGAGCGCCGTGCATCCATTCGGATGCACAAAGGACGCTCTAACCTATTGAATCTACGCATCGTGCTTTCCGAAAATCGATTCCGATTTTCGGGCCGATGCTGTAAGCAGCCGAAACGCCGCCGGATGATGAACCGGCCGGCAGGCGCATCGGCTGGCCCGCACATTCCTTCAGCTTCCCGGAAGGCCGCCGGCGCATGCGCCGGTCGGGCGCCCTTCGGCCCGCCGCGTTCAGCCGCCGAAGCGCGGTTCGGGCAGGCCCCTGATCCCGAGCCCCGTGATCGCGAACAGGCTCCCGCGCAGAACGCCGTCACCGGGAAAGCGCGGCAGCGGCGGCTTGGCCATCGAGGTGACATAGAGCACATCAAGGTTCGGCCCGCCGAACTGCACGCTGGTCACCTTCTTCACCGGCATCTCGATCTCGCGGTCGAGCGTGCCGTCGGGCGCATAACGGCAGATCCGGCCGTCATAGACGAGCGCCAGCCAGTAATAGCCTTCGGCATCCACCGTCGCCCCGTCCGCAGCGCCGCCATTCGAGGTATCAACCTTCGTGAAGGTCCGGCGGTTCGAAACCGCGCCCGTCCCGATATCGTAGTCATAGGCCCAGACCTCGCCGGTCCAGGTGTCGGTGAAATAGAAGGTCCTGTCGTCCGGCGCGAAACAGGGGCCGTTCGAGCAGATGATGCCGTCGTCGACCTTGGTGACGCTGAAGTCCGGATCGACCCGGTAGAGCGCGCCTTTCGGCCCCTCTTCCATCATGTCCATGGAGCCGGCGAAGAACCGCCCCCTGCGGTCGCATTTGCCGTCATTGAGGCGGGTGGTATCCATTCCCGGTTCGGGGTCGTGCAGCAACTGGCAGTCGCCGCTTTCGAAATCCAGCAGATGGAAGCCCTTGTCCAGCGACACGATGGCGCCGGAACCATCCTTGCGCAACGCCATGGATCCGATCTTGCCCGGCACGTCCCACGCGCGCAACTCGGTGCCTTCGGCGGTGCAACGGAACACCCGTCCGTCCATCGAATCGATGAAATAGAGCCGCTGGCTCTTCACGTCCCAGACCGGACCTTCGCCCAGCGTGGTCTTCACATCCAGCAAAATGTCGATCTTCATGTCCGTTCTCTCCCTCCCTGTCAGAAATTCACCGCGTGGCCGCCCTTGAGCGCGAGCATCGCCCGGGCCTCGTCGGGCGTGGCGATCGCGAGCCCCAATCCCTCGACGAGGGCGCGCGCCTTGGCGACCTGCTGGGCATTGCTCTCCGCGAGCTTGCCGCGGGCAATCCAGATGCTGTCCTCAAGCCCCACGCGGATATTCCCGCCCATGCTCACCGCCTGGGCGGCGATGCGGAACTGGTCCTTGCCGGCGCCCAGAACCGACCAGCGGAAGTCGCTGCCGAACAGCCGGTCGGCGGTCCGTTTCATGTGCATCACGTCCTCCGGGTGGGTGCCGATGCCGCCCAGAAGCCCGAAGACCGACTGCACGAAGAATGGCGGCTTCACCAGCCCGCGATCGGCGAAATGGGCGAGGTTGTAGAGATGCGAGATGTCGTAGCATTCGAACTCGAAACGGGTGTCGTTGCCGTAGCAGGTCTCCAGCACATATTCGATATCCTTGAACGAATTGCGGAACACAAGATCGCGCGAGCCTTCCAGGTGCTCGCGCTCCCATTCATGCTTGAACTCCTTGTATTTCGCCAACAGCGGGAAAAAGCCGAAATTCATCGAGCCCATGTTGAGCGAGGCGACCTCGGGTGACCACTTGGCCGCCGGTCTGGTGCGCTCGTCCACGGTCATGTAGGGCGAACCGCCGGTGGTGATGTTCACGACCGCGTTGGTCGACTGCTTGATGCGGCCGAGAAAGGGCGCGAAGGCTTCCGGCGACTGATCGGGCTTGCCGGTCTTCGGATCGCGCGCATGCAGGTGCAGGATCGCGGCCCCGGCCTCGGCGGCGCCGATGGCGGCCTCGGCGATCTCGTCGGGGGTGATCGGCAGGTATTGCGACATGGTCGGGGTGTGGATGGCGCCGGTCACGGCGCAGGTGATGATCACTTTGTCGGGCATGGTCTCAGTCTCCGATTTCCTCTGCGGCGCGCCGTTTGTGGGCGGCAAGGGCCATAAGCCGCCGGTCACGCCAGGCTTGCCGGTCGGCGATGTTTTCTGCGGGAAGCGCGGCGCGGCGCTCTGCCTCGATGCGGTCCAGCACGACGCCGCGCCAGTCGGCGGGGGGCTGTCCGGAGAGGCCGTCATAAATGCCGGCATAGCGTTCGACATATTGCCGCACGCCCTCAGGGGCGTTGAGGTCGATCGTCTCGAACGGGCCGATGAACGACCAGCGCAGCGCAAGGCCCTCGCTGAGGCCAATGTCGATGTCCTCCGCGCTGGCATAGCCGTCGGCAACCAGCCGGAAGGCCTCATGCAACAGCGCACCCTGCATCCGGTTCATGACGAAGCCATCGATCTCCTTTTGCATGACGATGGGGCGCATCCCCGCCGCGCGCAGCATGGTCGCCGTGCGTTCGACCAGCGCCGGATCGGTCCATGGCGCGGGCACCAGCTCCGCCGCCGGCACCAGATAGGCGGGATTGATCGGATGGTTGACCATGACCCGGTGACGCCCCGCAAGCCCCTCGGAGATCGCCGAGGGCAGCAGCGCGGAAGACGACGAGGCGAGCACGGTTTCCGGCCCGGCGATCGCGTCGAGCCGCGCGAAGATGGCGCGCTTCACGCCAATTTCCTCGAACGTGCTTTCCTGCACGTGTTCCGCCCCCTCCAGCGCCTCTTCGAGCGTGGCGACGGGGCGGATGCGGGCAAGTGCCTCCTCGGCGGCGCAATCGATGAGGCCGAGCCGTTCCAGCTCGGGCAGCATCGCCGCAGCAAAAGCGCGCGCGGCGTGCGGCGCTTCGGCGTTCTCGTCCCAGAGCCGCACTTCGTGGCCGGCGCGGGCGAAGACGATGGACCAGGCGCGGCCGATCAGGCCAGCGCCGATGCAGGCGACGGGGGCGGGCATCACAGCGTCTCCACATTGCCGTCGACAGGGAAGCTCTGCCCCGACAGGTTGCGTCCGGTATCGGCGATCAGGAAGGCGGCCATATCGGCGACATCCTCCGGCGGGGTCATGCGCCGCAGCGAGACGTTGGACAGGTAGCGCTCGGTCATCGCCTCGTGGCTGACGCCGGTCTGCTCGGCGCGGGCGGCGATCACCTTTTCGATGCGCGGTCCGGCGATGATGCCGGGCAGGATGGCATTGGCGCGGATATTGTCCGGCCCCAGTTCCTTGGCAAGGCTCTGGGTAAAGCCGACGACGCCCCACTTGGCAGAGGCGTAGGGCGTGCGGAAGGCATAGCCGAACTTGCCCGCAGAAGACGAGATATTGACGATGGCCCCACCGCCGGCCGCGCGCAGCATCGGCACGGCATAATGGGTGCAGAGGAACTGTCCGGTGAGGCAGATGTCGATGCAGCGTCGCCAGTCGGCGGTCGATATCGCGTCGACGCCGCCGGTCGGGCCGGCAATCCCGGCATTGTTGACCAGCGCATCGAGCCCGCCCATGCCGGTCTCGATGGCCTTGAAGAATGCCGCGACCTGGGCCTCGTCCGAGACGTCGGCCAGCATCGCGACCTCGGCGCCAAGCGCGGCGGACGAAGCCTTAAGCGCCGCCGGATCCACGTCGCAGATCGCCAGCCGGGCGCCCTGGCGGGCGAGTTCGCGGGCGATGCAGAGGCCGATGCCGCCTGCGCCTGCGCTGATCGCGATGCGTTTTCCGGAAAGGCCGGGCAAAATCATGCGGGGGGTGTCGTTCATGGCAATCTCCTTCATTCGCGCAGGGCGATAACGGCCATCAGGATGACGAGGCCGAAGAACACGGATCGGAAGGCAAAGGGCAGCGAAGTGCCCGCAAGCAGTGTCTGCATCGCGGTGAGCAGCAGCGCGCCGCCCAGCATGCCGGCATAGTGCCCGCGCCCGCCGGTGATCAGCGCGCCGCCGACCACCACCACGGCGATCGAGGGCAGCAGGTAGTCGTCGCCCATGCCGAGGCTCGCCTGTCCGGAGAACCCGGCGAGCAGGACGCCCACCAGCGCGGCGCAGAGCGCCGAGAGGATATAGACCGAGACGATCACCCGCCCGGTGCTGACGCCCGAGAGACGCGCGGCGAGCGCGCTGTTGCCGACGGCGTAGACGCGCCGGCCGAATACCGTGCGCCCGAGAAGCAGGATCGCCGCGGCGGCAAAGGCGATCATGAACAGGATGACCGGGGTCACGCCGAGCACCTTGCCGGTCATCAGCCAGCGCAGCGCAGGCGGGGCAAAACCCGCCGGCGTGCCGCCGGACCAGATCAGCGCCGCGCCCTGCAGAATGCCGTTCATCGCCAGCGTCACCACGATCGGGGACAACCCGAGCGCCACCACGCCAAGCCCGTTCGCCAGCCCGATCAGCGCCGCCACCGCGAACACCACCGGCAGTGCGACCAGAAGGCCAGCGTCCTGACCGCCGACCAGACCCGTCATCAGCACGCCCGACAGCGCGATGCACCATGGCAGCGACAGGTCGAGCCCGCCGGTCAGGATCACCGCGCCCTGGCCCAGCGCCAGGATGGCGAGGAAGCTTGAAAGCACCAGCAGCGAGTCCCAGTAGCGCCATCCGGTGAACACGCCTCCGAGAACCAGATGCGTCGCGACCAGCACCAGGACGAGGCAGAGCCAGGCGGGGAGCGCATGCCGCAGCGTCGCGCCGTGGCGTTGCATGAAGCTCAGCTTGAGCGCGGCGTCTGCAGGCTCAGTGAAGGCGAGCCTGCGATCCGCCTTCGGCCGTTGCGACACCAGCCAGCCCTTGCGGCGGGCGGCGAGCGCGTCCTTCAGCTCGCGCAAGCGCTGCGACAGCGGGCTGTCCTTGCTCATTGAACCGGCCAGAACCGCGATCAACAGCACGGCGCTTTCCGCAATCGTGGCGTAATAGGCCGAGACATTGAGTGACAGCAGAAGGTTCACCACGATCATCAGGATATAGGCCCCGAAAATCGTGCCGGGTATGCCGCCCTTGCCGCCGCCGAGCCGGGTGCCGCCGATGACGACGGCGGCAAAGGTCGGCAGCAGCAGTGCGTTGCCCGCCAGCGGATCGCCGCTGCCGGTCTGGGCGCTGACGAACACGCCGGCCAGACCGTAGAGCCCGCCTGCGAGCATGTAGGTGAAGAAGGTGACGGCGCGGGTGTGAAGCCCCGTCGCACGGGCGGCCTCGGGATCGCTTCCCACCGCATAAAGCGTCACGCCGAAGGCGGTGCGCTTGAGCCAGAGCCAAGCCAGAACCAGAACGCCGAGCAGGGTCAGCGGCGCGGGCAGCAGGCCCGGCAGGGTGTCGCCGAGATAGACCGAAGCGAGCGACGGCGCAACGAAGCCGCCGGGTGTCGCCATCACCAGAAGGGTCAGTCCCTGGACGATGAACATGACCGCCAGCGTCACCACGATCGGCTGGAGCCGCATCACCGCGACGAAAAACCCGTTCACCGCGCCGACGCCCATGCCGATCGCGATGCCGATGGCCGTCCAGAGCGGCACGGAGGCCTCCATGTTCGCCGGATCCATCGACGTCGCGAGCACCGCGTTGACCAGCGACACCACGGCGCCTGCCGAAAGGTCGAAGCCACCGGAAAGGATCACCAGCGTCTGCCCGGCGGCAGCAATGGCCGTGGTGGCTCCGCCGCTTGCCAGAAAGGAAATGTCGAAATAGCTCAGCGGGTACGGGCTGAGAAAGCTGTTGAGCAGCATCAGCCCGGCAAACACCAGGGCGGCGACAATCACCGCCTGGGCCCGTTTGAGGCTGCGCAGGCCCGGCAGCCGGGCGGCGCGCGGGGCAAAGGAAATGGGCTGATCGGTCATGCCGGGTTCTCCCGCCGGTCGGAGGGCTTCGAACCGTGAAGCGGATCGCTGCCCCCGAGCGTCGCTTCCATGATGGCGTTCTCGGTCAGGGCGCCGCCTTCGAGCCAGCGGCTCACGCGGCCCTCGTAAAGCACCCCGACGCGGTCGCACAGATGCACCAGTTCGGGAATTTCGGTCGAATGCAGCAGCACCGAACCGCCCGCATCCGAATAGGCGCGCAGAAGCGCGTAGAGCTGTTCCTTGGTGCCGACATCGATGCCGCGCGTGGGGTCGAAGAGCAGCAGGATGCGGCTTTGCGCCACCAGCCACTTCGCCAGCACGATCTTCTGCTGGTTGCCGCCCGAAAACGCGCCGGCGGGCAGGTAATGCGCGCGTTCATCGACCTCGACGGCGGCGAAGGCGCCGGCAGCGGCGCGCGCCTCTGCGGCGTCATCCAGCAACGGACCGCGGCAAAACCGCGACAGCACCGGCAGGCTGACATTCTGCCGCCCCGGCAGCTTGAGGAACAGGCCCTGCGTCTTGCGTTCCTCGGGCACCAGACCGATGGCGACGGAAGACTGCAGCGCGTCGGCGGGCGAGCGCAGGTGCAGCGGCGCGCCATCCAGTTCGATATGGCCCGCATGCAGGTGTTCCTGGCCGAACAGCGCCGAAAACAGCGCCTCCTGGCCCATGCCCTGCAGCCCGGCAATGCCGAGGATCTCACCCCGGTGCAGCGCGATGTCGGCCTCCTTCAGCTTTGGCCCGGCCGACAGGGCGCGCGTCGCCAGCACCGGTGTTTCACCATGCCTGTCGCGCGGGGCGCGCGGCGGCGGGAAGGCGTTCTCCACCGAGCGTCCGATGATCATCTCCACCACTTCGGCATCGGTGACGTCGGCTACTTTCGCCGAATGCACCGAGCGCCCGTTGCGCAGGATGGTCAGCGTGTCGCAGAAGGCGCGCACCTCGGGCATGCGGTGCGAGATGAACAGGACGGTGATCCCCCGCGCCGCCGCATCGGCGATGATCCGTCCGAGCCAGTCCACGTCGCCGCCGGAAAGGGCCGAGGTCGGCTCGTCCAGCAACAGGATGCGCGGCTTGCGATAGAGCGCGCGGGCAATCTCGATCTTCTGGCGCGATGCGAGCGTCAGTTCGCCGGCCAGAGCATCAAGGTCGACGGGAAGGTCGAGCGCGTCGAAATGGGCGGTTACGGCGCGACGGGTGCGCCCGCGGTTCAGCGTTGCGAGCGGCGTCCATGGCGCGCGCGGCAGCAGCATGTTGTCGAGCACCGTCAGGTCTGGCACGAGGGTCAGTTCCTGGAAGGCGGTCTGCACGCCCGCCGCATGGGCGTCGCGCGGCGAGCGCAACGCGACCTGCCGCCCGTCGATGCGAATGTCGCCGGCATCGGGCCGCACAAGGCCCGACAGCAGCTTCATCGTGGTCGATTTGCCCGCGCCGTTCTCTCCCAAAAGCGCGTGGACGCGTCCGGGAGCGACGGAAAACGCGACCTGGTCATTGGCCACAGTTGGTCCGTAGGCCTTGGTCAGGCCCGAGACCGCGACGGCGGGTGCGGATGACATGGCGTCCTCGAAAATTCCGTGGAAGGGTCCGGCGACGCCCGGCCGCCGGATCGGAACGCTGGATCAGCGCTCGGGCTGACCGACAAGGGCCGCGTTCAGCCCGAGTTGCGGCAGTTCTTCCGAGAAGATCGACGCGAACCAGCCCGGGTTTGAGACGAGCCCCGGCTGGAAGACGTTGCAGCCGGCCTTCTGTTCATCCCAGCTCCCGGTTTCACACAGCTCAACCGTCTCGTTGGTGACCAGCGGCAGCGGCAGGGTGGTGTGCTGCGGGATTTCGGCCCCATCGAGCTTGTCGACCGCGAGCTTCAGTGCCAGCGCGCCGGAATAGGGCGGAGAGGCGTAGGAAATCCGCGCCGCGCCCATGGGCGCATAGGGGGCCGCGGCGCCTTCGACCGCGCTGTCGGCCGGCAGCATCTGGATGCGCCCGCCGTTCGAGCCTTCGCCGGCGCAGGGCAGCAGGTCTTCGGGCGCCTGGCCCGCCTCGAGCTGCATGGCGTTGGCGGTGTAGCAGCCGACCTGCATCCACAGGCCGTCGATCTCCGACCAGTCGCGGGTCGCCATCAGCTTGTTGAGCTCGGTCCGCGCCACCGCCTGGCTCCACATGCCGACCGCCTCGCCGACGATATTGATGCCCGCGTGTTCGGCAAAGACGGCCTTGGCCGCCGCGGTCCTGGCCGTGTCGACCGAGGTTCCGGGAACCCCCGTGACCATCACCACATCGCCCTCGCCGCCCATCGCCTCGACAAGCCATTCGGCCGTCTTGCGACCGGCTTCCGCCTGGTCGATGGTGACGTTATAGGCGCAGGGCTCGGTGATCTCGGCGTCATAGGCGATGATCGTCACGCCGCGCGAGCAGGCGCTGCGCACCACGCTGTTCAGCGCCGTGGGCGAGATCGGGTAGACAACGATCGCATCGGCGCCGGCCTGCACCATGGCATTGATCTGCTGGATCTGACGCTGGGCATTGGGGCCCGCCACCTGCACCTCGAGGTTCACGCGGTCCCTGTAGTCTTCCGAGGCGGCCAGCGCCTTGATCATGTTCGAGGCTTCGGCCTGCCAGTCATTGCCGATATAGCTCATCGACAGGTAGATGTCGTAGGGCTCCGAACCCTGCGCCTGCACGGTTCCCGCAAGGCCGACGGCGCAGGCTGCGCCCGCAAGTATACGTCCAATCATAGCTTCCTCCCTTGGTGGGCGACTCTCCCGATCGCCCGACAGGACTCAAGATTAAATATCTTTGATCAAAAGTCAAAACATCTTTCTCTTTGACGTGAAATTTCGTAGCTTTGTCAGCGGAACAAGAGGATTTCGCCATGCTCGAGAACGTGACGCCGTTGAAAAAGGAGACGCTTCAGGCCCTGGTGCACCAGCGCCTGTGCGACCTCATTCTCCAGGGAGAGATCGCGCCTGGGGAATCGGTCACCGTGGCGAGCATCGCCAAGGCCCTGAACGTCAGCCCGATGCCCGTGCGCGAGGCGATTTCACGGCTGATGGCGCTCGGCGCGCTGACGGTGGTTTCCGGCCGTTCCATCGGCGTGCCCGTGCTCGGAGCGGCGCAGCTGGAGGACCTGCGCAGGGTCCGCTCCGAGATCGAGGCCTCGGCCGTCACCTGGGCGGTCGCGAACCGGTCTGCGGCGTTCGAGAAGCGGCTCGAGGAGCTGCTGGAACGGATGGAAGACGCGGAAGCCAGGGGGCAGGTGCGGGACTTCATCCACCGCAATTACGAATTCCACTTCGCCATCTACGCGCAGGCGGGTTCTGCTCTCATGCTCGAGATCATCGGCACGCTCTGGCTGAGGATCAACCCGCAATTCCACCTGTTGCAGCGGCACGGCCACTACAAGGCGTCAAACCGGCAGCACCGCGCGCTTTACGAACGGATCTGCGCGGGCGATGCAGAGGGCGCGGTGTCGGCCCTTCGGGAGGACATAGACAGCGCCTATGCCGTTCTCGTCAAGACGCTGGAAGAACGCGGGTCGCGCGCCGGCCAGACGCTGGCGCGATAGAGCGCCGTGCGTCCATTCGGATGCACAAAGAACGCTCTGGCTTATTGAATCGACCCATCGTGCTTTCCGGGAAACGACGCCGCCCGGATCGAACCGGCTGCGTTCTCGGCGAAGCGTGAACAGTCAGGATCGCTCTGTTTCCACCAAAAAGCTGTCATTCCGGCTTCGGGGCACCGGCAGCACGCTCGGCGAGCGTTTGCTGTTCGTCGGCCTCGCGCGCTCTCTTCTGCTCCTTTTCGCCGTCGTAATGCGACTTGATGGCGAAGAACATGGCCGTGCCCAGCACGCCAAGCTTGAAAAGACCGAGGACCACGGGAACCCAGTTCATCGTTTCCACTCTCCATTGCTGCTGTTTTCGCGGCGTCGCCTCGAGACGATGGGCAGCCTCGGCGCGGCGGTGACGGATTGTCTCCCGGAGCATGTCCGCGTTTCCCCGAATCGCGAATACGCTCTGACCTTTTGTTTTTCCGCGCCTCCGGTGGGAAATCCGGTCTCCACTTTTTCTGCAAGCGCTCTCGTCTGGCGACGGCGTGAAACGGGCTTTTCCCGGGACACGCCATCGCCCGCCCCGACTATGCCGTCAGCCCGGCTCAATCAAGCCGACGCCCCGCTACAAGTTGACGCATATCAAGAAGCCGGAAGCAACGCAGTCTGCCCCGCCCCGCAGACAGCAGGGCCTGGAAACAATGGGCGCGCGCAACGTCCCTCGCCGATACTGCACGGGCAGAGGCAAGCGGCACGATCGCCGAATCCGTGCGAGCCATGAAACAGATCACGCAGATCAAGGGAAAGTCATGTCGGTAAAAATGGCGCGCTCGGGAAGATTCGAACTCCCGACCCCCAGATTCGTAGTCTGGTGCTCTATCCAGCTGAGCTACGAGCGCTTGCCTTGCGATGCGCCGCGTCTTGTCTGCGGCGTGCGAGAGGGCTTCTAGAGCCTTCGGATTTGGAATGCAAGCGGTTTCCGGAAAAAACCTGTCATTTTTCTGAAACACGCGCGGGGCCGACCGGTTGCGGTCCTGCGGCGATGTCCGGACGTCAAGGTCTGACGCATTAATTCTCTTATAAAATCAACTGCATAATGCACATCTCGACACCCGGAACGAGAGAGGCAAAGCGCCCCGGAGAGACGCCGGGCGGCTCAGGCGCCGGTCTCGCTGCGCCAGTTTTCAAGCGCCACCGGGCGGTCGGGAATCTCGATGCGGAACAGGGTGCCCTGCCCCGCCTTTTCCACCAGCGCGATCGTGCCGCCATGGGCGAGCACCAGTTCGCGGGCGATCGCGAGGCCGAGCCCCGTGCCGCCGCTGCGCACGCCGCCCCTGAAGGCGGCGAACAGGTTTTCGCGCGCCTTTCGCGGCATGCCGGGGCCGGTATCATCGACGGACAGAGAGACGACGCTGCCGTGGCGCTGGGCGGAGACGATCAGGCAATTGAGCGTGTCGCGCTTCTCCTCGGCCTGCTGCGTCAGCGCCTGGACGCTGTTGCGGCAGAGGTTGAAGACCACCCGGAACAGCTGCTCGGGATCGGCATCGACCTTCAGATCCTCCGGCACGCGGTTGATCCAGTCGATCGGCTGCTCAGCGGAAAGCTCCAGATAGTCGTGCACGTCGTTGATCAGCTCGAACAGCCCCACCATCTGCCGTTTTGGCTCGGCTTCGGAGACCTGGCCATAGCTCAGCACCGAGCGGGAATAGGCCGCCGCCCGGTCGATGGCGCGCAGCAGCTTCGGCGCGACGCGGCGGACCACCGGATCATCGGTCCCCGCGATCCGGTCCGACATCAGCTGGGCAGAGGCCAGGATGTTGCGCATGTCGTGGTTGATCTTGGACACGGCCAGACCGAGTTCGGCCAGGCGCTTCTGCTGGCGCAGCGTCTTCTGCAGCTCGCTCTGCATAGACGCGAGATGGCGGCCGGCGATGCCCAGTTCATCCGTGGTCTCTTCCGGGCGATAGACGCTTTCCGGCAGATCCGGATGATCGGAAAAGGCCTGCATGTTGGCGATCTGGCGCCGGAGCGGCCGCACCAGGATGGCGTTCAGCCGGAAGAAGATCAGCATCGCCGTGAAGGTCGACAGGAGAATGCTCAGGAGGAAGATGTTGCGGGCATAGACGAGAAGCGCATGGCGAAGCTCGTCATCCGAGATCACCAGTTCGATGATCGCGTCGCTTTCGCCGATATGGCCGAAGACGCGAATGGCGCGGTCGCCGCCGAACAGCAGTTCGTCGAAGGCATCGACCACGGCATCGACCGGGCCGACATCGGTCAGGTCGTAGGTCTTGGCGATTTCCGGCGGCATGTCGGTGATGGCAAGAAGCTGCGAGGCGCCGTCTTTCCTGAGCACGATCGCCTTGGTGCCGGTCGCCATCAGCGTCTCGTCCTGCAGCGCGCGCGGCAGGACCTGCGGCTGCAACCCGTCGATCACGGTCGCGGCGGCGGCGGCGGTGCTCAGCCGGTCGTCCAGCCATCTCAGCCGCATGCTGGCCAGCGAGGGCACGAAAAAGACGACTTCGGCGGACATGATGATCACGACCGTCAGCGCCAGAATGCGGCCCGACAGGCCCGACAGAAAACCGGGAACGGCGACCGCGTCGTCAGGCGCGTCCTGCGTCTTCCGGGAACTCGCCCTCAGCATCGCATGTCTCCGGTTGGATAGGTTGAGAGATCATAGACCAATCCCCGACAGGACAAAACCGCCATATTTGAGGCACTTGCAAAGTCTCCCGCCCGGCATGATTGACAATTTGCGACCCTTTCCCTTATAAGCCGCGCAGTTTCCGGAAGCCTTGGCCCGCCTCACCAGGCGGCGTTCATGCCGGCAACATCATCCACACGCTTCAACTGCTCCGGCAGTTCACCAAGAAGGGCCGCACACCGCGGTATTTAAACAAATGTCTACCAAGCGTACCTATCAGCCTTCCAAGCTTGTTCGCAAACGCCGTCACGGCTTCCGTGCCCGCATGGCCACCAAGGGCGGCCGCAAGGTCCTCCAGGCCCGCCGCGCGCGCGGTCGCAAGCGTCTTTCGGCTTAAGGGCTGAAAGCCCCGATGGCCGGACCGGACGACAATGCCGAGATGGTTGTCGGGCGGCTCAAGACCCGCCCGCAATTTCTGGCCGTCCAGAAAGGCGAACGGCGGAAAGGCCCGCTGTTTCTGCTGGAAGTACTTGACCGGCGCGAGCCCCTGGAAGGGCCCCGCGTCGGTTTTACTGTGACCAAGCGGCAGGGAAACGCCGTCGAGCGCAACAGGATGCGCCGCCGGCTGAAAGAGGCTGTGCGCCTCAAAGGCGCATTTGCAATGCAACCCGGTTGCGATTATGTCGTTGTGGGCCGTCGGGAGGTGCTCGACGTCTCTTTCGCGATGCTCGCAGATGAGCTGGAATCACGGATTTCGAAATCGCCCCGAACCGGACGGAGCCGCAAGGCGTCCGCACCAGGAAGATAAGATGGAAAACAACCGCAATTCTGTCATTGCGATCGCGCTCACGGTCCTGGTCGTTCTGGCCTGGCAGTTCCTGTATATGGGTCCGCGCCTGGAAGAGCAGCGCGCCGCGCAGGAACAGGCAGCCCAGCAGCAGGCGGCCCAGGAACAGACCGTTTCAACGAACAATGGCGCCGGCTCCGGCACTGCCGGTTCTTCCGCGACCGGCGCCAGCGGCGATGCCGTGTTCTCCCAGGCCGGCGCCCAGCAGGAAACGGCGCCGCGCGTCAAGATCGACACGCCGGCGCTTTCCGGCTCCATCAACCTTGCCGGCGCGCGCATCGACGACATCAAGCTCAAGGACTACCACGTCACCGTGAACCCGACGAGCCCGATTGTCACGCTGTTCTCGCCGGCCGACACGGAGAACGGCTATTTCGCCGAGCTTGGCTTTGTCCAGGGCGAGAATTCCGGTTCGGTTCCCGGTCCCCAGACCGTCTGGACGCTTGAAAAGGGCGATACGCTGACGCCGTCAACGCCCGTCGAGCTGTCCTATACCAATGAGTCCGGCCTGACCTTCAACCGCACGATCTCCATCGATGACGATTACATGATCACGATGGACGACACGGTGACCAACAGTTCGGACAAGCAGGTGACGGTCAATCCCTATGGCCGCATCACCCGCTTCAACCTGCCCGACGAACCGTCGGCCTGGGTGCTGCACGAAGGCTTTCTCGGCGTGATGACGCCCGACGGCGGCATTACCGAGGACACCTACAAGAACGTGGCCGATGAGAACGAGACCTATACCGGGTCGAACGGCGGCTGGTTCGGCGTCACCGACAAATACTGGGGCACGGCGATCATTCCCCAGTCCGACATGAACTACGACGTCCGTTTCTCGCATTTCACCGACGGCCGGGCGCGCTATCAGGCGGACTATTCCGACAATCAGCCGCTGACCATCGCCGCCGGACAGTCGGCCGAGCTGCAGACCAAGGTTTTCGCCGGGGCCAAGGTCACCAACATCCTGACCCAGTACCAGAAGCAGTACAACATTCCCCTGTTCGACCGCATGATCGACTGGGGCTGGCTGTGGTTCATCACCAAGCCGCTGTTCCAGCTGATGGATTTCATCTACCACCAGGTCGGCAATTTCGGCGTCGCGATCCTGATCACGACCGTCATCATCAAGCTTCTGTTCTTCCCGCTCGCCTCCAAGCAGTATGCCTCCATGGCCAACATGAAGCGCATGCAGCCGAAGATGACCGAGCTGAAGGAACAGTATGGCGACGACCGCATGGGCCTGCAGAAGGCCATGATGGAGCTGTACAAGAAGGAAAAGATCAATCCCGTGGCCGGCTGCTGGCCGGTGCTGTTGCAGATCCCGATCTTCTTCGCCCTCTACAAGGTGCTCTACGTCACCATCGAAATGCGCCATGCGCCGTTCTTCGGCTGGATCCAGGACCTTTCCGCGCCCGATCCGACCAGCGTCTTCAACCTGTTCGGCCTGCTGCCCTGGGGCGTTCCGGCCTTCCTGGCGATCGGCGCCTGGCCGCTGATCATGGGCTTCACCATGTGGCTGCAGATGCGCATGAACCCGACGCCGCCGGACAAGACGCAGGCGATGATCTTCAACTGGATGCCGGTGGTCTTCACCTACATGCTGGCGCAGTTCCCGGCCGGCCTGGTGATCTACTATGCCTGGAACAACTCGCTCTCGATCCTGCAGCAGTCGATCATCATGAAGCGCCACGGAGTCAAGATCGAGCTGTTCGACAATCTGAAGGGCCTGTTCCGCCGCAAGAAGCCGGCCCCGTCGGAATAGTCGCCTGCCCGTTCCCGCATAAGGGGATGACGATCAAGACAACGCGTTGCCGGAAAGCCCCGGCAACGCTCCTGCCCGGCGCTTGGCCGGGCTTTTTCTTTCGTGGTAGACAAACGCTATGACCCAGCCGATCGACAAAGACGCCGCCCTGTTCGCCCGCCCGTGGATCTTCATCCGCGGCGTGCCGTCGATGAAGTTCCTGCCGCCGGAAGGCCCGCCCGAGGTCGCCTTCGCCGGGCGCTCCAATGTCGGCAAGTCGTCGCTGATCAACGCACTGCTTGCCCAGAAGGGGCTGGCGCGGACCTCCAATACGCCGGGCCGCACCCAGGAGCTCAACTATTTCGTGCCCGACGGCTATTCCGGCGAAGGCGAGGACCTGCCGCCGATGGCGCTCGTCGACATGCCCGGCTATGGCTATGCCCAGGCGCCGAAGCAACAGGTCGACCAGTGGACCAAGCTCGTCTTCGACTATCTGCGCGGTCGCGCCACGCTGAAGCGCGTCTATGTGCTGATCGACGCCCGCCACGGCATCAAGAAGAATGACGAGGAAGTGCTCAACCTTCTCGACAAGGCCGCCGTTTCCTACCAGATCGTGCTGACCAAATCCGACAAGATCAAGCCGCCGGCGGTCGAGAAGCTCCTTGCCGCCACAGCCGAGAAGATCCGCAAGCGTCCCGCCGCCTTCCCCGGCATCGTCGCGACCTCCTCGGAGAAAAATGCAGGTCTCGACGATCTCCGGCTGGCGATCCAGCAGACCGTGGCCGGCTGAGACCTGCGTTTTACTTCCCGCCGCAATATTCACTATGGCCCGCGGATGCGCTAAAAGGCCGCGAGGACCAAAGCACCCCGGGGTATTCCATGTCATTGTCGGAAAGCGAAGTTCAGGCACGTCTGCTGGTGCAGGCGCTGCCCTATATGCAGAAATACGAGAACAAGACCATCGTCGTGAAATATGGCGGCCACGCCATGGGCGATGCGGAACTCGGCCAGGCCTTCGCCAGCGACGTCGCGCTTCTCAAACAGTCGGGCGTCAACCCGATCGTGGTCCATGGCGGCGGCCCGCAGATCGGCAACATGCTGAAGCGCATGGGGATCGAGTCGAAGTTCGAGGGCGGGCTGAGGGTCACCGATGAGGCCACAGTCGAGATCGTCGAGATGGTGCTGGCCGGTTCGATCAACAAGGAAATCGTGGCGCTGATCAACCAGACCGGCGAATGGGCGATCGGTCTTTGCGGCAAGGACGGAAACATGGTCTTCGCGAAGAAGGCGAAGAAGACCGTCATCGACCCCGATTCCAACATCGAGCGCATTCTCGATCTCGGTTTCGTCGGCGAGGTCGACACGGTCGACACCACGCTGCTCGATCTTCTCGCCAAGTCCGAGATGATCCCGGTGATTGCCCCCGTCGCTCCCGGCAATGACGGCCATACCTACAACATCAACGCCGATACCTTTGCCGGCGCGATCGCGGGCGCGCTGCGCGCAACCCGCCTTCTGTTCCTGACGGACGTCCCCGGCGTGCTCGACAAACAAGGCGAGTTGATCAAGGAACTGTCGGTGGCCGAGGCGCGCAAGCTGATCCTCGACGGCACGATTTCCGGCGGCATGATCCCCAAGGTCGAAACCTGCATCGAGGCGATCGAGGCCGGCGTCGAGGGCGTCGTCATCCTCAACGGCAAGGTCAAGCACTCGGTCCTGCTCGAAATCCTCACCAAGGGCGGCGCGGGCACGCTGATCGTGCCGTAAGGCGCGCGCTCCCGCTTGTCTTTTCGACGCCCTGCACAGGTTGCCTCAAGCAATGTGCGGAGCGTTTTCCTCTGCGGCGGGCGCCGCTGCGCCCGGCTTGCGGTCGGCAGGCAGCAGAAGCGCGAGCGCTATAACCCCTACATAGGCAGCGAGATTATAGATCAGCGCCATGGCGAAGGCGCTGACATAGGCCGGGTGGTTGTCGGCGCCGGCCTGCAGCGCCATGCCGAGACGGGCGAAGAAGATGCCGCTGACGATGGCGATGCCGAAGGCACCGCCGAGCTGCTGCACGGCCTGGAGCGCGCCGGAGGCCGACCCCGCCTCCTCATGCGGCACGCCCGACAGGACAAGCTGGAAGATCGAGGCGATGGCGATGCCGAGGCCGAGACCGGAGACGATCAGCGGCGCGAACAGCGCCCAGCGCGACACCTCGTCGCCGACGCCGAGCACATAGAGCCTGAGCCAGAACATGCCGACGCCGAGCAGCGCGATGCCGAAGATCACCCGCGGCTTCAGGTAGGTGTGGCCGATCCGGCCGCTGATCAGCGACGCGGTGAACACGCCGAGCGAAAAAGGCACCGTGGTCATGCCCGATTTCAGGGCCGAAAAGCCGAACCCCACCTGCAGGAAGATCGCGAGGCAAAGGAAGAAGCCCGGAAGCGTGGAGAAGAAGAACAGCGCCATCGAGCCGCCGACCATGAAGTTGCGGTTCTTCATCAGCTGGAACGAGAGAAGCTGCGGCTTCTTGCGGGCGTTCTGCCGTCGCTCCCAGAGCACAAAGGCGAGGAGCACGGGAAAGGCCGCGGCCATCATGGCAAAGCACCAGAGCGGCCAGCCGAAGGTGCGGCCTTCCACCAGCGGAAAGATCAGCATGAACATGGCGACCGCGATCAGCAGAATGCCGAGATAGTCATTGCGGGTATCGGCACGGCGCGGCGTTGACGGCACGAGCTTCGCGCCGGCGACGATGGCGAACAGGCCGATGGGCAGGTTGATCAGGAAGATCGCGCGCCAGCCGAGGCCGAACAGGCTGTGCTCGACGAGAAATCCACCAATGATCGGCCCGCTGACGGTCGCGATCCCCGCCATCATGCCGAAGAAGCTGAAGGCGCGGGCGCGCTCGTGCGGCGCGAACATCACCGTCGTCAGCGCCAGGACCTGCGGCGTCATCATCGCCGCCGAAAACCCCTGGAACAGGCGGGCGAGCACCAGCATCAGCGTGGTGTGCGAAAGCCCGCAAAGGGCGGAGCCGAGCGTGAAACAGGCCACGCCGGCGATGAACATGGACTTCTTGCCGACAATATCGCCGAGCCGCCCGAAGGGCAGAAGCGCCAGCGCGAACATCAGCACATAACCGGCGACGATCCATTCAATCGCGGAGTTGGAGGCGTTCAGCCCCTCCTGGATCGACGGCAGCGCCACATTGACGATGGTGACGTCGAGCATGTTCATGAACACCGCCGACAGCAGCACGGCGAGCGCCGTCCAGCGGCCCGGGTTCTGCTCGGTCGTCGCGCCGCTCGGCGCGGTCTCCGTCTGACTGGAAGCCAATGGGATCTCCGCATCTTGGTTGAAGGGCCGTCACCAATTGGGCGAGGACGGCGGAAAAGTCAATTGTCGGCGGGCCCGCCCGTCAGCCGAGCATCATGCCCTCGGCCGCCGGCTTTTCGCCGGACGGCTTGACGGACGGCATGAACAGCGCGGCGGCAAACACCGTCGCCATGGCGAAGATCATGTAGCCGATGCCGGCGGAAAAGCCGGCGACATAGGCATCCGGCGTTGCCGCGCCCGCCTGCTGGCGTGCCGCGATGACGGAGAAGAACAGGGCGCTGGCAATGGCGATGCCGAGCGCGCTGCCCGCCTGCTGGATGGCCTGCAGCGCGCCGGAGGCAGAGCCCGCATCGCGGCCCGGCACATCAGCAAGGATCGTCTGGAACAGCGGCGAGGCCGTCATGCCGAGCGAAAAGCCGCAGATGAAGAGCGGCGGGGCAAAATCGAGGATGGCGAGGTGCTGGTCCGCCCCGAGGACGACGAAGAACAGCATGACATAGCCGGCCGCCATCGTCGCCGATGCCGCAAGGATACGCCCCTTGAGGAAACGGTCGGAAAGGCGGCTGTTGGTGAAGGCGGAGAGGAAGGCGCCGAGCGGAAAGGGGACGGTGGAGAGACCCGCCTCGAGCGGGGTGAAGCCAAAACCCTGCTGCAGGAAGAGCGCGAAGGTCATGAACAGGCCCGCCGGCGTCGAGTAGAACACCAGCGCGACGAAGCCGCCGAGGCGATAGCCGTGATTGCGCATCAGCGAGACCGGCAGAAGCTGCGACAGGCCCCTCCGTTCGCGTCGCCGCTCGAAGACATAGAAGGCGGCAAAGGTCGGAAAGGCGGCAATGATCATCGCGAAGCACCAGAGCGGCCAGCCGAAGCGGCGCGCCTCGACCAGCGGGAAAATCAGCAGCACGAAGGCGGTCGCGACGATCAGCACGCCGGTGACATCGAGCGAAGACCGTTCGCTTGATACAATGTCGGGAATGAGAATGCGTCCGGCAATGACGGCGGCAATGCCGACGGGCACGTTGATGTAGAAGATCGAGCGCCATTCAAGCCCGAAAAGGTCGATCGCGATCAGCCAGCCGCCGATCAGCGGACCGGAGACGATGGCGATGCCGCTTGCTGTCCCGAACAGCGAGAAAGCGCTGGAGCGCTCCCTGGAGGCAAACATGTCCTGCGCCAGCGCCAGGACCTGCGGCGCCATGATTGCCGCCCCCAGCCCCTGGCAAAGGCGGGCAACCACCAGCGCCGTGATATTGGGCGCGGCGCCGGAACAGGCCGAGGCCAGGGTGAAGAACCCCACGCCGAACAGGAACATCCGCTTCTTGCCGATGATGTCGCCAAGCCGTCCGCAAGGCATCAGCGCCAGCGCGAAGACCATCACATAGCCGGCGATGACCCATTCCAGCGACGAGCTGTGGGCATCGAGATCCTTGCCGATGACCGGCAGCGCCACATTGACGATGGTGGCATCGAGGAGGTTCATGAAGGCGGCCGCGATCAGCACAGACATCGCCAGCCATCGCCCCGGATAGGCCGGCGCTTCCGTCTCAGGCGCTTGCGTCATTCATGTCCCCGTTCGGATTGGTTGTCCCCTCTCCCATCCTTTGCCGCTCGCGGCGGACGAGTCAATCAGACCTATGCCAGAAGCAGCGTCAGCACGCCGAGGACGACGAGCGCGCAACCAATCGCTTCGGCCCCGGTCATCTTCTCCTTGAAGACGATGACCGAGGTGGCGAAGGAGAACAGCATCTCCACCTGCGCCACCGCCTTGACGATCGCCGCCTGCTGCAGGGTCATGGCGATGAACCAGCCGAAGGAGGCCGTCGCGCCGACGAAGCCGACGGCGAGCGCCGGTCGCCAGGCCCTTGCGACCTTTACCAGTTCGGCGCGATCGAAGGCCAGCATGTAGACAAGCATGGCAACCGTCTGCACGGCGATGACGATAACCAGCGTGAAGGCGGCCTGCATGATCGCGTCGGGCTGCGGCAGGCTTGGCGCGAGCGCCAGAGAGGCCGCGCGATAGGAGACAGCCGAAAGCCCGAACAGCGTGCCAGATGCGATGCCGACCAGCGCCGTGCGGGTCAAAAGCCCGCGAATAAGCCCGCCAAAGCCCATGTCGTTGCGCGACAGCGAGATCAGCATGACGCCGGCAATCGAGATGAGAATGGCGGCAATCGCGGCGAAGGATATGGTCGCGCCGAAGAAGATGAAGGCGAGGATGGCCGCCTGCGCCGGCTCGGTGCGCGAATAGGCGGTTCCGACCACGAAATTGCGGAAGGAAAACAGATAGACCAGCAGGAAGGTGGCGCCGATCTGGCCGACGGCGCCGATCAGCGCCCAGAAGGCGAAGTCGCCGTTCGCCGCCGGCACAGGACGGTCGAGACCGAAAGCCAGGAAGGCGAAATAGAGCGCGGCAAAGGGCAGGCCGAAGCCGAAACGGGTGAAGGTGGAGCCGAGCGTCGCCATGCGTCCCTTCAGATATTTCTGAAGCGTGGAGCGCATGTTCTGCAGAAAGGCGGCGGCGAAGGTTATGCCGATCCAGAGTTCCATGGGATGAAGACCTTGCGAGGCGGGAAACCGAAGGGGTGGAGTTCAGTTCACGCTCGCTTAAAGCCTGCCGCAGGCGGTCTTGCAGAAATTCGCGAAAAACCGGGCCGGCAGGCGCTTTCTGTCCTGCAGGATGATCGCGCCGCAAGGCGAAAAGCTGATCGATCCGGTTTTCATGGCTTCGGCTTAGCACAGTCTCGTCCGACCCGGAAGCAGGCCGCCCGTCCTTGACGGAAATCAGTTTCCTTCCCGCGCCGGCTCTGCCATAAGCGAGCCATGACGAAAACACATCCCGACGCCGCCGATTTCATGACGATCCGTGACTGGGTCTTCGATCTCGACAACACGCTCTACCCGCATCATGTCGACCTCTTCGCCCAGGTCGATCGCAACATGACCGCCTATGTTTCGGAGCTTCTTTCGCTGCCGGAAGACGAAGCGCGCGTGCTGCAGAAGAGCTATTACCGCGACCACGGCACGACGCTGCAGGGGCTGATGATCAATCACGACATCGACCCCAACGACTTTCTTAAAAAGGCGCACGAGATCGACTATTCCGTGCTCGAGCCGAACCCGGTCCTGGGCGCGGCGATCAAGGCGCTGCCGGGACGCAAGTTCATCTTCACCAACGGCTCCGTGCCGCATGCGGAAAAGACCGCCGAGGCGCTTGGCATACTCGACCACTTCGATGACATCTTCGACATCGTGGCGGCCGGCTTCACCCCGAAGCCCGAGGCCGATGCCTATGCGAAATTCCTCCGTCGCTCCGGCGTGGATACGGACCATGCCGCCATGTTCGAGGACCTGCCGCGCAATCTGCGGGAGCCGAAGGCGCTCGGCATGAAGACCGTGCTGATCGTTCCGCCCAATCTGGAATACGGCTTCGCCGAGGCCTTCGAACGACTGGACGACGAAACGGCCCATATCGACTATGTCACCGAGGATCTGACGGGCTTTGTCGGCGCCGTGCTGGCCTTCCATGGTGAACGGAATATGAATTACAGATAATTCAGCTACCTTGCGAATAATTAAGTCGTCCCGGCGGCGGCGCTCGCCTACCTTCATTTTGTCATCAAGGCAAAACGAGGATTTGAGCCATGACCGTGAAGCATCTGACCCTGACCGCACTCGCAACGTCACTGGCCTTCGGCGCGACCGCCATGCCGGGCGCGGCGCGCGACATGCGCGGCCCCGCCCCCGTCGAACGCGGCTATATCTTTCTCTTGAAGACTGCCGACGCCGACAAGAACGGAAAGATCACCGAGGAAGAGGTGGCGGCCTTCCAGGACGGTCGCTTCACGGCGATCGACGTCAATGGCGACGGCGTGATCACGCCCGGCGAATTTGCCGACTACCGCAAGGCGAAGATCGCCGAATTCCGCAAGAACAATCCCCGGCCCGAGGCGCGCGGCGAAGAGCGCGCGGCCATGGCCAAGGATCAGGATGACGACAACCGGCAGGGCTTCAAGCCGCACATGGCGATGCGCGACGGCGGCTACCACCGGATGGGCCCCGATGGCGAGCGCCGCCGGGGCGAATGGAACGGCCATCATCGCGGCGACATGCGGCGCGTCTTCTTCGTCCGCGCCGACAGCGACCGCAGCGGCCAGATCTCGCAGCAGGAATTCGCCGCCTTGTCCGCGAAGATGTTTGCCCGCATGGACCGCAATGGCGACATGGTGATCACCGTCGACGACCTGCCGGATCGCCCGATGCGCTGGTAGACATTCCGCACACGCTCTTTAGACCGTCTCCATCGGTCGCGCCCGATGCGCTTCATCGGCATGCCCTCGCCTCCCGGCGGGGGCATTTGCGTTTTCCGCCGATGAACCTCAAAGCCGTCGGCAAAGATTGACGCACTGGCGCGCCTCGCCTAGAGCAGTGGGACAGCTTGGAGCTTGACGGATTCTTCCGCGCCGATCAGACGCGACATTGACAAGGACGACCACATGACCGACCACGCATCGCTTGAAAAAACCATCGAGACCGCATTTGAAAATCGCGCCGAAATCTCCGTTTCGACCAGGGGCGAAGTGCGCGAGGCGGTCGAGGATGCGCTCAACCTGCTGGACAGCGGCGAGGCACGCGTTGCCGAGCGGCAGGAACACGGCGCCTGGAAGGTCAACCAATGGCTGAAGAAGGCGGTTCTGCTCTCCTTCCGCCTGAACGATATGGAAGTGGTCAAGGGCGGTCCGGGCGATGCCACCTGGTGGGACAAGGTGCCCTCCAAGTTTGCGGGCTGGGGCGACAACCAGTTCCGCGCCGCCGGCTTCCGCGCCGTGCCCAACGCCGTGGTGCGCCGCTCGGCCTATATCGCGCCCGGCGTGGTGCTGATGCCCTCCTTCGTCAATCTCGGCGCCTATGTCGATGAAGGCGCGATGGTCGACACCTGGGCCACCGTCGGCTCCTGCGCCCAGATCGGCAAGAATGTTCACCTTTCCGGCGGCGTCGGCATTGGCGGCGTGCTGGAGCCGATGCAGGCCGGCCCGACCATCATCGAGGACAATTGCTTCATCGGCGCGCGCTCGGAAGTCGTCGAGGGCTGCATCGTGCGCGAGGGTTCGGTTCTCGGCATGGGCGTCTATATCGGCAAGTCGACCAAGATCGTCGACCGCGCCACCGGCGAGATCACCTATGGCGAAATCCCGCCCTATTCGGTCGTCGTCGCCGGCACGCTGCCCGCTGCCAAGCCCATGGGCAACGGTGCGCCGGGACCGGGCCTCTATTGCGCCGTCATCGTCAAGCGCGTCGACGAGCGCACCCGTTCCAAGACCGGCATCAACGAGCTTCTGCGCGACTGATATCGGCAGAAAAGGACGAAGCGCTGCCGGAAAACGCCCGGCGGCGCTTCCCAAGCTCTCGCAACGGCCGAAAAAACATCTAGATATTTCCCTATGAAGCTCTCCGATCCCGTCTCCGTCCTGCAAACGCTTGTCCGCTGCCCTTCGGTTACGCCGGAGGAAGGCGGGGCATTGTCGGCCCTGGAGGCGATGCTGACGCCGCTCGGTTTTGCGGTCGAGCGGATGACCGGTCACACGGACGGAACGCCCGACGTGGAAAACCTCTATGCGCGGCTCGGGACCTCCGGCCCGCACCTGATGTTTGCCGGCCATACGGATGTGGTGCCGCCCGGAAACGCGGCCTCCTGGCGTCATCCGCCCTTTTCCGGCGAGATCGCCGACGGGCTTCTGTTCGGGCGCGGCGCGGTGGACATGAAGGGCGGGATCGCCTGCTTCATTGCGGCGCTTGCCCGGCTCCTGGATAAAGGTTTTACGCTGCCCGGCTCCGTCTCGCTGCTGATTACCGGTGACGAGGAAGGCCCCGGCGTCAATGGCACGGACAAGCTGCTGCAATGGGCGAAGGCGCGCGGCGAGCAATGGGATGCCGCCCTCGTCGGCGAGCCGACCAATCCCGATGCGCTCGGCGACATGATCAAGGTCGGTCGCCGGGGATCGCTGACCGGCAGGCTGACGGTGACCGGAACGCAGGGCCATGTCGCCTATCCGCATCTTGCCGACAATCCGCTTCGCGCCATGACGGCGATGCTGGACGCCCTGATGGGCGAGCCGCTCGACCACGGCACAGACCTCTTCCCGCCGTCCAACCTGGAAGTAACCTCGGTCGACACCGGCAATGCAGCCACCAACGTCATTCCCGAAAGCGTTTCGGCAACCTTCAACATCCGCTTCAACGACCTGTGGAGCGAGGAGACGCTGAAGGACGAGCTTGCAACCCGGCTAAACCGCGCGGCCACCGACGAGAGGCTGAGGCCCGGACGCGATCCCGCCCGGTTTTCGCTCGAATGGCTGGGCCGCGTCAGCCCTGTGTTTCTCACCCGTAACGAGCGTCTTTCCGGCAGCCTTGCCGCCGCCGTCGAGGCGGTGACCGGCAGGCGGCCGAAACTTTCGACCACCGGCGGCACATCGGATGCGCGCTTCATCAAGAATTACTGCCCGGTGGTCGAGTTCGGCCTTGTCGGCCAGACCATGCACAAGGTGGACGAGCATGTGCCGGTCGCCGACCTGGAAATGCTGACCGAGATCTACAGCCATTTCATCGAAAGGTGGTTCGCCCTTGCCGACGCCCGGTGAAATCCTCTTCTACATGCGCGGCCTGTGGCTGCTGATCAAGGGCAACCCCGCCCATACGCGCTATCTGGATTTCACCGAGCGCGGACTTGCGCGTTCGTTCTGGGCGCTTGCATTTTCCTTCCCCTTCATGGTCGCGAGCGAACTCGTCAGCCTCTCCGTGCTCGTTCCCCGGACCATTTCCGTCGGCGCCCGCGAGATCTTCAGGAGCGCGCTTGTCCAGGGGCTCGGATGGATGGGGCCGCTGGTGGTGCTGGGGCTCGTCTGCATGGTCTCCGGCATGCCCCGCTCCTTCCTGAAGATCGTGGTCGCCACCAACTGGATGAGCCTGCCGATCAATATCTTCGCCGCGCTCGCGATCCTGCTGATCGCGACCGGCCTGCAGCCGCTTGGCAGCATACTGCTGCTCGTGTTCCAGGCCGTCGTGCTCGCCGCCTTTCTCATCGAGATCCGCATCGTCTACCTGCTGATGAACGAGAAGGCGCTGCCCACGGCTGCGGCCATTATCGCCTCGGCAATCACCGCGCTTCTCATCACCGATATCGGCACGCGCTATATCATGGGCGGCTGAGATTGTTCCGGCTTGACAGGATGTCCGCCTGCCGCAATCGTAGCCGCGAAGCATCCCTGAGGGGCAAGGACATGAAATCAAAGACGATGTTAACTTTCGCCATGCTTGCAGCGCTTGCCGGCTGCCAGTCCGGACCGATCGACGTGCTCTACAAGGAAGGCAGCACCCGCGCCGAGCGCCAGCAGGCCTATGACCAGTGCTTCATCCAGGCGCTCAGGGAAGTGCCGCAGAACATGGTGACCGAGGTTTCCGGCGGCTACAGCGTGCCCGGCGTCATCGACTGCAACACCGATGGCAACACAACCGTCTGCGGCGAAGTCGGCGGCTACACCACGCCCGTCTCCAGCTACAGCTACGATACCAATGAGAAGCTTCGAAACCGCGTCATCAACCGCTGCCTCGCAGACAAGGGCTTCTCCACCATCGAACGTTCGATCTGCGAAAGCCGCGACCAGCGAACCGCCTATTCGCTCCTCCCGACCCAGCCGAATGCCGCCGAAATCGCCTGTGTTTCCGGCCAGAGTTTCGATCCGAACTGAACCTGAGGGCCGCAATCGGCGCTCCGGGTCCCTTCGAGCTTGCCCACCCCGAAAGGCTCAGCGTCCAAGGATGAACGGTCCAGCCTTAAAGTTCGACTTCCCCCTTTAAGGGCGGAGCTATCGCATATGGCTTGCTGTATAGCCCCCAAGTCTTCTCGCCCCGGAGGGGAGAGATGTCGCGAAAGCGACAGTGAGGGGGGAACTTTTCCAAGCGGACGCCCTCATGAACGGAAATGCTGCTTCACCCTCACTGCCCCTTTCGGGGCATCTCTCCCGCACGCCGGAGAGAGTATATGGAGCGAGATCCAGAGCCATCTGCGATACATTCGGACAATGACCCCTTTTGGTGTTCAATGACATGTTATAGAGCCCGCTGATTGACCCGCTTTGACAGTTCCGCCGCGCTCTCCACCCGTTCGGAATAGCGTTCGGTCAGGTAATCGCTGCGTCCGCGCAGAAGCAGCGTGAACTTCATCAGTTCTTCCATCACATCGACCACGCGGCGATAATAGGCGGACGGCTTCATCCGGCCGGCCTCGTCGAATTCAGTGAAGGCCTTCGGCACCGAGGACTGGTTGGGAATGGTGACCATCCGCATCCAGCGGCCGAGAATGC